>NZ_JBDOOX010000013.1:0-304205 GCF_039830575.1 Chromohalobacter sp. | reverse complement strand
CCAAGCCTTTCCAATGGCGGAAAACTGCTGACGAGATAGTGGCGTCGGTGGGTCGAGCAGCATCAGCCCTTGAGCGACGCACCGACAAGCCAGATTAATTGTACGAACTTTGAAAACACCACACTAGGGTATAGTGGAGCATGGCGTCATGTCTTGCGCCAGGCGGGGTATCGGCCCGTCCCAGGCGCCACTGTCATGTCGCTGACACGCAACCGTCACACCTCGCTGCCAAGGTGCCCCACGCGCCACTTGCCGGGAGATGCCTCGATGAAAATGCTAGCCATCTACAGTATCAAGGGTGGCGTGGGCAAGACTGCCTCCGCCGTCAACCTGGCCGCCCTGGCGAGCCAGGCCGGCTATCGCGTGCTGCTCTGGGACCTCGATCCGCAGGCGGCCACGACCTTCTACCTGCGTGCCAAGCCCAAGGTGCGGGGCGGCGTGGACAAGCTGGTGAAAGGCAAGGCCTCCTTCGACAAGGTCATTCGCACCAGCGAAACGCCCGGGCTCGACCTGTTGCCGGCATCCTTCGGCTCGCGGGAGCTGGATCACCTGCTGGAAGACCGCAAGCTCAGCCGGTTGCGCAAGATTCTCAAGCCCGTTCACGACGACTATGACCTGGTGATCCTCGACTGCCCACCGAGCATTTCCACGCTTTCCGAGCACGTCTTCTCGAGCGCCGACGCCCTGCTGGTGCCGGTGATCCCGACGACGCTTTCGCTGCGTACCCTGGAGCAGTTGCGGGAGCACCTCGACGACGTCGACCACGCTTGCCCCGTGTGGCCCTTTTTCACCCTCGCCGACCGGCGCAAGAAGCTGCATCTCGACGTCATGGCCACCCTGAGTGAAGACTGGCCCTTGATGATGACGACGACCATTCCCTACGCCAGCGCCGTCGAGCGCATGGGCCTCGAACGCGCCCCCGTCACGCAGTTCGCCCGCAGCTCCGCCGCTGCGCGAGCGTACCGCGGCCTCTGGCAGGAACTCGAACAGCGCCTGTAAGCACGCTCGTCCTTCAGGGGCTCGCACATCGGGCCCATGAGCGGTCGCATTACGGCCGCGAGCGCGGTACGTTGCGGGTTTTGCCAAGGACATCACCATGACCGACGATCGCCAGACCCGCCACCGCAACGCCATGCGCAAGCTCAAGTCGCATGTCGACGAGAAAGTCGCCGCCGCCACCGAGCAGCGCGGCCTGCTGCTGGTCTTCACCGGCAACGGCAAGGGCAAGACCACCGCCGCCTGGGGAACGGTCACCCGGTCACTCGGCTACGGCTATCGCGTCGGCGTGGTACAGTTCATCAAGGGCATGTGGGAGTGCGGCGAGCGCGAACGCCTGGCGGATGACGCCAACTTGAGCGTGCACGTCATGGCCACCGGCTTCACCTGGGACACCCAGAACCGCGAGGCCGACACCGCCGCCTGCCAGGCGGTATGGCGTGACGCCCTGACCTTGCTGCAAGACCCCGATGTCTATCTCGTGGTCCTCGACGAGATCACCTACATGCTCAAGTTCGGCTATCTCGACATCGCCTCGGTGCGCGAGGCCATCGCCAATCGACCGAGCGAACAGACGGTGATCGTCACCGGCCGCAATGCGCATCGCGAACTGCTCGACATGGCCGATACCGTCACCGAGATGCAGGAAGTGCGCCACGCCTTCAATGCCGGCGTTCAGGCACGTCGCGGCATCGACTACTGAGCCGCCCGGTCAGGACGGTGGCGTCGCCCGCTCGAGCGCCCGGCAGACCTGCTCGACGCCCTGGATCAGGCGCGGTCCGGGGCGACTGATGGCATCGGGATCGAGAGTGTACAGATGGCCCTCGCGCACCGCCGGCAGCAGGGTGTCGTCCTGCCAGGCCTGCTGCCAGTCATCGTCCGGCGCGGCCGCGAGAATCACGTCAGGGCGCGCCTCGATCAAGGCTTCGCGACCGATTTCAGGCACCAGGACCCGGCGGTCCGCGAACAGCGGCTCCCCGCCGCAATGGCGAATCGCCCGGGTGACGATGTGGCCGTCGCCCAGCGTGGTCAGCGGGTGGCGCCCCAGTTGATAGAACACGCGCGGCGTTTCGGGCAGGCGTTGCCGAGCGGCCGCGAGGCGTGCCTCGAACGCCTCGGCCGCACGCGCGCCTGCCTCGGCGTGACCGGTCAGACGCCCCAGGTCGCGCAGGTCGCCAGCCACGTCGGCGAGTCGCCGCGGCTCGCTGGCGTAGACCGGCACGCCCAGCGCCTCGAGACGCGTCACCACGCTGCGCGGCGTGCCACTGCGCCAGGTCACCACCAGGTCCGGCTCGCGCGCCATGATGGCTTCCAGGGCGATGCCTCGGTAACTGCCCACCCGAGGGATGTCCCGCGCGGCGCGTGGAAAATCGCTGCCCTCGAGGGCCCCCACCACGCGCTCGCCGGCCCCCACCGCGTACAGCAGCTCCACGATGTGCGGCGCCAGTGCCACGACACGCTCGGCGGGCGCCGTCAACGCCACCGTACGGCCCGCGTCGTCGTCGACTTCGAGCGCTGCCATCGCCGACGCGCTGAAAAGCGACGCGACGCTGAACCATGCGAGCATCACGACATGTGCAAGAAACGGGGAAAGACGCGGCAATCTCACGACTCCATTAGCCACTGACGAACGCGCAGGATAGCATGTCCCGATGGGTCGCTCGCCCGGGCAGCGGCCCGATTTCTCACCGCGACAGGAGGTTCGTATGACACGCAAGGAATTCCGTCTCCCCCTCGTGGCCACCGCGCTTCTCGGCACGCTGCTGGTCGCCACCCAGGCGCAGGCCAAACCGGGGCCGCAGGCACCGCACGAGCTGCACGTGCAGGCCCAGTCGACCCTCAACGTGGCGCCGGACATGGCCCGCCTCAATGCGCGCCTCTGGGAGCGGACCCCCGCCGTGGCGCAGAGCGAGGCCGGCAACGACGCCCAGGCGCTGGGCGATGCGCGCGAGCGACTGGAATCGCGCACCGGTGATCTGATTGACGCCCTGGAGGACGCCGGCGTCGAAAGCCGCGACATCCAGGCCGGTTCGCTCAACGTGCGCCCCGAGATCATGATCCAGCCCCAGGGCGACGACGACGCCGAGCCCCGGGTACGCACCCAGGTCGAGCGTCCCGTGAGCGTGACGATTCGCGACCTGGAACACCTGCCACGCATTCTCGATGCGCTGACCGCCGCGGGCGTGGACGCGCTGGACGGCGTGGAATACGACCTCGCCGACCGCGATGCCGCCAGCGACAAGGCGCTGACCCAGGCACTCGAGCGCGCCCGGCAGAAGGCCCGATTGATGGCCGACACCCTCGAGGTCAAGCTCGGTCGTGTGGTGCGCGTCGAGGAAACCCAGGCACCCGACTACACGCCTCGCCCCATGATGATGCGGGCCGAGTCCGCCGACGCCAAGGCCGCGCCGCAGTATCGGGCCGGCGAGATCGGCATCGACGCCGGCGTCAGCGTCACCTGGACTATCGAAGACGGATCCTGACGAGGCGCGCGTCAGTTCTCGACACGCAGAAGCCCGGCCTTGGCCGGGCTTCTTCATCTGTCGTGCCTGTCTGTGGGGCCGCGTTCAGCCAACCACCTGGCGCCTGACGCGCGGGCTCAGCATCTCACCGAGCACGGTGATGGCCACCAGCACCGCGAGGAACCACGGCCACTGGCTGCCGATATCGATGCTCATCACTCCCAGCGCATCGATGAAGATCAGCACGATGCCCAGAGGACTGACGTAGCGGACCATCAGCAGCCACAAGGCATGCTGGCGCCTGGAGAGCCGCAGTTCGTCGCGGAAGATCTCGTCGCGCAGCAGGAAGCCGGCCATCAGGCAGAGCCCCAGACCGCCCAGCGGCATCATCCAGCGCGAGGTCAGGTAATCGAGCCAGTCGAAGACGGTCTTCCCGGCGAGCGTCCAGTCGGCACCCAGGTTGAAGGACAGCATGGCCAGCGTGCTCAGCAACCAGAGCACGATGCCACTGCTCCATGCCGCACGCTTGCGACTCATGCCCTTGCGCTCGGTCAGCCAGGCTACGGTGGCCTCGATCATCGACACGGCGGAGGTCAGGGCCGCCACGCTGAGCATCACGAAGAAGATCACCTGCAGCACATTGCCCAGCGGCATCTGCTGGAAGGCCAGCGGCAGGCTCATGAAGATCAGCCCCGGCCCGCTGGCCGGATCCATGCCGTTGGCGAAGATCGCCGGAAAGATCGCCAGACCGGCCATCAGCGCGATCAGCGTATCGCAGATCGCCACGGTGAAGGTGGTGCGCGCGATGGACTTGCTGTCGGGCAGGTAGGCCCCGTAGGCCATGATCGCCCCCGCCGACAGCGACAGCGTGAAGAAGGCATGCCCCATCGCCGCCAGCAGGCCAGCGCTGGACAGCTTGCCCACCTCGAAGGAGAACAGGAACGTCACCGCCTCGCCGAAGCCGCCGGAGAACATGGCATAGACGATCATGGCCAACAGCAACAGCACCATGCCCGGCATCATCCAGCGCATGCTGCGCTCGATGCCTTCCTGCACCCCCTTGCCGACGATGAACATGGTCACCACCGTCACCAGCGTGCTCCACGCCCCCAGCGTCAGCGGATTGGCGTTGTTGGCGCCGAAGATGGCCGCCATGTCCTCGACGCTGCCACCCTGCAGGCCGCCGCTGATCGCCTTCCACAGGTAGGCAAGCGACCAGCCGGCGACGACCACGTAGAAGGACAGGATCATGAACCCGGCGAGCATCGACATCCAGCCGAACCCGGACCAGATCTTGCCGCGACCGGACTCCTGCGCCACGCGCTTGACGGCATCGATGGGACTCCCGCGCCCGCGCCGCCCGAAGGCGATCTCGGTCATCATCGCGGGGATCCCGATGCACAGAATGCAGGCCAGGTAGACGAGCACGAAGGCGCCGCCGCCGTACTCGCCAGTCATGTAGGGAAACTTCCAGATATTGCCAAGGCCCACTGCCGAGCCCGTCGCCGCCAGCACGAAGCCCCAGCGGCCGATCCAAAGATTTTTGGGTTGCTGTCTTGCCGTCATGGTTCACCTGAAGGGTTATTTTTGTGGTTCATGCAGCGCGGCGCGAGCACTTGCCACCGGGCGATTCTACCGTTTTCCATCGACATTTCGCGAACCGCGTCCGCCCGAACCGCGACGGCGAGGCAATCGCTGGAGCCGATTGCCGGCTTATGCGAAGCTGACTCCCGGACCCGGCGCATCACTTGCATCGACAGCCCTGGAGGTCGCATGACACGCCAATTCGCCATTCTCGGACTCGGCTATTTCGGCAGCACGGTCGCTCGCGAGCTCAAGCGGCATAACAATCAGCTACTTGGCGTCGATCGCGACGAGTCTCGTGTCGACGCCATGGCCGAGCACCTCGATCACGCCGTCATCGCCGACGTCACCGACGAAAAGGCACTCGCCGAGCTGTCGCTGGAGGACTACGACGCCGTGGTCATCGACGTCGACGGCAACCTCGAGGCCAGCGTGATCTGCACCCTGCACGCCAAGGAACTGGGGGCCCGCGAAATCTGGGCCAAGGCCCACTCGGACGCTCACTACAAGCTGCTCGACCGCCTCGGCGCGGACCATATCGTGTACCCCGAATACGACACCGGCATCCGCGTCGCCGAAAGCCTCAATTATCATGCCATGGTCGATTTCATCCGTCTCGGCGAACGCGAGTTCATCGTCGAGATCGAGGCAACCGAACGCCTCACCGAGCACTGCGCCACCGTCGCGCAGCTCGATATCGACGAACGCGCCCTGTGTCTGGTGGCCATCAAGCGAGGCGACGAGGTAATCCGCGCGCCCGAGCGCACTACCGAGCTGGCACGCGGCGACCACCTGGTTCTGATGGGGGATCTCGCCGCGCTGCGCGAGCTGGGCAACAAGCTATGACACCACTTCGCCACCGCGCCCCGAGCGACGCACGGCTCCACGGGGCGTGCTCATGAGTTTCTGGCAACGCCTGTCACGCCCCTGGCGACATACGCCACACGGCCGCGTACTTAGGCTTTCGCCGCCGGAAACGCTATTGCTGGGCTTTACCCTGCTCTGCCTGATCGGCGGCGGCTTGTTGCGCCTGCCCATGGCCGCGACGGTAACGCTCGACTGGCAGGAGGCGCTGTTCACCGCCACCTCGGCGGTGACGGTCACCGGGCTGGCGGTCGTCGATACCAGCGCTTTCACACCGTTCGGCCAGGTCGTGCTGCTGGCCTTGATCCAGATCGGCGGACTGGGGTTCATGACCTTCGGGGCTCTGACCCTGCTGCTCCTGGGGGCCCGCCTCCCCCTGCAGCAGCAGAACCTGGTGCGAGAAGCCCTCGGTGAAACCTCGTTGGGTGAACTCTCGCAACTCGTGCGCCTGGTGGTAGCCTTCGCCGTCCTGGTCGAGGCAGTGGGGGCGGGACTTCTCGCGCTGCACTGGGTCCCCGAGCTCGGCTGGTCGCGCGGTTTGTGGGCCAGCCTGTTTCATGCGGTATCCGCCTTCAACAATGCCGGTTTCTCGCTGTGGCCCGACAGCCTGACGCGCGACGTCGGCACGCCGCTGGTCACGCTGGTCGTCAGCAGCCTTTTCATCGTCGGCGGCCTGGGTTTCGTGGTGATCAGCGACATTCGCGAAAAGCGGCACTGGGGACGGTTCTCCATGCAGACCAAGATCGTGCTGTGCGCGACCCTGGCCATCAACCTGGTCGCCATGGCGGCGATGGCAGCGCTCGAATGGCACAATCCCGCGACACTGGGCGGGCTGGAAAGCCTCGGCGACAAGCTGCAGGCGGCCTGGTTCCAGGCCGTGACACCACGTACCGCCGGTTTCAACAGCGTCGATACCGCGGCCATGTCCGACGCCTCATCGCTGCTCACCATGCTGCTGATGTTCATCGGTGGCGGCGCGAGCTCCACCGCCAGCGGCATCAAGCTCACCACCTTCATCGTGCTGCTGTTGGTGGCCCGGGCCTTCCTGCGCGGCACGCAGCCCACGGCCTACGGGCGCGCCATCGGCGAACAGACGGTGATGAAGGCCGTCGCCGTGGCGCTGGCCGGGGTGGCGCTGGTGTTCGTGACGCTGCTGGTGCTGTGCATCACCGATGGCCGCCTCGCGTTCCTCGATCTGGCCTTCGAGAGCGTCTCCGCCTTCGGCACGGTGGGATTGTCGCGCGGCATCACCAATGAACTGTCGCTGCCCGGCCAATGGATGCTGATGCTCACCATGCTGCTCGGCCGTGTCGGACCGCTGTCGCTGGGGTACTTCCTGGCCACGCGGCGCACGCGGGGAATGCGCTACGCCGAGGGCCACATCCAGATCGGCTGAGGTACCGGCTCGTGGTACCACTGTCGTTGCCCGCACGCGGGCGACGGCAGGCGAACGGTTGCAATATTTCCATGATTGTTCAAATATAGAAGCGTCATTTTTCGATAGTCGCGACGGACGCCTCATGCTGCTTGCCCTGCCCATCTTCATCGCCACGCTCATTCTCGTCATCTGGCAGCCGCGTGGCCTGGGGATCGGCTGGAGCGCAAGCGCGGGCGCGTTGATCGCGCTACTCACCGGGGTCATCCACCCCGCGGACATTCCCGCCGTGTGGTCGATCGTCTGGAACGCCACCTTCACCTTCATTGCCATCATCATCACCAGCCTGCTGCTCGACGAGGCCGGCTTCTTCGAATGGGCGGCCTTGCATATCGGCCGCTGGGGCAACGGCCGGGGGCGTCGCCTGTTCGTCCTGGTGGTACTGCTCGGTGCCGTGGTCGCGGCGGTGTTCGCCAACGATGGCGCGGCCTTGATCCTCACCCCGATCGTCTTCGAGATGCTCGTCGCCCTGGGCTTCAGCGCCGGTGCGACACTGGCGTTCGTGATGGCCGCCGGCTTCATCGCCGATACCGCCAGCCTGCCGCTGGTGATTTCCAACCTGGTCAATATCGTCTCGGCGGACTACTTCGATATCGCCTTCGGCGAATACGCGGGCGTCATGGTGCTCGTGGACATCGTCTCGGTACTTGCCTCGCTCGGCATGCTGTACCTGTTCTTTCGACGTGCGGTGCCCTCGACCTATGCCCTCGGCGACCTGCGCAAGCCACGCGAGGCCATCCGCGATCCGGCGGTCTTCAAGGCCGGCTGGTGGGTACTGGGGCTCTTGCTGGTGGGCTTCTTCGTGGCCGAACCGCTGGGCGTACCGGTCTGCGTGATCGCCGCCATCGGTGCGTCGATCCTGTTCGTGATCGCCCAGCGCGGTCATCACATCCACACCCGCAAGGTGCTGCGCGACGCCCCCTGGAACATCGTGGTGTTTTCGCTGGGCATGTACCTGGTGGTGTATGGCCTGCGCAACGCCGGACTGACCGACATGATCGCCGGCGGTCTGGAATGGCTGGGCGGGCATGGCCCCTGGATCGCCACGCTGGGGACAGGCTTCATCGCCGCCGGGCTTTCCTCGGTGATGAACAACATGCCCACCGTACTGGTGGTCGCCTTGTCGATCGATGCCAGCGACGTCACCGACCTGACCCAGCAGGCGATGGTCTATGCCAACGTCATCGGCAGCGACCTGGGCCCCAAGATCACGCCCATCGGCAGCCTCGCCACCCTGCTGTGGCTGCACGTCCTGGCGCGCAAGGGCATGACCATCGGTTGGGGCTATTATTTCCGCGTGGGCATCGTGCTCACCGTCCCCGTGCTGACGGTCACCCTGCTGGCACTGGCTGCCTGGCTACAGTTTCTCGCGGCATGAAGCGCCAGCCCCGGGATCAGCAGCGGCCGGTGTCGTCCGGCAATCGGCACTGCTCGGGGCGATCGTCACAGCAGTGCGCGGTCAGGTAATCCACCAGGCCGCGCATCCGGGAGAAATCGGCACGGTAGTGGACATGCCGGCCATGTGCCTCGCCATGTACCAGACCGGCGTGCGCGAGCTCCTTGAGATGGAAGGAGAGCGTCGAGGGCGAGACCCCGAGGGCCTCGGCGATATCGCCGGCGAAGGCACCGTCGGGGCCGACCCCCACCAGGTGCCGAAAGATCGCCAGTCGCGTGCGCTGCGCCAGCGCCGACAAGGCCTTGAGAGCGTCATTCGTTTCCATATTTGCACAACGGTAGAAGTTACGTTGACCCGACTATCCCACACAGGAGTCGTTCATGCACGACCTTCCCAATCTCGACACCGCATCTTTCGCCGTCCCCGACGGCGATGCGCTGATGGCGCCCCGACTCAGCACGCATCCGCCGCGCATCCTGCTGCTGCATGGCTCGCTGCGTGAACGCTCGTTCAGTCGTCTGGTCAGCGAGGAAGCCGCGCGTTTGCTCGCTGCCATGGGTGCCGAGACACGTTGCTTCGATCCGCGCGGCCTGCCCTTGCCGGACAGCGAGGACGCCTCGCACCCCAAGGTTCAGGAGCTCCGCGAGCTGGCGCAGTGGGCGGAAGGCATGGTGTGGTGCTCCCCGGAGCGTCACGGCGCGATGACCGGCATCATGAAGGCGCAGATCGACTGGATTCCGCTGGCGCTGGGCGGTGTCCGCCCGACCCAGGGCAAGACCCTGGCGGTCATGCAGGTCTGCGGCGGCTCGCAGTCCTTCAATACGGTCAACCAGCTACGCATTCTCGGTCGCTGGATGCGCATGCTGACCATCCCCAACCAGTCGTCGGTGCCCAAGGCGTTCCTGGAATTCGGCGACGACGACCGCATGCAGCCCTCGCCGCTCTACGACCGTATCGTCGACGTGATGGAAGAGCTGATGAAGTTCACCTTGCTGACACGCGACCGCAGCGACCTGCTCACCGACCGCTACTCCGAACGCAAGGAGAGTGCCGAAGAGGTATCTCGGCGCGTCAATCAGCGTGGCATGTAGCCCGGCACGTTCATCGAAATGACATGGATCTCGGGCATATTCGTCTAGCCATATATCCCACGAGGCTGACCCATGAGCAAAAAACGCGTTCTCTTTCTCTGCAACGCCAACTCGGCCCGCTCGTTGATGGCCGAAGCCCTGCTGCGTCACATGGCCGGACAGCGCTTCGAGGCCTACAGCGCCGGCGTCGAGCCCGATGAGCCGCAGCAGGCGGCGCTGCAGGCTCTCGCAGAGCTGGGCATCGATACCACGGGGCTGGCCAGCAAATCGCTGGAGGCCTATGCCGGCGAGCATTTCGACAGCGTGATCATCCTCTGCGAAAAAGCCCAGCAGCGCTGCCGCGACTGGGAAGGCAACACCGACGAGCTGCTGTTCTGGGATATCCTGGACCCGCGCCTCAATCCGCGTGACGGCGCCTACACCCAGACCCTCGAAGAGATTCGTGGCCGTCTGCGGCTATGGTTGAGCGTTCAGTCCCGGGAGGCCTGAGCCAGTGACCACGGCAGTGCTGACCCCGGCGGCCTTGCACCGCTGTCTCGCCGACGAGACGCGCTTGACGCTGACGCTGCTGCTCTGCACCGAACCCGAGCTGTGCGTCTGCGAAATGACCGAGGCCCTGGCGGCCCCGCAGCCCAGGGTATCGCGCCATCTGGCCTACCTGCGTCGTGCCGGCCTGCTGCGCGGTCGCCGCCGGGGTGCCTGGATCTACTATCGCCTCGAGCCGACGCTGCCCGAATGGGTCTCGACCATTCTCGAGGCCTCGCGCGACGCCGCGCCGCCGGAGGTCATCACGGCTCACCGACGACTCGCCGACGCCGGCACCCCCAGCCGGCGTCAGGCGGCTTGCCACGCCGAGCCCAGGCCGGCTCTCTTTTCCTCCACGTCAGGAGACATCGCATGACATTACGCATCGGCATCAACGGCTTCGGGCGCATCGGCCGCCTTGCCCTGCGCGTCCTGTGGGCGTCGCGCGCGACGCAACCGCTGGAGATCGTTCGCATCAACGATCCCGGCGGCGATGCGGCGACCTTCGCCCATCTGCTGGAATTCGACTCGGTCCACGGCCACTGGTCTCCCGGCACGGGCATTCGCGCCGAGACGGATTCGCTCGTCATCGACGACACCCCGATCATCTTCAGCACCCATCGCGATCTCGCCGACAGCGACTGGTCCCGATGCGACGTGGTGATCGAAGCCTCGGGCGCCATGACCAAGGCCGCCAAGCTGCAGCCCTACCTCGATCAAGGCGTGCCGCGCGTCGTGGTCTCGGCGCCGGTCAAGGACCCCGAGGTGCTCAACGTGGTGATGGGCGTCAACGATGGCGATTTCGCTCCGGCGCGACACCGCATCGTCACCGCGGCCAGTTGCACCACCAACTGCCTGGCACCGGTGGTCAAGGTGATTCACGAAACCTTCGGCATCCGCCATGGCTCGATGACCACGGTACACGACATCACCAATACCCAGACGATCCTCGATGCGCCGCATAAGGATCTACGCCGTGCTCGCGCCTGTGGCATGAGCCTGATCCCCACCACCACGGGCTCGGCCAAGGCGATCACGGCGATCTTTCCCGAGCTGGAAGGCAAGCTCAACGGCCACGCCGTGCGCGTGCCGCTGGCCAACGCCTCGCTCACCGACATGGTCTTCGAGCTGGAACGAGCGGTCACGGTCGACGCGGTCAACGGCGCGCTCGAAGCCGCGGCCGAAGGCGAGCTGGCCGGCATCCTGGGTTACGAGGCACGCCCGCTGGTCTCCATCGACTACCGTACCGATCCACGCAGCGCGATCATCGATGCTCCGTCGACGATGGTGATCAACGAGACCCAGGTAAAACTCTACGCGTGGTACGACAATGAGTGGGGCTATGCCAATCGTACCGCCGAACTGGCCTTGAAAGTCGGCAACGCCCGGGAACCGGCACGATGACGACCCTGCAACGCCTGCGCGCCCTGCCCTTCGAAATACGCCAGTATCTGCTGGTCACGGGCAATTATTGGGCCTTCACGCTGACCGACGGCGCCTTGCGCATGCTGGTGGTGCTGCATTTCCATCAGCTTGGCTATTCGCCGCTGGAAATCGCCCTGCTGTTTCTGTTCTACGAGGCCTTCGGCGTGGTCACCAACTTCGTCGGTGGCTGGCTCGGCGCCCGCCTGGGACTCAACCGCACCATGAACCTCGGTCTGGGGCTGCAGCTGGTCGCCCTGGGCATGCTGCTGGTGCCGGCCTCGGCCTTGACGGTGCCCTGGGTCATGGCCGCCCAGGCGCTCTCGGGGGTCGCCAAGGACCTCAACAAGATGAGCGCCAAGAGTGCGGTCAAGGTGCTGGTCCCCAAGGACAGCAGCAACGCCCAGGGCGCGCTGTACCGCTGGGTGGCCATCCTCACGGGGTCCAAGAATGCCCTCAAGGGGGCCGGCTTCTTCGCCGGCGGCCTGTTGCTGACGCTGATCGGTTTCCAGGGCGCGATACTCGCCATGTGGGTGATGCTGGCCGTGGTGCTGGGGCTTTCGCTATGGCGTTTGCGTGCCGACCTGGGCCGCCAGAAAGCCAAGCCCAGGTTCCGCGAGGTCTTCTCCACGTCGCGCGCGGTCAACGTTCTCGCGGCGGCACGCCTGTGCCTGTTCGCTTCACGCGACATCTGGTTCGTGGTGGCATTGCCGGTGTTCCTCTACGATCAGCACGGCTGGAACTTCTGGAGCGTCGGCATTCTGATGGCCGTCTGGGTGATCGGCTACGGTGGCGTTCAGACCCAGGCCCCGCGCATCACGCGACACCTGCACGGCGATACGCGCAGCACCACCGTCATCCTGGCCGCGGCGCTCGCCCTGCTCCCGGCCCTGCTCGCCCTCACGCCGCTGGCGACCACCGTCACCTGGCTGATCGCGGGGCTGCTGGCCTTCGGCATTCTCTTCGCCATCAACTCGAGCTGGCACAGCTATCTGATCGTGCGCTTCGCACGCGCCGAGGGCGTCTCCATGGACGTGGGCTTCTACTACATGGCCAATGCCATGGGACGTCTCGTCGGCACGGTCCTCTCCGGCTGGGTCTATCAGGCCCATGGCTTGGCGCCCTGTCTGGCGGTGTCCGCGGCGCTGGTCGCCGCCAGCGCCGTCCTGGCGATGGGTCTGCCTCGACAAAGGCAGTGATCCCGTTCAGAGACCGGGGGGAGGCATGGCCGGCGGTTCGCCTGACCTGGTCGACAGCACACCACACGATAGATTTTTCATGGGTTTTGCCATCTATAAAAACTATCAACTCGGTAGCGTGCAAACGGTGTCGATAACGTATAATGTTCGACTAGCCTAATAGCAGAGCGAAAAAGCCAAAATAAGCTTCCACCCCCCACTGGAGGCACGAGCAAGAGGAAGAATTGCAGTGAACGCTCCACTCAAGGAAACCGACACCACCAACGTGCTCGAACAGCACAAGAGCTACCGCTTCGTCACCGACCTCCTGGCCCGCGCCGATATCCAGATCAATGGCACACGTCCGTGGGACATGCGCGTTCATACCCCCGAGGTCTTCGACCGGGCGCTCGCCGAAGGCAATCTCGGGCTCGGCGAAACCTACATGGCCGGCCTCTGGGACGCCGAACGCCTCGACGAATTCTTCTTTCGGCTATTGCGTGCCAACATCAACAAGGCGGTACAGCCATCGAAGCTGGTCTTTCACGCCCTGCGTGCCAAGCTCACCAACCTGCAAAGCGTCAAGCGCGCCTGGAAAGTCGGCGAAGCGCACTACGACCTGGGCAACGACTTCTACGCTGCCATGCTCGATCAGCGCATGACCTATACCTGTGGCTACTGGCACGACGCCGAGACTCTGGATGCCGCGCAGGAAGCCAAGCTCGACCTGATCTGTCGCAAGCTGGATCTCAAGCCCGGGATGCGCATTCTCGACATCGGCTGCGGCTGGGGCAGTTTCATGGCCTACGCCGCCGAGCACTATGGCGTGGAATGCGTGGGTCTCACCATCTCGCGCGAGCAGGCCGACTACGGGAAGTCCTTGATGAAGAAGGGGCTTCCCGTGGAATTTCGGCTTCAGGACTATCGCGAGATCGACGAGCAGTTCGACGCCGTCATCAGCATCGGCATGTTCGAGCACGTGGGTCGCAAGAACCACCGCGAGTACATGGAGGTCGCCCACCGTTGCCTCAAGGAAGGCGGCCTCTTCCTGCTGCATACCATCGGCAAGAATGTCCGCGAAAGCACGCCGGACCCGTGGGTCGACAAGTACATCTTCCCCAACGGTGACCTGCCGTCCATCGGCCAGATCGGCGACGCGGCCGGCGGGTTGTTCGTCACCGAGGACCTCCACAACTTCGGCGCCGATTACGACAAGACGCTGATGGCCTGGTGGGAGAACTTCGAGCACCACTGGCCGCAGTTCCGGGCTCGCTTCGGCGACGAGTTCTACCGCATGTGGCGCTACTACCTGCTGTCCTGCGCGGCGGCCTTCCGGGCCCGCGACATCCAGCTGTGGCAATGGGTGCTCGCCAAGCCTGGCGTGCTCGGCGGGTATCAGCGCATCACCTCATAAGCGCGACTTGCCAGACACCTGGTGTTCGGAAAGCCCCGAAAACCAGGCCGCGACACGCAAAAGGGCGCCGAAGCGCCCTTGAGGTCATTCGCGTTGTCAGACCATCAGCCGTAACGCCCGGTGATGTAATCCTCCGCCTTCTTGGTATGCGGGTTGGAGAACATCTGCTTGGTGGCGTTGTACTCGATCATCTCGCCGAGATGGAAGAACGCCGTGTAATCCGCCACGCGTGCTGCCTGCTGCATGTTGTGGGTGACGGTCACGATGGTGAAGTCCTTCTTCAGCTTGTCCATCAGGTCTTCGATGGTCGCCGTGGAGATGGGGTCGAGTGCCGAGGTCGGCTCGTCCATCAGGATCACGTCGGGGCGCACGGCGATGGCGCGCGCGATGCACAAGCGCTGCTGCTGACCGCCGGATAGCGACGTGCCCGGCTCGTGCAGCTTGTCCTTGACCTCGTTCCACAGCCCTGCATCGCGCAATGCACGCTCCACCAGCTCGTCCTGATCGGCCTTGCGGCTGACCATGTCGTGCATGCGCGGCGCGTAGGCGACGTTCTCGTAGATCGACTTGGGAAACGGGTTCGGCTTCTGGAACACCATGCCCACGCGACGGCGCAGGGCCACTTCATCCATGCCGCGGGCATTGACGTCGTGACCGTCCATTTCCACCAGTCCCTTGATGCTCACCGAGTTGATCAAGTCGTTCATGCGATTGAGGCAACGCAGGAAGGTCGACTTGCCGCACCCCGAAGGGCCGATCAGGGCCGTGACGGTATTGGCGAAGATGTCGATGCTGATGTCCTTGAGCGCCTGGTGGTCGCCGTACCACAGGTTGAGGTCGCGCACGCGCACGCTCAGGTTTTCCTCGACGTTCTCGTTGCGCGTCACCGGCTGCCCCTTGTCGGGCGTCGGCGCCTGGGTATAAGGATCACGCGCGGCATCCTTGGAAGCCGTGGGCGGATCTTGCTGAGTCTGAAAGTTCTGCAGGGTCGTGTCGTTCATGGCGATGATGTCCTGTCTGAAGTCGCTTACCAGCGGCGTTCGAATTTGTTGCGTAGCCAGACGGCGAGAGCATTGAGAAAGATCAGCACCGCCAGAAGCACCAGGATGCCGCCCGCCGTCTTCTCGGCAAAGGCGCTGTTCGGCTCGCTGGCCCAGGTGAAGATCTGCGCCGGCATCACCGTCGAGGCGTCCGTGATCGATATCGAGGCATCGGGAATGAACGCCACCATGCCCACGATGATCAGTGGCGCGGTTTCCCCCATGGCCTGTGCCAGACCGATGATCGAACCGGTCAGGATGCCCGGCAGCGAGACAGGCAACACGTGATCGCGCACGACCTGCCAGCGTGAGCAGCCCACGCCGAAGGCGGCATGACGAATGCTGTCCGGCACACTGCGCAAGGCAGCGCGTGTCGAAATGATGATCACCGGCAGCGTCATCAGTGCCAGGGTCAACCCGCCCACCAGTGGCGAGGAGCGCGGCACCCCGAAGAAGCTGATGTAGATCGCCAGCCCCAGCAGACCGAACAGGATCGACGGCACGGCCGCCAGGTTGTTGATATTGATCTCGATGAGCTGCGTCAGGCGGTTGTCGGGCGCGAACTCCTCGAGATAGACGGCCGTCATCACCCCGATCGGGAAGCACACCGCCATGGTGACCAGCATGGTCATCACCGTGCCGATGGCCGCCGAGGCGATCCCCGCCAGTTCCGGCATCTTGGAGTCACCGGTGGTGAAGAAGGTGGTGTTGAACTTCAGCGCCGCGCGCCCGTCCTCGACCAGGGCCTGGAGCGTTTCCTTGTCGGCGGGACGCAGCCGATCCTCGTTTCCCTTGAGGAACTGATCCACCCGGCTGTCGGCGATCACCCATCGGGTCTGGGTGGTGCCCATCAACTCCGGGTTGTTTTCCATCTCGCGCGGCAGGGAGCGGAAGAAGCCGCGCGAGATCAGCGGGCGCACGTCCTCATCGACGGCCGCGAGCGGCAATTTCTGGGACTGCTCGTCGTAGCTGACCTCGACCTGCAGCTGCGCCTGCTGAAACGCGGGCCACCCTCGCACCACCATGTCGGAAATGAACACGACGAGGAATGCCGCCGACAGGATCAAGGCGCCCATGGTCATCCATTTCATGCGCGCCGAACGCCGATGGCGTTTCTTGAGCTGCGCGGAAATTTCTTCGAACGATTGGCTCATGCTCTCGACCTATCGGATTACAGGTTGTTGACGCGGTACTTCTCGCGGAAGCGGCGAATCATGAACACCGACACCACGTTCAGCGTCAGCGTCACGACGAACAGCACCAGCCCCAGGGCAAAGGCCGAGAGTGTCTGGGCGCTTTCGAATTCCTGATCGCCGGTCAGCGCCGCAACGATGCTCACCGTCACGGTGGTCATGTCTTCCAGCGGATTGGCGGTCAGGTTGGGACGCATGCCGGCCGCCATGACCACGATCATGGTTTCCCCCAGCGCGCGGGACACCGCCAGCAGCGAGGCCGAGATAATCCCCGGCGCGGCGGCGGGCACCACCACGTTGCGCACCATTTCCCCTTTGGTGATGCCCAGCGCCAGGGCCCCTTCCCGCAGGCTGTTGGGCACGGAGTTGATGACATCGTCGGACAGCGAGGAGATGAACGGGATGATCATGATGCCCATCACCAGCCCCGGTGCCAGGGCATTGGAGTACGAGGCATCGAGCCCGAACAGCCCGGCGATATCCACCACCAGCGGCGCCACGGTCAAGGCCGCAAAGACGCCGTATACCACGGTGGGGATCCCTGCCAGCACTTCGATCACCGGCTTGGCAGCCTTGCGAATGCGCATGGGCGCGAACTCGACCATGTAGATGGCCGCGCCCAGACCGAAGGGAATCGCCACCAGCATGGCGATCAGGGTGATCATGAAGGTGCCGGCGAAAAGCGGGATCGACCCGAACTGCGCGGCACTGCCCCCCTCTTCGCCGCGACCGGCGGCGGAAAGGAAGCTCGCGCCGGGATTCCAGGTAGTGCCGGTCACGAAGTCCCAGAAGCTATGCATCTGGAAGAAACGCAGGGCCTCGGTGATGATCGACAGTAGAATGCCCAGCGTGGTGAGAATCGAGATCATCGCCGCGGCTGCCAGCAGCTTGCGAATGACCCCTTCGATGGCGCGTCGCGCATGGAAGTCGGGGCGTACTTGACTCAGCCCCATGACCAGGCCGATCGTCGCAATGATCAGGCTCGCCGACAACAGATAGAGCGTGGGGATCTCCGCCCCCATCAGCAACAGGGCAAACGCCCCCAGGGCGCTGACCAGAAGTGCTGGTCCGGCGGTGGCGAGGACCGCGAACCAGGCGTATTGATCCGGCTGTGCATGCATCGCCGTGCCCGTGGCACGAACGCGCGAGGCCTTGGCGCGGCTCAGGGTGAAGGCAACTCCCCCAAGCACCAAGAGTACCGCGCAGAACAGCAGGAAGACGGTATTCGTCGTCATGTCGGTCTCTCAGGATAACGTTGCTCCCGGTGGGAGCCATCAACCCCGTAGGGCTCGTCACGCAAATGGGCCGGCAGCAAAAGCCGCCGGCCACTTCATCGGACCGCTTACGGCCTTACTTCAGGTCGCTGAGTTCGAGACTCTCGCGATTTTCGACATCGCTGCGCGCCTGCTCGCGTGCGTCCTCGGGCAGCGGGATCAGACCCAGGCCCTTGAGGTAGCCCATCGGGCTGATCATCTGCTCGCTCATGAACAGGTCGACGTAGGGGTACATGGCCGGCACGCTATCGGCATGCTGGTTCTTAACGTAGAAGAAAAGTGAGCGCGACACCGGATATTCACCGGAGCTGATGGCTTCGGGCTCGGGTTCCACACCATCGATGCTCGCGGCGGTCAGGGAGTCGGCGTTCTCTTCGAGGAAGGAATACCCGAAGATACCGAATGCCGTGGTGTTCTCCTGGAGACGCTGAACGATGAGGTTGTCGTTCTCGCCGGCGTCGACGTAGGGGCCGTCCTGACGGATGTCGGTGTAGCCTTCACCGCCGTAGGCGTCCATCTCTTCGGAAGCGGCTTCCATCACCAGCTCCTCGAAGGCATCACGCGTGCCGGAAGTGGTCGGCGGACCATACACCATGATCTCACGATCCGGCAGCGAGGAGTCGATATCGCTCCACTTGGTGTAGGGGTTGTCGACCAGTTCGCCGTCCTGGGGCACCTTGGCGGCCAGCGCGAGGAACAGCTGCTCACGCGTGAAGTTGACCGGCTCGTTGGTGTTGGACTCGGCGAACGCGATACCGTCGTAACCGATCTTGGCTTCGGTGATGTCGGTCACGCCGTTTTCCTGGCAACGCTCGAACTCGGAGGGCTTCATGCGGCGCGAGGCGTTGGTGATGTCCGGCGTGTCCAGCCCGACCCCATTGCAGAACAAGCGCAGACCGCCGCCGGACCCCGTGGATTCGATGACGGGTGTCGGGTAATCGGTGGTCGCGCCGAACTCCTCGACGACGTAGCTGGCGAACGGATAGACGGTGCTGGAACCGACGATGCGTAGCTGCTCGCGTGTTTCGTCCTGCGCCTGGGCAACGCCTGCGACGCTCATCACGGCAGCGGCCAACGCGGTAGTCTTGAGGATACGGTTCATGCGGGTAACTCCTGTCGATGAGAGTGTTCAACCTTCGCGACACCTAAGATGCCCAATGAAGATGACAGCTTCATGACAAAAGATGACGAATGTCACTCCGAGTTACGCCGACGCGTTGCACCCCGTCTACCGTTCGGTCACTGCCCCTTCTTCCTCCTGAGCCCCCAAGGCTCGACCGGCCAGTACCCGCACGCCGATATTGCCCAGCACGGAAGCGCCCAGCATCGTCAGTACCGTCGGCCAGGCACTGGCGATCTCGAAGGCCCCCACCAGCATGCCGGCGAAGGCGCCGCTGGAAAATTGCAGACACCCTTGCAGCGCCGTGGCCGTCGCGCTCATGTTCGGGAAGTGATCGAGCATCGAGGACATCGCGTTCGGCGCGATCAACCCCTGCATGCCCACGAACACCACCATCAGCGGCGCGACGCTGTAGATCGAGTCCATGCCCGACAGGATCAACGCCACCAGGGCCACCCCGGCACATAACTGAATGCCCAGCCCCACCACGAGATTCTGCTGCGGCGTGCGTCTCTTCAACAGATAGATGTTGAGACGGTTGGAAGAGGCCATGACCAGGATGTTGGCCCCGAACACGAACGGATAGACCGCCGCCGAAATGCCGTAGTGCTCCATGTACAGGTACGGCGACCCGGTGATGAAGGCAAACATGCCCGCGAACGACATCGACACGGCGCAGATGTAGCCCATCGCCTCGCGATGACGAATGACGCTGGCATAGTTGCGCAACACCTGGCGCATCGACGGTGCGTCGGGATCGCGCCCATGGGTCTCGGGCAGGCGCGTACCCAGAAAGAACAGCAGGAAGGCGGCATACAGCGCCAGGAACAGAAAGATCGACTGCCAGTTGAAGAATCCCAGCAGCACGCTTCCCACCGTGGGCGCCACCAGCGGGGCGAGCATCAGGATCATCGCCATGGTCGACATCACCTTGGCGGCCTCGCGTCCGCTGAAACAGTCGCGCACGATGGCCGCGGAATTGACCACGCAGGCCCCGCCCCCCAGGGCCTGGACGAAACGCAGCCCCCAGAGCGTTTCCAGCGACGACACCTGCATGATGCCCAGACTGGCGACCAGAAACACCACCAGCCCGGTCAACAGCACCGGACGCCGGCCAAAGCGATCCGACAGCGGGCCGCACAGCAGCTGGCCGATGGCGAAGCCGAACAGGAACACGCTCAACGACAGCTCGGTGTGATGCACGCTGGCGTTCACCGCCTCGGCGAGCGTCGGCATGGCGGGTAGATAGGCATCGATGGCGAAAGGCGCCAGGGCGGTATTGGCCGCCACCAGCAGCGCCAAACGTCGCGCATTGAGTCGAGTCACGACATCTCCTGAAGAACGTACAGAGTCGTGCCGGCTCCGACGGGGCCGGCACGCCAACATGAAGAAGGCTAACGGCTAGTGCGCTCATCATAGCCGATAACGCCCTTTCTGGGGACCGAGCGTCGCGGCGGTGTCCACAAATCGCAACAATCGCGCGCCATCATGGCGGCCGTCTCGCCTCGTGCGTCCACATCGCGAGGCCGATTTTCGTCGCCTTCAAAAAAGACTACAGGGACTGACACCATGCGCGTTTCTTTACCTCGCCGCCTACCGCCCTTGACGATCCGCGGCATCAGCATGCTGGTGCTGGGCGCATTCAGCCTGATGGTGATTGCCGTCGGGCTACTGGGGGGATATGCGCTGCATGTCGGCCAGAACGCCTTCGACACGCTCGATCGCCTCAACGTCGAGCGCACCACCATTCTCGATGACGTCTATGTCGACACATTGCGTGCCCAACTGGCCATGAACCGTGCCGCATCGCTACTCGAGCGCCCGTCGTTCGATCCGCCGGGGCCGGTCATCGATGAGGCCGAGGCCTTGATGACCCGAGCGCAGGAAGCCTTCGAACGACTCGAGCCCGCCGCCGCCTCCCCGGCACTCGAGACGCTGAGCCAACGCTTTCATTCGCTGGTCAATACCGGCATGTCACTGCAGTTGATGCAACTGCAGGAAGCCAACGAGCGCCTCGCCGCCGGCGACAGCACGGCGCGCGACCTGAGCGGCTACCGCTCCGGGCAGTCGCGCTTGCACGACATGAACGCCGCGTTCATGGAAAGCGCCGATGCCTTCATGACCGCGAGCCAGCAGCGCGGCGCGACCCTGGTGGATGATTTCGGCGTCATGGCCGATGGCCTGCGCATGCTGATCGGCGCAGCCATCCTCGCCTCGCTGATCGCCATCGCCCTGGTCATGTGGGGCATGACACGCCATGTGGTGACCCCTCTCAACGGTCTGCTCGAGCATTTCGAGCGGATCGCCGAGGGGCGGCTGGAACGCCCTGTCCACGCACGCGGGCAACGCGACGTCCGGCGTCTGTTCGAGGCCCTCGACGGCATGCGACAGCGTCTTGCCGCCAACGTCGGCGAGGTGCGCGCCAGCAGCCAGACGATCCATCGCGATACCCAGCGCATCGCCGAGGACAGCCAGGCCCTGGCCTCGCGGACCGAGCGACAAGCCGCCGCCCTGGAAGAGACCGCCGCGAGCATGGCACAGCTGACCGCGACCGTGGGGCGCAACGCCGAGCATGCCGAACGTGCCGTGACCCTGGCCGCGACCGCCTCGCACTCTGCCGAGCGGGGGCAGGAAGCCGTCTCGCAGGTCACCACGACCATAGAGAGCATTCGCGCCGGCTCGCGCCAGGTCGAGGATATCGTCGCCATGATCGATTCACTGGCGTTCCAGACCAACCTGCTGGCGCTCAATGCCTCGGTCGAGGCGGCTCGTGCCGGGCAGCATGGACGAGGCTTCTCGGTGGTGGCCAATGAAGTGAGGCGCCTCGCCAGCCAGAGCGCCGAGGCCGCGCGCGATATCCGCACCCTCACCGACAACGCCCGGCGGGATGTCGAGGCCGGCAGCCAGCGCGTCAAGGAAACGGGAACCACCATCGGCGAACTGGTCGCCTCGGTGGAGCAGACGGCCCAGCTCATGCGTGACATCGCCGACGCCAGCCAGGAACAGCATCAAGGCATCGCACAGATCGATCGGGCGATCGAGCAGCTGGAACAACTCACCCAAGGCAACGCCGCCATGGCCACGCAGGCGACACACGCCGCCACTACGCTGGGTGAGGAAACCACACGGCTGCATGCCTCGGTGCGCGAGTTCGTCCTCGACGAGGACAGCGAATACGTACCGCGCGAACCGGTGTCAGACGAGACGGAAACGGCCTCTCGGTGGCAGGACGAGGCGACACCGGCCCCAGCGCTGGCCGCCGCCACCTGAAGGTGATCATCAGCGAGGACGCATCACCCGGTCCGGCGACCGATACGCTCAGTGATGCGTCCGGGAGCAATCCTCGCCGGGCTTCTGCGCTTCGAGCAGATCGACCAGGGGCTGGAATTCATCGCGATTGTGATCGCTCATGCGCATCAGAATCCGGTGCGCCTCGAGGATGCGCTGCTGCATGCCCTGCTCATCCGCCCTCACCTGCGGCAACTCGCGCAGGCTCGCCGGCTCGGTGAGCGGTGCATCGAGCAACGTGAAGTAACGCGAAAACCCCATGACATCCAGCATGCGCCGCACATCGGGATGCTCGGCGACGATGGTCGGCGGCTGTTCGAGCCGCCCCTCCACGGCCATGGCCACCTTGGCCAGAAAGCCCAGGGCGGTGGAGTCGACATTGGTCGCCTCGCGCAGATCGATCATCACCGCGGCCAGGCCGGGGCTGTCGGCCACGCGCTGCGCCTGCTGATCGAGCGTGGCACACAGCGTCAAACGCACGTCACCACTCAGCTTGAGCACGAATACACCGGCGTTGAACGCCGCCTGAATACGCCCCTCATGCATGATCGAATCCGCTCAAAGTCATGATGGTGAGATCATCCGGCAGTTCGTCGCCCAATACGAGTGCATCTTTCAACGCATCCACACGGGCGCACTGGGCGACGCGCTCCTTCAACGCAACGAGGCGTTGATCGAGGGTATCGCCCGCCAGACATTCCAGTATGCCGTCCGAGCACAGCCACAGACGAAATGCATCGGGCAAGGCATAACCGTAAGTGGGGAATTCGACATGCGGAAACAACCCCACCGGCGGCCCTTCTCCCGACAGCACGCTGACCTCGCGACCCACTTGCAAGAGCGGCATCGGCATCTGCGCGCCGAGCGAATAGTGGAGATAGTGACGCTCATGGTCAAGCACCCCGGCGAAGACCGTGGCATGCTTGCCGATCCCCGTCTCCAGCAGCTCACGATTGAGCTCGGTCAGGCACTGCGCTGGGAAGTCGCTGGCGTTTTGCTCGCGCCATTGCGACAACCAGCGGTTGCTGAGGTACTTGAGCAGTACGGTGACGAATGCCGACGACGCCCCGTGCCCCGAGACGTCGACGAAGTAGAAGAAGCTGTAACGCGCATCGCAGCGCTGAAAGTCGAGAAAGTCACCCGATAGATACAGCGAAGGCGCCAGCCAGTACTCGGCGGTGACATCGTGGCGCGTCACGGGATTGGCGGGCAGCAGCTTGCGCTGGATCTGCCAGCCGGCCTGCTGATCGAGACGCAGCATGGCCAGGTGGGTTTCCAGGCTTTCGTTGAGTTCGGCCAGGCGCTGACGATCCCGGGCGTATTCCTGAGCCAGCCGATGATGCTCGATCGAGCGTCCGATCAGGCGTCGCAGCACGTCACCATGACACTGCGGCTCGACCAGATAGTCGATCAGCCCGGCATCCACCGCCTGCAGCAGATCGCCGTCGAAACGCGTCTCGCTGATCACGATGGTCGGCCAGCGCGCCGCCAGCGCGGCCCAGTCCTGGCGCGGCACGGCGCGCACATGCGCCACCACCAGGGCCACCTCCGCAGGCAACTCCTCGGCATGAGCCGCCGCCAGCACGGCGAAATGTCCCTGGCCAATGAGGCCGGCCAGCGCATCCCGCGATGCGCCGGGCTGGTCGAGGAGACCGATCAGGGTACGAGAGTTGGCCATGCGGGGCCTCGGGGTCACTCGGCGAAGGCGTCTTCGTCGTATTCGAAATCGTCGCCGAAGTCACCGTCGGCGAAGGGATCCGCTCCCGTTTCGCCATCGTTGACCTCGTAACGCCGGTTCTGCAGATACGCATCGCGGATGAAGCTGTAGCGGTCGCCCCGAATCAGCTCCTCGCGGTCGAGCAGCCCCGCCCGCGTATCGATGAGATCGATGAACCTCAGGCCATAGCGTACCTCGTCCTCCTCGACATACGTCACCGGATCGGTGTACCAGTCCACGGGCAGCCCCGAGGTATGGCGCAGCGTCCGACCACCGAGCACCGGCAGCACCACGTAGGGGCCTTCGGCGACGCCCCAGGTGGCCAGGGTCTGCCCGAAGTCCTCTTCGCGCTCCACCAGGCCCATGCGCGAGGCCGGATCGAGGATGCCGCCCACCCCGAGGATGGAGTTGATCACGAAACGGCCGGAGGCGATGCCGGCATTGGCCCACTTCCATTGCAGCACACTGTTGATCGTGGTGCCGACCTCGCCGAGGTTGCTGAAGAAATTGCCCACCCCGGTCTGGACCGGATCGGGCGTCACGTAGTCGTAGCCCTGCGCGACGGGTTTCAACGCATAACGATCCAGTGTGTCATTGAAAGCGAACACCTTGCGATTGTAACTTTCCCACGGATCGTCGGGATTGCCCTGCGTCTGCCCCTGGCTGGCACAGCCGCTCACTGCCGCCGCCATGCACGCCACGGCCAGCCACTTGGTCGTTTTCATCAAGCCTTCACCTTACGCAATATCACATTGCCCGCACTGTAGCCCGCTCCGAACGAACAGACCACCCCCACATCGCCTGCGACCAGATTTTCCCGGTGCAGATGGAAGGCGATGATCGAGCCCGCCGAACTGGTGTTGGCATAGCGGTCGAGAATCACCGGTGCCTCGGCCAGGCTCGGCTCGCGGCCCAGCACACGCCGCGCGATCAGATCGTTCATGTGACGATTGGCCTGGTGCAGCCATAGCCGCTTGAGGTCGTCGGGGGCCAGCCCCTCGGCGTCGAGGTGTTCGCCGATCAGGGACGCGACCAGTGGACAGACGTCCTTGAACACGCGCCGCCCGTCCTGCACGAACAGCTTGTCGGAGACGAAGGCCGGGTCCCGGTCGACGGGATGGTCGGTCACGCGGTCGAGAAAGCCGAAATTGTTGCGGATCGCGTTCGAGAAGCGTGTCGCCAGGCGCGTGCTCACGACGTCGAAACGCTCTTCGGCGCAGGCCACGTCGTCGGCTTCCAGCAGCACCGCCGTGCAGGCATCGCCGAAGATGAAGTGACTATCGCGATCCCGGAAGTTGAGGTGCGCCGAGCAGATTTCCGGGCTCACCACCAGGACTCGCTTGACGCTGCCGGCACGGATGGCGTTGTTGGCCTGGTCGATGGCGAAGGTGGCGCTCGAGCACGCGACGTTCATGTCGAAGGCATGTCCCTCGGCGCCCAACGCGGCCTGGAGCTCCACCGCCACCGCGGGATAAGGACGCTGCAGGTTGGAGCAGGCCACGATCACCATGTCCAGCGCGCCGGGTTCGACCCCTGCGGCAGACAGCGCCTGGCGCGCCGCGTCGAGTCCCATCTCGGCCTGCAGGGAGAGTGCATCGTCGGCCCGGGGCGCCAGGTGCGGACGCATGCGGTCGGGGTCGAGAATGCCCGACGCCTCCACCACATAGCGACTCTGGATGCCCGATGCCTTGGCGATGAACTCGCTGCTGGAATGCTCCAGCGGCTGACGCCATCCGTCCTCGATCGCCTCCTGGTAGCGCGCGTTTTCGCGATCCACCCAGGCATTGAACGAGGCCACCAGCGTGGCGTTGTCGATGGCGTGTGGCGGCGTGTAAAGGCCGGTACCGGTAATGACCGCGTGCGTCATGAGCGTGCTCCGTGATGCGCTTGTTATGGTGTCGTCGATGCCCCGTTCGCGGGGCGGTCATCTGGCGCGCGAGGTCACCGTCCCGTGAGTTCCGTCCAGCGACGCTCCAGGCGCTTGGCCGAGACCGGCGCCAGCGTGCCCAGTTGCTGGGCGAACAGCGAGACACGCAACTCTTCCAGCCACCAGCCGAACTCGACGAAGCGCGGGTCACGCCGCCCTTCACGCTGATCGGCCTCGAGGCGCGCGCGCAACCGCTCTTCGAACGCATGCACCTGCTGCATCGCCATTTGATCACGGGCCCGCTCGCGCGGGGCCTTCTCGAGCCGGATCAACGCCGCCTGCATGTAGCGCGGATACTGCTCGAGCCATTCCTCGGCATCGCTGACGAAGCCGGGATAGACCAGGCGCGCCATCTGGGCCTTCAAATCACTGTAGACCAGGGCGAGGGACAGGTTCAGGTTGCCCTTGAGGGCCTTGGTGACCTCGAGATGCCCTTCCAGCGCTTTCTGCAGGGTCGCGACCCGCTCCTCGGCGTGCGCCACCAGCTCGCTCCGCGTGGCCTCGATACGCGCTTCCAGGGACTGGCGGTCACGCGGCAACGGGTCCACGGCAACGACCTGCAGGAACACCGCCTCGACCAGATCGTCGACGAGCTGCGTCTTGCTCCCCACCTTGGCGAACAGCAACGCGCAGCGATCCAGTCCCTTGAGTTCGCGCGACAGGTAACGAACCTGCTCGGGCAGGCGCAGCATGGCCGCACGCTTGACGCCATGGCGGTGCGCGGCATGCGCCTTGTCGGGATGATCGAACGACTCGATGGCCAGGCTGTCACCCCGGTCGACCAGCGCCGGGTAGGCCTCGACGCGAATGCCCGCCTGCTGGGTGGAGCGCGATTCGGGAATCGCCTGCTCCGGCAGCTCGGCCAGCGCCTCCGCCGTCGGACCGCTCGCCGCCAACGCCCTGGCACCCTGGCTGGCCGCTTCGTCGAAGCGCTGCTTGAGGGCACCGAGGTCGCGCCCTTCGCCAAGCACCTCGCCATCGTGCGCCACCACGCGCAGGTTCATGATCAGGTGCGGCTCGAGCTGATCCGTGCGCCAATCGTCGGCGCTCAGGCGCACCCCCGTGCGCCGGCGCAGGAACTCGCCCAGGGCCTCGGTCAACGGGCGCTCGTCGGGCACCAGGGTGGCCAGGGCCGCATCCACCCAGTCGGGAATCGGCACCACCTGCCGACGGATCGCCTTGGGCAACGTCTTGAGCAGTGCGATGCACTTCTCTCGCAACAGCCCCGGCACCAGCCACTCGAGCCGTCCTTCGGGCAGCTGCGACAGCATGGCGGCCGGTACCGTCAGCGTCACGCCATCGTCGGACTCGCCCGGTGCGAAATGATAATCCAGCGGATAGCGCACGCCGTTGTGCACCAGCTCGTCGGGATAGGCCTGCTGGGTGACTTCCTCGGCATCGCGCGCCATCAGGGTGGCACGCTCGAGCTTGAGCACCTCGGGCGCTTCCCGTTCGGCTTGCTTGCGCCAGCGCTCGAAGCTGCGCGCGCCGGCCACGTCCGCCGGCAGCCGGGCATCGTAGAAGGCGAACAGCGTCTCCTCGTCGACCAGGATATCGCGCTTGCGGGCACGATCCTCGAGTTCTTCCACGTCGTCGATCAGGGCACGATTGTGCTGGAAGAAGGCCGCCTGGGTGCGGTACTCCCCTTCCACCAGCGCACGCCGGATGAAAAGCTCCCGGGCTTCTTCCGGCGCCACCTTGGCGTAGTCGATGCGCCGCCCGGTGACGATCGGCAGACCGAACAACGTCACCTGCTCGAACGCCACGACCTGGCCACGCTTCATCTCCCAATGCGGTTCGCTGTAGCTGCGCTTGACCAGGTGCGACGCCATGGGCTCTACCCATGCCGGCTGGATGCGCGCCACGTCGCGCGCATAAAGGCGCGAGGTTTCCACCAGCTCGCCGGCCATGACCCACTTGGGCGTCTTTTTGGCCAGCCCCGAGCCGGGATGAATCATGAACTTGCGGTTGCGCGCGCCGAGGTATTCGCGGTTTTCCTGCAGCGTGCCCAGGTGCGAGAGCAGCCCCGACAACAGCGCCTTGTGCAAGCGCTCGCCATCGACGCGCGGACGCGCCGACGCAGCATCGTCCTCCTTGGGCGGCAATACCGCGCTGGAGGGCTCGAGTCCCATGTCACGCGTCAGCTGCTTGAGCTGGCGGAAGGTGTCATGCCACTCCCGCAGCCTCAGGTAGCTGAGATAGTTGTCACGGCACCAGCGCCGCAGCTGGTTGCCGGAGAGGGTCTCGCGGGCCTGCTCGACCCCATGCCAGAGATTGAGCCAGGCCATGAAGTCCGACTCGGGGTCCTGCCACTGGCGATGCTTCTCGTCCGCCGCCTGGCGCTTGTCCGCCGGACGGTCGCGCGGGTCCTGCGTCGACAAGGCGCTGACCACGATCAGTGTCTCGCGCAGGCTGCCCTGCTCGGCACCGGCGAGTGCCATGCGTGCCAGGCGCGGGTCGATCGGCAGGCGGGCCACGCGACGCCCGAGCTCGCTCAGGCGATTGTCGGCGCCCACGGCCCCCAGTTCATAGAGCAGACGATAACCGTCCTTGATGAAGCGCGAATCCGGCACGTCGACGAAGGGGAAAGCCTCGATGTCGCCGAGCTTCAGCGCCAGCATGGAGAGAATCACCGAGGCCAGGTTGGTACGCTGAATCTCCGGCTCGGTATACGTCGGCCGCGCCAGGAAGTCCTCTTCGCTGTAGAGGCGGATGCACACGCCCTCGCTGATGCGCCCGCAACGCCCCTTGCGCTGGTCGGCGCTGGCCTGACTGATCGGCTCGATGGGCAGGCGCTGCACCTTGGCGCGATAACTGTAGCGGCTCATGCGGACCAGGCCGGGGTCGATCACGTAGCGGATGCCCGGCACGGTCAGCGAGGTTTCCGCCACGTTGGTGGCCAGCACGATGCGGCGTCCGGCATGCGGCTGGAACACGCGATTCTGCTCGGCATTGGAGAGCCGCGCATAAAGCGGCAGGATCTCGGTGCCCTTGAGGTCGGCGCGGCGCAGCGTGTCCGCGGTTTCGCGAATTTCCCGCTCGCCGGGCAGGAAGATCAGCACGTCGCGGGGCCCGCTGTACCAGCGTCGCTCGCGCTCGATGGTCTCGACTTCTTCCACCGCATGCAGAATGCCCTCCTGCAAGGTGCGGTCTTCCTCGTCGTCCGCATCGCGCACCAGCGGTCGATAGAACACGTCCACCGGATAGGTGCGCCCCGAGACTTCCACCACCGGCGCCGGCTTGCCGTCGCGCCCGAAGTGGTGGCTGAAACGCTCGACGTCGATGGTCGCCGAGGTAATGATGATCTTGAGGTCGGGCCGCCGCTCGGTGAGGCGCTTGAGATAGCCGAGCAGGAAATCGATGTTGAGGCTGCGCTCGTGCGCCTCGTCGATGATGATCGCCTCGTAGCGCATCAGATCCGGGTCGTTCTGCGTCTCGGCGAGCAGGATGCCATCGGTCATCAGCTTGACCAGGGTGCGCTCGTCGGTCTGATCGGTGAAGCGCACCTGGTAGCCGACCTGCGCCCCCAGCGGCACGTCCAGCTCCTCGGCGAGGCGTGTGGCGACGGTGCGCGCCGCCAGCCGCCGTGGCTGGGTGTGGCCAATCAGCCCTCGGCGCCCCAGCCCCAGCTCGAGACACAGCTTGGGGAGCTGGGTGGTCTTGCCCGAGCCGGTCTCGCCAGCGACCACGACCACCTGGTGAGCGTCGAGCGCCGCCAGCAGATCCTCACGGCGTTCGACCACGGGCAGGTCATCGGGATAGCGCAACGTCAGCGGTTGCGCGCGCCGCGCCGCCAGCTGCTCGCGCGAACGCGCCAGACGGGCTTCGATGTCGCGCAACGAGCGGTCGATGGGTTTACCGCTGCGCGCGCGCCCGTTCAGCTTGGCCAGGCGGCGCCCCTGTTCGTGGGCATCGCGCAGCAGGCAGTCGTCGAGTTGCGCGCGCAGACGCGCCAGTTGATCGCGGGAATCGCTCGTCGGTGTCGTGCTCAAGGGCGCCTCATGGAATCAGCAAAACGGCTCGCCCTCGGGGAAGGCGAGCCGATGATTGTAACGCCAAGGCCGACCTCGCGCCTATGTCGTATCCTGCTCGGATACCTGCGCCTGGGCACCTTGCGAGTCGCGCAATTCGCGACGCAGCACCTTGCCGACGTTGGTCTTGGGCAACTCGTCGCGGAACTCGATGAGCTTGGGCACCTTGTAGGCCGACAGTTCGCGCTTGCACCAGCCGCGCAGCGTTTCGGCGTCCAGCGCCTCGTTGCGGCTCACCACGAAGAGCTTGATCGCCTCGCCCGTGGCGTCATCGGGCACACCGATGGCCGCGACTTCGACCACGTCCTCGTGGGCGGCCACCACATCCTCGACTTCGTTGGGATAGACGTTGAAGCCGGAGACGATGATCATGTCCTTCTTGCGATCGACGATACGCACGTAATCGTCCTCCTGGATCACGGCGATATCGCCGGTACGAATCCAGCCCTCGTCATCCATCGCCCTGGCGGTGTCTTCGGGACGCTGCCAATAGCCCTTCATCACCTGAGGCCCCTTGACGCAAAGCTCGCCCGGCTCACCCCGCGGCACGTCCTCGCCCTCGGGGCCGATCACCTTGATCGAGGTGCCGGGCACGGGCTTGCCGATGGTGCCCAGCTGGATGCCGTCCGGCGGGTTGACGCACACGATGGGCGAGGTTTCGGTCATCCCGTAGCCTTCCAGCACCGCGCAGCCGGTGACTTCCTCCCAGCGCTTGGCGACGGCCTTGGTCAGCGCCATGCCGCCGGAAATGGTCAGCTTGAGGCGCGAGAAATCCAGCGCTCGGAAATCCTCGCGCTGACAGAGCGCGTTGAAGAGCGTGTTGAGCCCCACGAAACCGGTGTACTCGGTCTTGCGCAACGTCTTGATGAAGCCGTCGATATCGCGGGGATTGGGAATCAGTACGGTATGGTTCCCCGTCACCATGGTGAACAGGCAATTCACCGTGAACGTATAGATATGGTAGACGGGCAACGGTGCGATGATCGTCTCGCGGCCTTCCTCGATCAGTCCGGCGATCATCTGCCGGGTCTGCAGCATGTTGGCGATCAAGTTGCGATGCGTGAGCATGCTGCCCTTGGCCACCCCCGTGGTGCCGCCGGTGTACTGCAACACGGCAATGTCGTCGCCGTGGCACGTCACGGCCTCGCTGGTCCGGCCATGGCCCTGCGACAAGGCCGTGCGGAATCCGATGGCATCGGGCAATGAATACCGCGGTACCATCTTCTTGACGTGTTTGACGGCGGCATTGATCAGCGCGCCCTTGGGGAAGCCGTGCATGTCGCCGAGCTCGGTGACCAGGACATGACGAATATCGGTCCGGGGAAGAATGCGCTCGAGCTTGTCGGCCATGTTGGCGAGAATCAGAATGGCCTTGACGCCCGCATCCTGAAATTGGTGCGCCATTTCCCGTTCGGTATACAGCGGATTGGTGTTGACCACCACCAGCCCCGCACGCATGGCGCCGAATATCGCCACCGGAAATTGCAGTACGTTGGGCAACTGAATGGCGATCCGGTCGCCCGGCTCGAGATCGGTCTCGTGACTGAGCCAGGCCGCGAAATCCCGCGACAAACGCTCGAGTTCCGCATAGCGCAGCGTTCGCCCCATGCACGTGAAGGCCGGCTTGTCGGCAAAGCGCCGGCACGCCTCGGCGAATACCTCGTTGACGGAGGAGAACTCATCCATTCCTTCGAGAGGCGGACCGGAAACGACCGGCGACATGGCGTGACTCATCGTGTATCTCCGCTGACCAGGGGTCGACTTCATGGTGCCGACATTTATTATTGATGCTCGAGCCGCGGTGATATCGAAACCTCACCGCTGTTCGCGATCCGTCTCTTTACAAGATAGGGCCACGTCGACATATCCACCAGGCCCCTTGACGTGCATCATGAAAGACCGTTCGACAATATTCGGACAATCGTATTCGACGGGACGTTCCCGTTATAACAGGACGCCCCGCATTAAAACAGACGATTAAAACTATCGTTCAATACCAAGGTGCCTCGTGAGAAGGCGCCGCGCCACAGGAGCACTCATGGCCGCCATTTTCGAAGACAACAGCGCCAGCATCGGCAAGACGCCACTGGTACGGATTCGTCGTCTCACGTCGCATCCGCGTCTGTACGCCAAGATCGAGGCCCGCAATCCGGCGTTTTCGGTCAAATGCCGCGTCGGCGCCAACTTGATCTGGGACGCCGAGCATCGCGGCTTGCTCACGCCCGGCAAGGAAATTCTCGAGCCCACCTCGGGCAATACCGGCATCGCCCTGGCGTTCGCCGGCGCGGCGCGAGGCTATCCGGTGACATTGACCATGCCGGCCTCGATGAGCCTCGAGCGGCGCAAGGTCCTCAAGGCACTGGGCGCCACGATCGTCCTGACCGAGCCCGCCAAAGGCATGCAGGGCGCCGTCGACAAGGCCAATGACATGCTCGCCGCCGCGCCCGAGCGTTATTACATGCCACAGCAGTTCGAGAATCCTGCCAACCCGAGCATTCACGAGGACACCACCGGTCCCGAGCTGTGGAACGACACCGACGGCAAGCTCGACGTCCTGGTGGCCGGCGTCGGCACGGGCGGCACGCTGACCGGTGTATCGCGCTACTTCGAGGAAACCCGCGCCCGACCGTTGCTGTCGGTGGCGGTGGAACCCGCCGAGTCACCGATCATCGCCCAGGCGCTTCGCGGCGAGATAATCCAGCCCGCACCGCACAAGATCCAAGGCATCGGCGCCAACTTCATTCCCGCCAATCTGGATCTGGGGCTCGTCGACCGGGTCGAGGGCGTCACCAGCGAAGACGCCATGGCCATGGCGCAACGCCTGATGCGCGAGGAAGGGATTCTGTGCGGCATTTCCTGCGGGGCCGCGATGGTCGCGGCACTGCGGCTGGCCGACGACCCCGCCTTCGCCGACAAGGCCATCGCCGTGGTGCTGCCCGACAGCGGCGAGCGCTACCTGAGCGGCCCGCTGTTCGAGAACGTGTTCACCGAGCAGGAGCTCACCCCCTGACGCCCCCGCATGGCTCGTGCAGCACGCATGCGCCCCGGTATCGTCACCGGGGCCATGAGAGGGTCACCAGCGGTACGTGCATCATGCCCTAGACGTGCGGTTCGCGGCGACGCCGCCGACGGCGCCGGGCACGCCGGCGCATGACCGACAGTACCACTACCGCCAGCAACAGCGCGGCCAACGCCGCCCAGGTCGCCGGACGCTTGGCATAAGGGGCGACATGCGGCTTCAACGCCTGCCATTCATCACCGGCCTTGTGCCATAAAGCACCCGCCATCTCGCTCAGGTTGCGCTCGCCCTCCTCGGCGCTTTCCGTGCGTTCCTCGCCGGTGTCCGGCAAGGCCTCCGCTGACGGGGCGGCACCGACATCGGCGCCGGAAAGCCCGATGCGCGCATCGGGATTGAGGCGCAGCGCGGGAAGGCGAATCGACCAGGTACGACCATCCAGCGTCACCTCGAGCGTAAGTTCCAGCGGGACCGACTGATGCGGATCGAGGTCGGGCAATGCAATGTGCCATGTCTTCGGCCCGACCGGTTCCACGTCCAGCGACTCGCCCAGCACGCTCGACGACACCCGGGTGTTATCGGCGTCGAGTCGCGGGTGCTGAGCCTCGAGGATGACCGTGGTGGCATCGTCGTTCAGGGAAGCCGCCAAGGGAGGGATGACATTGACCCCCTGAACGCGCTCGCGCACGCGCGTGGGGCCTTCGGCGGTCACCACCAGACGCGCGTTGCCCTCCTGCTCGGGCGCCGGCAGGGTCCCGGTGAAATGGCCGTCCTCTCCCGCGGTCAGCGTCGTCGACGACAGCGTCGCGTCGTCCAGATCGCGCAGCTCGGCGCGCATCCGCATGCCCTCGGGCATGGCATCGCCCACGAGTGTCTCGCCCTCGCGTGACAACCAGGCCTCGAGCGGCGTGTCGAAGCCGAGGTACAAGGACGTCGGCATGGTCTCGGTGCGCAACGTCAGCGGCGACTCGACGGTGACCCGACTGTCGCCGCCCACCTGGCCTTCGACATGCCATTCCCCCGCAGCGGGATCGGGCACCCGGATCAGGTCGTAACGCGGCATGCTCTGCCAGAGAATGTCGTCGGGATGATCGTCGCGGGTGTAACGCTCGCCATCCGGGCCCACCAGCGTGGCACCGGGCGCGTCCTGGTCGTGGAACAGCAAGGCGTTGAAACCGTCGACCTCGGGGTCGATGTCGAAGCGGCCGTCCTCCAGCGGCACCCGGTCGCTGGGCACGATGCGCTCGAGGACATCGAGAAAGGCGCGCAGCAGTTCTTCCGGCGTCTCGGCCACTGCTGCCAGGCCGTCGGTGGACTGCGACATGCGCTCGAGCAGGTCGCGGTCCACATTGCGCGAGAGTGCAATGGTATGCACCACCACGTCCTGAGTGGCCAGCTCGGGCGCCAGCGAGGCAATCAAGGTCTCGCGCGAGGCCGCATCACGCTTGCGCTTCACCTCGCCGCTTCCGGGCAGGTCGACCATGCCATCGGTCAGCAGGATCACGTGGCGCTTGCCGCCCGCTGCCTGGCTGGCCTCGCGCAGCGCCTGCTCGATATCGGTGAACTGCTGGTAATCGACCAGTTGCGGCGACAGCGAGCGCGCACGCCGCCGCCACTCGGCATCCACCTTGCCGTCGGGCAAGGGGTTGCGCACCTGCGTACCGAACGTCCAGACCGAACCGCGCGCCTGAGACGGCAGCAGCGCCGCCGCCAGCTGCAGCGCCGAGGCACGCAGGTTGGCGGGATCGTTGGCCTTCATGCTGCCCGAGACGTCGAAAATCATGCGCACATCCGGGGGCGTCGCGTCTTGCGTCCATCCCGGCGACGACATCAGACCGCCGACGCATACCAGCAATAAGGCGAACAGCGCTCGCATGACCCTTCCTTATTCAATACCGCTTTTTTTGGTGATGCTATGTTGTCAGCTACGGCGTTGTCGGTGCCTGCCTCAGTTGAGCACTGGCTCGCGACGCTGCGGCGCGTCGTCGCCACGCGAGGCCTCGCGCCCGCCGCCATGCGAGGTGCCACCGCTGTCGCCGTTGTCGCGACGCCGGCGCCAGACCCACAGCAATGCGCCCAGCACGCCGCCCAGCGCCATGCCGATCAACAGGAGCGGCGTGGCCACCGCGAGCTGGCCGCCATCGCCCTGCAAGACGCCCACGGCGGTCACGACGACGGCCGGCGCCAGGCCGGAATAATGCTCGCCTTCCTCCAGCAAGGGCGACGTGAACGGCGCCACGGCCCACAGCATGCCCGCGACCACGCCGGTGACGACCCAGCGCGGCAGGCGCGGCAAAAAGCCCACGCCAAGGTAGCCGGTGACCAGCACCAGCAGCGATAATACAAGGTAACTCAGCCACAATTGTGGCAGGGAATCAGAAATCAGCATCGCGTCCTCTCGCGTTCGATCTTTCCTCGACATGGTACACCGCTGCACATGAAAGCACAGCCGCACATCCCTGCGCTTCACGACGCGACACAACTCTCGCCGGTGGCACGCTTCCAACGCAAGGAAGATCCGGACTGGCACTGGCTGGAAAACCGTGACGACCCCGAGGTCGTGGCCTTTCTCGAACAGGCCAACCAGGAATTTTCGCAATGGTCCGCCCCCCTCGCGCCCCTGGTCGAGGCGCTCTATTCCGGCCATCTCGCGCGACGCGAACTGGCCGTCGAAGGACTCGGCACGCCGCTCGACCATTACACCTACTGGAGCGAGACGGCCCGCGACGCCGACTACCCCGTCTGGTGGCGTCACCCCAATCAGGTACCGTCACGCCGCGAATGCGTGCTCGACCTCCAGGCACGCGCCAGCGAGCAGGCCTTCATGGAACTAGGCGATATCGCCATCGCCCCCGATGAACACTGGCTCGCCTGGACCGAGGACACCAGTGGCGACGAGTATTTCACGCTCTTTCATCGTGCGCTGCCCGATGGCACGCCACGGCGCCTGCTGACCGACATCGGCCCCGAGCTGTGCTGCGCCGAGGACAATCGCACCCTGTTCTTCACCCGCTACGATGATACCCAACGCCCTGACAGCGTCTGGCGCCTGGACATCGAAAGCGGCGAGACTACGTGCGTCTTCCGCGAGACGGACCCCGAGTTCTGGGTCGGCGTGGGCAAGACGCGTTCGCGTGAATGGCTGGTGCTGGAAACCGCCTCCAAGGACACCTCGGAATGCCATCTGGTGCCTGCCGCGCACCCGCATGTGCCACCGCGCTGCGTTCGCGAGCGCATCAAGGGCATCGAATACGCCCTCGAGCACCGTCCCGGGCACTTTTACATCCTGCACAACCAGGACGCACCGCACTTCCGGCTCGATGTCGCCGACGAAACGGCGCCCGATACCTGGCATCCGCTGGTGGCGCACGATGCGCAGTTGACTCTGGAAAGCATCGACGCCTTCGCCTGGGGACTGGTCATCACCGAGCGCGATCATCGCGAAGCCCAGGTCCATCTCAGCGTGCTCGACCTCGACGCGCCGGTGCCGACCCGACGCCGGCTGCCCCTGCCCGAGGCCCCGTGCAGCCTGATGCTGGGCGACACACCGGATTTCCATACCCGCCTGCTGCGGCTGCACGAAGAGTCGTTCACCCTGCCGTCACGCTGGATCGAGCACGATCTCGACAGCGACGCCCGCCGACTGCTCAAGGTTCAGCCGGTCTACGGCGACCTGCCCCCCGAACGGCTGGTCTGCCGGCGCGTGTGGGCAGAGGCGCACGACGGCGAGCGAATTCCGGTCTCCGTGGTGGCGCGAGACGATCTCTGGGAACAGGGGCCCATGCCCACGCTGCTTTACGGCTATGGCGCCTACGGGGAAGTGCTCGATCCGTGGTTCTCGGTGGCACGTCTCGAGTTGCTGTCACGCGGCGTGGCCTTCGCCGTCGCCCATGTTCGCGGCGGCGGCGATCGCGGCGAACCCTGGTATCTCGCCGGCAAGCTGGAGCACAAGGAAAACAGCTTCCGCGATTTCCTGGCCGCACGGCATGCACTGGTCGAACACGGCATCGCGGATGGCGAACGCATCGCCGCCTACGGCGCCAGCGCCGGCGGCCTGCTGGTCAGCGCCAGCCTCAATCTCGACCCCACGGCGTTCTGCGCCGCCGTGCTCGACGTGCCCTTCGTCGACGTGCTGCGCACCATGGAAAACCCGGACCTGCCCTTGACCACGGCGGAGTACAGCGAGTGGGGCAATCCCAGCGAGCCCGAGGCGCACCGGCGCATTCGCGATTACTCGCCGCTCGACAACCTCGTCGCGCGGCCCTACCCCACTCTCTTCCTCCAGGGCAGCTGGCACGATTCCCGCGTTCCCTACTGGGAGCCGGCCAAGCTGTACGCACGCTTGACCGAGCTCGTCGCCCAGCTCCCCGCCGCCGAGCGCCGTCCCATCATGCTGCGCACCGACATGGCGGCCGGGCACGGCGGCGCTTCGGGCCGATTCAAGGCCTGGCACGACAATGCCCGCCAGGATGCCTTCATCCTCTGGGCACTGGGCCTCGCCGAGACTGCCGCCACCTGACGCCAGAACGACGCCGGCCCCGCGGAGGCGGGGCCGGCAACTTTCTTGCAAGGCGTTGGCGCACGGACGCTCGTGCCTTGACACGGAGCGCCCTACTGACAGGGGATGATATCGATGATGTGATCCTCGAGGTCGTCGTCCGACACGTCACGCTCGCTGACCGCGAAATGCCGCACGCTCTTCTGCTTGCGATGCATGCGCGTGGCGTCCCCGGCGATCAAGGGATGCCAGGCGGCGAGCTTGCGTCCTTCGGCCAGCCGACGATAGGCGCATGACGCCGGCAACCAGCGAAATGCCGACAGGTTGTCGCGCGTCAGCTTGGTGCACCCGGGCACGTGCTGGAAGCGATTGTCGTAATCACTGCACCGGCAGGTGTCGGTATCCAGCAGCTGACAGGCGACGTTGAGCGTGGCGATGTCACCGCTTTCGTCATCCTCGAGCTTGAGCAGGCAGCAGAATCCGCAGCCGTCGCAGAGCGCTTCCCACTCTTCGTCGTCCAGTTCGTCGAGGGTATGGCGTTCCCAGAAACGTTCACGCATGGCGATCAGTACCATCCCTCGGTGGGCGCCCGATACAGGTCCAGCAGGTAGGACTCGCGCGCCGGCGGCATCTGCAGATAGAACCCCTGCGCCTCGATGGCGGCCAGCACGTCGCTCGCCTTGGCACGCGCCAGGGGCTTGTCCTCGCTGAGCATCAACACGGTCACCGGCACCGGCTTCCCGAACCGCTCGAGCAGCGCCTCGGGCACATCCGCCAGCCCACGCGCACGGTCCACATACAGGTACATCTCGTCGCGGCGCGGGCTCTTGAAGATTTCACACAGACGTCTCGTCATCGTCGCAGCCTCTCAGTGGTCCGCCAGGGCCTGGGTGAATGCGTCGCCGAGCAGCGTGCCGCGCCATCCCTGGGGCAGCGACAGCGGCACCCCGTCGAGGTCGGCCATCACCAGCGCCTCGAGATCACGGCGATTGGCGAGCATTTCCGGGGCGATATCCAGACGCTCGGCCTCGCGGTTGACGACGCTCTTGAGCGCCTTGAGCCGTGACTTGAAGGCCGGCGACTGCGGTGCCGGCAAGGCACGCGGCAAGGCATCTTCCTCCAGGTGAGCGGCGGTCTGCACCATCTCCAGCAGGGCATCGCCGTCATGCTTGATCAAGGTCGGCCGGACGCCTTCGACGGCTGCCAGTTGATGCCGGTTGCGCGGCATCGCCATGGCGATCGCGAACAGCACCTTGTCGCTCGCCAGCCAGCCACGTGGCACGTCGCGCCGACGCACCTCGCCTTCGCGCCAGCGCGTCAGCGACTGATACAGCGCCAGCTGACGCGGCTCGAGACGCCACAACTGGCGGTGGCGACGGTACCAGTGCTCGTCGGCGTTCACGTCGCGACGATTGGCATCGCAAAGACGTGCGCATTCTTCTTCCAGCCAGGCCAGACGTCCCTCGCTCATCAGGGCGTCACGCTGCGCCTCCCAGATACGCGGCAGGTAGACCACGTCCAGCGCGGCGTATTGCAACTGCGCGTCCGACAGCGGGCGTTGCAACCAGTCCGAGCGCGTTTCTTCCTTGGGCAGGACATCGCCCGTCCAATGCTCGACCAAGCGCTGATAACCCAGTGACGCCTGGGTGCCCAGCAAGCTCTGCGCAACCTGGGTGTCGGCGATAGGTGCGACACCGACCTCGGCCCAGCTTTCCAGTACTTCGAGATCCTCGCCGCTGGCGTGCAGCAGCTTGAGAGGACCGGATGCGCTCAGCAGCGCTTGCAGCGCCGGGCTGGCCGAAACGGCCCGTGGATCGACCATGTAGACCGCATCGCCCCCTGCGTACAGCTGCACGAGCGCGGCAATGGGAAAGAAGGTCGATTCGCGGTGAAACTCGGTGTCCACCGCCAGCCACTCGGCGCCGGCCAGTGCGTCGCACGCGTCATCCAGCGCGCCGGGCGTTGCCACCCAGCGAATCTCGAAGTTCGGGGTCATCCCGTTTCCTTTATTGACGGTAAGGTTATCGACGGCGCGATCAGCTCGACTCTTGCGCAAACGGCAGGCGGCCGTTGAAGGCACGGCTCAAGGTGCCGCCATCCACGTATTCGAGCTCGCCCCCCATGGGCACGCCGTATGCCAGGCGCGACAGCCGTACGCCGGTGCCCCGCAGCTGCTCGGCGATGTAATGCGCCGTCGCTTCGCCTTCCACGGTCGGATTGGTGGCCAGGATCACTTCCTCGACACTGCCGCCCGCGAGTCGCTCATCGAGCTGATCGAGTCCGATGTCCTCGGGGCCGATGCCGTCCAGCGGCGACAAGTGGCCATGCAGGACGAAATAGAGACCGCGAAACCCGCCGGCCTGCTCGATGGCCAGCATGTCGGCGGGCGACTCGACCACGCACAGCAGGCCTTCATCGCGGCGCGCATCCTCGCAGATGCTGCATAGCGGCGTCTCGGCCAGCGTCCGGCAACGCTGGCAATAGCCGACGTGTTCCAGTGCCTCGCCCAGCGCGGCGACCAGGCGGCGACCGCCGTCACGGTCGCGTTCCAGAAGATGCAATGCCATGCGCTGCGCGGTCTTGGGGCCGACCCCGGGCAACACGCGCAGCGTCTCCAACAACTGATCGACGAGAGGAGAAAACGCCATCGCTTAGAACGGCATCTTGAAGCCCGGCGGCAAGTTCATGCCTTCGGTGGCTTCTTCCATGCGTCCCCTGGAGGTTTCCTCGACCTTGCGCACCGCGTCGTTGACGGCGGCGGCCAGCAAGTCCTCGAGCAGTTCCTTGTCTTCTTCCATGACCGAGGGATCGACGTTCACGCGGCTGACGTCATGACGGCCGTTCATGGTGACCTTGATCATGCCGGCACCGGCTTCGCCGGTCACCTCGGTCTCGGCGATCTCCTCCTGGATCTTCTGCATCTTTTCCTGCATTTCCTGGGCTTGCTTCATCAAGTTGCCCATTCCGCCCTTCATCATGATCGTATCCTCAAGGGGTTTGACAATATCCAGGTCGCCGATGACGCCTGGCACGGCCTACCGCCGGGCGGCGGCCTCGTCGCTCGGGGTGACGCTGCGCTCGAGCAGCTGAGCGCCGAAATCCTGTTCCAGCATCTGAATATGCGGGTCGCGGCGCAGGGCTTCAACCGCCTGGGCATGACGTGCCTGCGCCAGCCGCTCGCCTTGCGCACGCGGCGTTTCCCAGCCCTCGGGAATCGCCGCCACCGTGACGTTCAAGCGTCGGGCCACGCCCTGCTCGGCCAGCGCCTTGGTCATGCGCTCGACGTGCACGTCCGCCAGCATCGCCGACTGCGACGGGTCCAGACGCAACGTCAAGGTATCGCCGTCGTCCTCCTCGACGATGCAATGCGCCGCCAGGTTGCGTGTCAGCCCGCCCAGTCCCAGCGACGCGAAGCTGGCCAGCCAGCGGGCATGATCGAACGCCCCGGTGTCGGGCGTGGCGACGGCAGGCGCCTGTGCCGTGGGCGCCGGGGCGTCGGCATCCTCGGCAACCTCCGTGGCCGGCGCGTCGGGCGCGCTCGGCGGCTCGGGAGGAGCCGATATTTCGTCGGCGGGCATCTGGGCATCGTCGAGCACCCAGGGGGGCGCGTCGTCCACGTCGACGGCGCCATCGGCATCCGCCTGGCGCTGCGCCTCGTCCTCGAGCGCGTCCTCGAGCGCGTCCTCGGCGGCGGTCGCCTGGGCGTCGGCCACGGGCGGCACCGCCTCCGTCACCGGCGCGGCAGGCTCGGGGGGAGCGGCAACGGCCGATTCGATGTCAGGCGGTGCGCTTTCCAGCGGCTCGTTGTCAAATGCCTGCGTTGCGAACGACTCGGATTCCAACGTCCCCGGGGCAGCTGGCTCGTCTGCGGGCGACGCAGACGATGCATCGGCGCCTGCCGCGGCGCCATGTTCTTCCTCGGCGACGGGAGCCTGGGTATCGGGACGCGACGGCGGGTGGGCCGGCGCGGCATCGGCAGCGGGCGGCGGCGTGTCGGCAGGCGACGGCTGGCTCGGCGCCGCCGCGGGCTGGCCGGGCGCGTCCGCCGTCGGGGTGCTCGCTGTGGCCTGGCCTTCCGCCGCGCCACGAATCGGCAACGGCGTCTGCGGCGGCTTGGGCACGCCCTGGGGGCGGAACGCCAGCATGCGCAGCAGCGTCATTTCCAGCGCGGTGCGCGGGTCCGGCGCGCTTTCCATGTCGCCGCGTCCCTGCAGGGCAATCTGGTAGTAGAGCTGCACGTCCTCCGCGGTGAAGCGCGCGGCAAGGGGCAGCAGGGTATCGCGGTCGCCGTGGCCGTTGTCCAGCGCATCCGGCACCATCTGGGCGATCGCCAGGCGGTGGAAGATGCCCGCCAGGTCATCGAGAATGCCGCCGAAATCCGGCCCTTGTTCGGCCAGGCTGGCGACCTCCTGCAGCACGCGCGCGGCATCGACCTCGGCCAGCGCCTCGGCCAGCGCCAGCAGATGGCGGTGATCGAGCGTGCCCAGCATCGCGGCGACATCGGCATGACGCACCTCGCCCTGCCCGAAGGCGATGGCCTGGTCGGTCAGGCTCATGGCATCGCGCATCGACCCATCGGCCGCCTTGCCGAGCAGCCACAAGGCCTGCTCGTCGTAGGCCACCGACTCGGCCTGCAGAATATGCGACAGATGCCCCACCACGCGCTCGGGCGGCATGTTCTTGAGCGTGAACTGCAGGCAACGCGAAAGCACCGTCACCGGCAGTTTCTGCGGATCGGTGGTCGCCAGCAGGAACTTGACGTGGGGCGGCGGCTCTTCGAGCGTCTTGAGCAGTGCGTTGAAACTGTGCGTGGAAAGCATGTGCACCTCGTCGATGAGGTACACCTTGTAGCGCCCCTGGGTCGGCGCGTACTGCACGTTGTCGAGCAGCTCGCGGGTATCCTCGACCTTGGTGCGGGAGGCGGCATCGACCTCGATCAGGTCGACGAAACGCCCCTCGTCGATCTCCCGGCAGGTTTCGCACTCACCGCACGGCACCGAGGTCACGCCCTGCCGGCAGTTCAGGCACTTGGCGAGAATCCGCGCCAGCGTCGTCTTGCCGACGCCGCGCGTGCCGGTGAACAGATAGGCATGGTGAAGACGCCCCTGATCGAGCGCGTTGACCAGCGCGCGCGAGACGTGCTCCTGGCCGACCAGTTCATGAAACGTGCGCGGGCGCCATTTACGGGCCAGAACCTGGTAACTCATACCGTGAGGATGTCCTTGCAGATCGGGCCGATTCCCACGTGCAGCACCGAACGCTCGGTACGGAGGGAACCCATTGAAACGTCCATTCTAGCGGCTAGCGGAGACTTCGACGAGGGGCGAGCCAAGATGGGATCACTGGCGGCGACACGGCGGGAGGCGAGACGGGAGATGACCCGGCACGGGCCCAGAATGGAGGCAGCCCCGCCAGCCACATCCCGGCACACGCATCCACCACTACCGTTGCTCCCTTCCGGGCCTGGCGGGGTTCGCGGCTTAGCGTTGCGGGAGGACCGACGGGGCCACCACAGTGCATCCGGTTGACGAGCGTCTTGCCAAAGGTCGCCACCGAAACGTTCGAACATGAGGAAAACGCCATGCGCTTTCAATGACTTGCCTCGAACGCCGCAGCACTATAACAGCGTGTCCGCCGGTCGGCAAGGCATCAAACAATCCAACGCCCACTCGACATTATAGGCTAGGCTGGAAAGGCACGGCCCCTTCCCGCGTTCAAGGAGAATGACCATGGAAAAATCCCCCGACAAGGGACATATCGCGCTACTGGGCTGGAGCCTCAACGCCGTCGAAGCCGCCGAGAACTTCGACCGCCGCTATGTGGTCGTGGCCCCCGAGTGGGCGGAAGACTACTGCAAGGAACACGCAATCCCCTACGTGCCCTGGAATTTCGAGCGCCTCAACGACCGTTCGATGGAAATCGCCGAAACGCTCAAGGACATGGGCGTCGACGTCGCCATTCCCCTGTACGAGGAAACCGTCGAGTGGGCCGGGGCGATCAACTCGGTACTGCTCGACAATCCGCGCCTCTACGGCCAGGCCCTGCTGCTGCGCGACAAGGCGCTGATGAAGCGCCGTGCCCAGTTGGGCGGCATCCGCGTGGGCATCTTCGAGGAAGCCCACGACAAGGAAGATGTGATCCGCTTCCTCAAGCGCGTCAACCAGACCCTGCTCAAGCTCGACGGCGATCCCAACGACCCGATTCACCTCAAGGCCTTCGACAAGGCGGGGTGCCTGGGGCATCGCGTGATCCGCACCCCGGACGAAGTCGATACCATCCCCGAGGAAGAATTTCCGGTGCTCATGGAATCCCACCTCGATGGTTGGGAGTTCGCCGTCGAGGCCTGGATCCATGACGGCAAGATCCGCTTTCTCAACATTTCCGAATACGTGACCCTCGGCTACTCGGTGTTCGTCCCGGCGACACCGGAACTCGAGCAGTATCGCGAGTCGATCACCCGTCAGATCGAGAAGCTGATCAAGACCTTCGATATCGATTTCGGGTTCGTCCATCCGGAATACTTCGTCACCAGCGACGGGGAAATGTACTTCGGCGAGGTCGCCTATCGCCCGCCCGGCTTCAAGGTCTTCGAACTGCTCGAGCGCGCCTACGGCTTCAATGCCTACCAGGGCCTGATCCTGGCCTTCGACCCCAAGACCACCGAGCAGGAGATCACCGACTTCTTCCCCCGCGAAGTGGTCGACGCCAAGGGGGTCGCCGGCTGTTTCGGGGTCTATCCGCGCCGGCGCGTGGTCAGCCGCCTGCAGATGCCCGAGGAAACCGAGGATCATCCCTACTTCGAGTCCCATGAATTGACCGCGCCGCTCGAGGAAACCGTCACCAAGCGGACGGCCTTCGGTACGCACTGGGGGCTTCTGTACTTCTTCGGCGACGATCCCCACACCATGCGCGATCTGCTCAAGCGTCAGGAAGACCTGGACTTCTATGTATAATCGCGCCTGTACTCCTGGGCAAAAGGAGCCCTTGTGACGAGCCACGACGAACAAGCACCGGATGGCGCCAGGCTGGAGGCCGCCTTGGCCAAGCTCGACGAAGCGGTCGAGATTCTCGCCCATGCCCCCGATTTCGCCAAGCCCGGCAAGCTGCGCCGGGTCTTCGACGGCGCCCGCAAGGTGCTGCTGCAACCCGGCGGTGCCGCGGCCATCGAGCCCCGCGCCCAGGCGATCGAGGCCGCCGGCACCTTCGACGGCTCCGACTGGGCCAAGCCGCAGATCCTGGTGCCCTCGCTGACCGTATATTCGCTGAAGAGCGCGGAGAGCGACATCGTGGTGCTCGAGGCGCTCAGCGAACTACGCCTGCTCGCCGTGGCCCAGGGCCGTTACGCCCATGCGCTGATCTCCGCGGAACAGGCACACCACTACCTCACCCAGGTGCTGGCGCTCAATCTCGAGCTGTTGTTCAGCACGCCCAGCGAGGCCGAGCGCGAAACCCAGGGCCGTCTGGCACAGTTGACCCGCTCGCTGTTCGCACATCTGGCCGAGACCATCGGCTACGAACATGTGATCGACCAGTTGATCGACGAGATCTGGCGCATCCTGCAGCAACGCCCGATCCAGGTCGATGCGATCAAGCGCATGATCACGCAGATCGCCATCTGCCAGGCCGACCCCGACATCGACCTCGGAGCCAGCGGTCAGGGCGCCGACCGCCTGGTCAGCAGCCTGTTCGGGGCGACCCAGGCATCCCGCGAGGATCCCGGCGTCGCGGTCTACCTGGAGCGCCTGCAAGCGATGGACAGCGGCGCTCTCCAATACGAAGCCACCGGCTTCGCTCGCGCCATGCACGATACCGGGCTGGTCTCGGCCTATCATGCGGTACTGCTGCGCCACCTGCTCGACCAGGGGGACCACCTGCTGGCCGAGGCGCTGGGGCTGTCGGCCACCGGGCGCGACTGCCTGCTCTGCTACCGGCAGCTGGTGCAGGCGCTCATCGAGGAAAGCGTCTTTCCCGAGACGCCCCAGGCAGTGTACGGGCTGGCGCTGATGCTCGAACGGGGCATCCTTTATCAGCAGCCGCTCGCGCCCGCGCTGTGGCGGCAGATCAGCCTGCCGATCTCGTCCTGGTCGCAGGAACGCATCCGCATGGCCTATGGCGACACCGCGTCGCCCCGCGCGCGCCTGCTGGAGGGAGTGCTGTGCATGCTCGGACTCCCGCTGGGGGTCGGTCAGGGCAACAACCCGACCTGCCAGTCGGCGCGCGCGCTGTCGATATGGGCCTACAACGATCCCGACTACCTGTTGCAGATGGTGACCTGGGCGGCCCGCGACGACGAGATCGTCATGCATTTCGAGGGCATGCCGCTGTCGTCGATGGCCAGCCTGTCGGGCGTGGCCACGACCCTGCCCCTGGACCTCGATCCGGTTTCGCTGATCGTGGTACCGCACCTCGATCGCATCTATGCCGAGATGGGGCGGCGCTGCGCGGGCCGCGAAGGCGATCCCCACCGCTGGGTCAATCCGGAGTTCCATGGCTGGTGGGCCGGGCGCGGCTTTCGCATCAACGTCGACGTGGAAACCGGCCAGCTCCACGAGCTCGACGCGTTCCTGCGTCATTTCTATGCCAGCTATCACCCCTACTACAACGGCAACCAGCCGTTGATCCATCCGCAACCCGCCGGTATCGCGGTGACCGACAGCGCGGCACGCTTCATCGGCTGGCATGCCATCACCCTGCTGCGAGTCAACCTGGACCCCCAGGACGTGATGCGCGCCTATTTCTTCAACCCCAACAACGACAGCGGCCAGGACTGGGGAGACGGCGTCAAGGTCAGTACCGCCGGTTGCGGCGAGCGCTTCGGCGAGGCCTCGCTACCTTTCGAGCAATTCGCCTCGCGACTGTACATCTTTCACTACGATCCGCTGGAACACGGCGAGCTGGCCAACGTCTCCCAGGCCGAACTCGACCGGGTGATCGGTCACGTCTACCGCAGCTGGGGCGCCGACCGGGTCCCCGCCACCGAACTGCAGGCGCATTGCTCGCCGTCCTGACCCCACCAACGACAGCCGCCCCGAACGGGGATCCGTCCGGGGCGGCTGACATCTCGCTTGCGGTGTGATGCGCGCGGCTGTGCGCTTACTCGGCGCCTTGCTGTGCGGCATTCATGCGCCGCCGCAGAATCGGGCCGACGATGTACGGCAGCACCAGGCCGACGAAGGCCACGACCCACAGACCGATCGCCAGACCACTGCCCCACAGCGCGGTCCAGTCGCCATCGGCGATGTCCAGGGTGTGACGCAGGTTCTTCTCCATCTCCGGGCCCAGCAGCAACCCGAGGATGATCGGCACCATGGGAATTTCCAGCTTGCGCAGGAAGTAGCCGAACACGCCGAAGGCCACCATGAAGTACAGATCGAACGCGGAGTTGCTGATCGAGTAGATGCCCACGAACGCCACCATGGTGACGATCGGCAGCAGGTACTTGGGCGGTACCGACAGCAGCTTGACGAAGATGCCCACCAGGGGAATGTTGAGCAGCAGCAGCAGGAAGTTGCCGATCAACAGCGCCGCGATCACGCCCCAGACGATGTCGGCATTCTGGGTGAACATCAGCGGGCCCGGCGTGATGTTCATCGAGATCAGCAGCGCCAGCAGCACGGCGGTCGTGCCGCTGCCCGGCACGCCGAGAGTCAGCATGGGCACCAGCGCACCGCTCGAGGCCCCGTTGTTACCGGCCTCGGGACCGGCCACGCCGCGCGGATCCCCCTCGCCGAAGTAGCCCTTCTTGCCGACCACCTTCTTTTCGAGAGTGTAGCCGATGAAGCTGCCCAGCGAGGCGCCCGCGCCGGGCAGGACACCGGCAATGAAGCCGAGAATGCCGCCGCGGATGCTGGACGGCATGATCTCGCGGACTTCCTTGAAGGACAGCGTGAGCTTGTTGACCTTCATCGGTCCCTTGCCGCCACCGGCACGGTCCTCGATGAAGAACAGCAACTCGGAGATCGCGAACAGACCGACGATGGCGATGATGAAGTCGACGCCTTCATAGAGTTCCAGCACGCCGAAGGTGTAGCGCTGCGTGCCGGTGGAGTCGATGCCCACCGTGGCGATCATCAGGCCCAGGGCCGCGGCCAGTACCGTCTTGATCGGATTCTTGCCGGTGATGCCGCCCAGGGTGGCGAAGGCCAGCACGAACAACGCGAAATATTCCGCCGCCCCGAAGGTCAGGGCGAACTTGGCCAGCAGCGGCGCCAGCAGGATGAGGCCGATCGTGGCGATCAAGCTGCCCATGAACGACGCGATCGCCGAAATCGCCAATGCCTCGGCGGCCTTGCCCTTCTGGGCCATCGGGTAGCCGTCGAGACAGGTCATCATCGCCGGTTCGTCGCCGGGAATGTTGAGCAGTATCGACGAGATGCGCCCCCCGTACATGGCACCGGCGTAGACCGACGTCAGCATGATCAGCGCGGTTTCCGGCGGCAGCCCCAGCGTGAAGGCCAGCGGAATCAGGATCGCCACGCCGTTGGCGGGCCCCAGCCCCGGCAATGCGCCGATCAGGGTCCCGAGAAAGGCCCCGATCAGGGCGAACATCAGGTTGTGCGGCGCCAGGGCGACGCCGAACCCGTCGATCAGATAGCCCAGAGTTTCCATCAGCTTCCCTCCAGGACGCTAAACACGCCCAATGGCAAGGCCAGGTTGAGGGCGTAGGTGAAAAGCAGGTAGACCACCACGCCGGCAACCGCGCCGGTCATGTAGGCACGCATCGGTGCCGCCCCCATGCGCCAGCACAAGGTGCCCACCGCCAGCAGCGTCGCGATGATGAACCCGAGCGGCTGGAGCAGCAGCGTGTAGGCGATCAGCACGGCCACGGCGATGACCAGCTCCAGCACGATACGCCCCTTGGGCCAGGCGTTGTCCGGGTCCGGCTTGACGATCAGATAAAGACTGGAAAGCGCCAGCACTACCGCGAGTACCTTGGGAAAAGTCTCGGGGCCGACCGACTCGGCCCCACCGAACGGTTCCGGAAACTGCGTGGCGCCCCAGCCGTACGCGACGGCCAGGACGAGCAGCAGCACACCGCAGATACGGTCGTTGCGTTGGGTCATTGCTTGATCAGCCCGATTTCCTTGGAGAGCGACTGAATGTCCTGGATCTGCTGATGGACGAATTCTTCGAACTCGGCACCGCTGACATGGAACGGCATCAGGCCATTGTTCTTCATGACCTTCTTCCATTCGTCGCTGGCGTAGAGCTCATCGACGGCATCGACCCAGTACTGCTTGGCCTCGTCGGAGATGTCCGCCGGCATGTAGAAACCGCGCCAGTTCGGGCCTACGGCATCGATGCCCTGTTCCTTGGCGGTGGGGATGTCGCTGAACTCGCCGGGCAGGCGCTCATCGGCCAGCACGGCCAGCACACGCAGGTCGCCGGATTCCATGAAGCCCTGAGCCTCGGTGATGTCGCCCGTGAAGGCATCGACATGACCGCCGACCACTTGAGTCATGGCCTCGCCACCGTTGTTGTAGGACAGATACGGAATCCGGGGCAGGTTATCGACATCCGCCGCCTGCGCCGCGATCAGCACCTTGAGATGGTCCCAGCCGCCCTTGGCGCTGCCACCGGCGAACTTCACCGAGCGCGGGTCTTCTTTCAGGGCTTCCATCAGCTCGTTGAGGTTCTGGTACGGCGAGTCCTTGGAGACGGCGATCACACCGTAGTCGGCGCCGAGAGCACCGATCCAGTTGACCATGTCGGCGTCCAGCCCCTGGAACTGACCTTGCGCCAGGCGCGTGGTGGTCGCCGTGGAGGCCGCCACCAGCAGATGGTCGTCGCCGGCACGCTTGCTGACGGTGTGCGCGTAAGCGACACCGCCGCCTGCCCCCGCCATGTTGAGGGTCTGCACGCTGCCCGGCACCATGTCGAGCTCTTCCATCACGTTACCCACGCTGCGGCAGGTGAAATCCCAGCCGCCGCCCGGATCGGAGGGCGCGATGCACTCGACCTTGCCGGACGGTTCGAATGCCATGGCGCTGCTGGCACCCAATGTCAGCGCAGCGGCCATGACCAGTTTGAGCGGCGTCTTGAAAGCCATTGTTGTTATCTCCCTTGCACGAGATTGAAATGGGTTGCGGGCAACCTGACATTTACCTTACAGTTCTGTAAGGCAGAACATCGTTCCCTTGAGCGGAAAACTAGGCATGTCGGACACGAGCGTCAACGCTCAAGACGCCGTTCGCGACTAAAGTTGAATGCTGCCGTGCAGGCGGCACGAATCGCTGGAGAGTCCCGCCATGGCGCAGGATCGGGTGGAAGCCGTCGAACGCGCGCTGACGGTCATGGAAGCCTTCGATACACCGCGCGACAGTCTATCCCTGGCCGAGCTGGCCGACGCGACGGCTCTCTACAAGAGCACCTTGCTGCGTCTTCTGGGATCGCTGGAACGCTTCGACTACGTGCAACGCGACGGACGAGGACGCTACCGCCTGGGCACGACACCGGCGCGGCTGGGCAGACGTCATGCTCCCTCGCGTCAGCTCGCCGACCTGGTCATGCCCACGCTCGATGCCTTGTGCCGGCAAACCGGCGAGACCGCCGCGCTGCTGGCGCTCGTCGGAAACGACGTCGAGTGCCGTCTGAGCGTGCTGCCGGAAAGCGATCTGCGCCACACGCTGCGCCCCGGCCAGCATTGGCAACGTCAAGGCGACACGCCTTCCCTGACGCTCCCCGGCGGGCGCATGCTGTGTCAGGCGCTGCCCGACACCGCTTACTGGTTGAGCCTTTCCGGCCCCCAGGGGCGCTTGCCCGCGCGCGAGGCGCGTCGCGCATTGCAGGATGCCGTGGCGCAGCTGCACCGCCATGAACTGCAGGATTATCCGCCATGACATCCGATACCATGCCTGCCCTGCTGCTCGTCGAGGACGACGCCCTGCTCGCCGGCACGCTGCACGATGCGCTGGCCCTGGCCGGCTATCGCGTCGAGTCACTCGAGGACGGCGACCGCGCCCACGCGCGCCTGGCCGCCCCGGGACACGGCCAGGCGCTCGTCTTGCTCGACCTCAATCTGCCGGGGCGCGGCGGCCTGGAGATCCTCGAGGCCATGCGCCGTCACGACCGCGATACGCCGGTGCTGATTCTCACCGCGCGGGGAGCCATCGAGGATCGCGTCAAGGGGCTCGACCTCGGCGCCGACGACTACCTGGCCAAGCCCTTCGCCCTGGACGAGCTGGAAGCCCGGGTTCGCGCTTTGCTGCGCCGGCGCCAGCACGATGACAGCCCCCAGTTGCACGTCGGCCCGCTGCATTTCGATGGCCTGACGCAACGCTTCACCCTCGACGGCACCCCCCTGGAGCTGCCACCCCGCGAACAACGGCTGCTGGTCTATCTGATGCGCCACGCGGGCGAGCCGGTGGAAAAGGGGCATCTGCTCACGCAAGTCTTCAGCGGCGACACGCTGGGCGACAACGCCATCGAGGTCTATATCCACCGCCTGCGTCGCCGCCTGGCGGCCTCCCCGCTCACATTGCGCACCGTACGCGGCCTGGGCTACGTGCTGGAAAGCGACACGCAGGAGCGCGACGGTGAATGAGTCGGCCACCCTGCCGAGCCTCTACCGCCGCCTGCTGGTCTGGCTGCTGGTGCCGATGCTGCTGCTCGGCAGTCTGGTGCTGGCCCAGGCCTACATGGCCTCTCGCGATACCGCCGATCGGGCATTCGACCGCCTGCTGGAAGCGGCATCGCTGGCCATCGCCGAGCAGGTCAAGCGTCAGCAAGGCCAGCTGTGGATGGACCTGCCGCCGGCAGCCCTGAAGATGCTGGCTTCCCAGGCCGAGGAACGCGTCTTCTACGCGCTCTACGATGCCAACGGCAATTTCATCAGCGGCAACGCCGAGTTGCCGGCGCTCGACGACACCGCCGCCGACATGCGCTTCGCCGACATCGAGTGGCATGACATGGCCCTGCGCCTGGGCATACGGCGGTCGCAGCTCGAGGGCTGGCGTAATCGCCAGCCCTTCGAGGTGCGCGTGGCCCACACCCGTGAGGGACGCGAGGCATTAACCCAATCGCTGTTCCAGGGCAGCATGCTGCGTCTGGTCGCCATGGCCCTGCTCGCCATCGGCGTGGTGCTGCTGGGGATTCGCATGGCGCTGATGCCGCTGACCCGCCTGCGGCGCGCCATCCGGGCCCGCGACCCGCGCACCCTGGCGCCGCTCGATCTGGCACTGCCCCGCGAGCTGGCCGAGCTGCGCGAAACCCTCAACGACTTGCTGGCCCGCATGCGTCGTGTCCGCGCCAACCAGGAACGCTTCATCGGCGACGCCTCTCACCAGCTGCGCACTCCGCTGGCCGGGCTCTCGGCACGCGCCGAGCTGGCCCTGCGTCAGGACGACCCGCGCGCCTGGCATGCCGCCCTGGACGTCATGCGCGGCAGTGCCGACAAGACCGCGCGCCTGGCATCGCAACTGCTCTCGCTGACACGCCTCAACAATCCCGAAGCGACCCCCGAAGCGGTGGCCATCGACCTCTGTCACACCGCCCGGCAGGCGGTTCGTGATGCCTGGACCCAGTGCCATCGCGACGGTATCGACCTGGGCGTGGAAGTGCCCGCGCATCCGGTGATGCAGCAGGCAGTGGAATGGCAGCTCGCCGAGGCCCTGGCCAATTTGATCGACAACGCCCGACGCTATGGTGCCAGGCGCATCACGGTGCGCGTGACCGAAGGTCCCACGCGGCTCGAGGTCGAGGACGACGGCCCCGGCATTCCCGAGAGTCAGCGTCTGCTGGTGCTGCGGCCCTTCCATCGCGGCATCGAGGGCGGCCAGGGCTCGGGGCTCGGCCTGGCCATCGTCGACGGCATCGCCCGCACGCACGGGGCACGGCTCAGCCTGGCGCCGGCCCATCCCCACGCCGAGCCGCCCGGGCTGTGCGTGCGACTGCAGTTCAGCGAGGAGGGAACATCATGACGCCGTTACGCCGTCTGTGCGGACTGGCCGTGCTCGCCTGGGCCGGACTCACGGCCTCCCTGGCCTGCCATGCCGATCCGCAGGTCCTGCACTACCCCGCCACGCAGGCCCCCGCGCAGCCCCTGGAGATTCACGGTGCGCTGGACAGCGACCTGATGGCACCGCTGCTGGCCGACTTCCAGGCGCGTCATCCCGAGATCGAACTGGTCTATCGCAACCTGACCACACTGGCGCTTTACCGCCGCTTCATGTCCGCGGACGCCACCTCGGCGGATGTCGTCATGTCGTCGGCGATGCCGTGGCAATATCAGCTCGCCAACCGCGGCTACGCCCAATCGCTCGACACCGCCGAGGCTCGAGCCTGGCCTCAGGCCTCCCGCTGGCGACGCGAGCTGTTCGGCATCACCTTCGAGCCGGTGGTCATCGTCTACCGGCGCGACGCCATCGCGTCCGACGCGTCGCCGGACAGCCACGAGGCACTGCTGCGACTGCTCACCGAACAGCGCCAGCGCCTCACGGGACGTGTCGTCACCTACGATCCGTGGCGTAGCGGCGCGGGCTATACCTACGCCACCGCGGATTCGCACATGTCGCCGCGCTACTGGGAGCTGGTGGCCGCGCTGGGCGGCGTGAAGGCCGCCTTGGCCGATACCACCGGCGACATGCTCGACGGCCTGATCGCGGGACGCTACGACATCGGCTACAACCTGCTCGGTTCCTATGCCCGCGATGTCGTGGCGCGCCACCCGCAGCTGGAGATGGTCATTCCCGACGATTACGCCCTGGTGATGCAGCGGCTGGCGTTGATCCCCAAACGGGCGCCGCATCCGGAGACCGCCAGGCGCTTCCTCGATTACCTGCTGAGTCGCCAGGGACAGCAGGCAATACGCGACAAGACACCGCTCGGCGCGGTACATCCCGACCTCGAAGGGCCGGAGACCGCCCATGGACTGCGCCGCACGCTGGGCGACGCGATCCATCCGATCGCCATCGATCCCGGCCTGCTGGCAACGCTCGACGCTCTCAAGCGCCACTCTCTGCTCGAGCGCTGGCAACGCGAGTACACGCGCTTGAGCGACAATGCGCCCTGAACGCGGGCCTGCCTTCGCGATATACTGCGACGCCTTTGCCGACTGACGCACCGGAGCCGACATGCCACGCCTCGATCAACTGCTGGTCACCCAAGGATGGGCGCGTTCACGTACCCGGGCGCAGCGCTTGATTCGCCACGGCCGTGTCACGCTGGTGTCCACGCAGACGCCACGCGTACTGACCAAGCCCGGCGAAACGTTGCCCGACACCAGTCGTTTCGCGGTCGCCGAGGACCCGGAGGAACGCTATGTCTCGCGAGCGGGGCTCAAGCTGGAAGGCGTTCTGGAGGCGCTCAACGTGCGTTTCGACGGCATGACGGTACTCGACGTGGGCCAGTCCACCGGCGGCTTCACGGACTGCGCGTTGCGCTTCGGCGCCGCGCGCGTGGTCGGTATCGAGGTCGGACACGACCAGCTCGCCCCGACACTGCGCGAGGATGCCCGCGTCACCTGCCTGGAAGGCGTCAACGCCCGCGCCCTGCCCCGCGAGCGGCTCGACGCGCTCGCCCCCGAAGGACTGCACGCCGCGGTCATGGATGTCTCGTTCATCTCGCAGACGCTGATCCTGCCCGAGCTGGCCGCCGTGCTGGCGCCCGGGGGCCAGTTGATCTCGCTGGTCAAGCCACAGTTCGAGGTCGGCCCGGGCAAGGTCGACGCCCATGGCGTCGTCCGCGATCCGGCGCTCTTCGCGGACGTCGAGGCGCGCATTCGCACCTGCTGTGCCGATGCCGGCTTCGCGATTCGTCACTGGCAGGAAAGCCCTCTGCGCGGCGGCGACGGCAACCGCGAGTTCCTGCTTCACGCGGTCATCCCCCGCCCCTAGCGGCCGCCGTCACCTCCGCCTCCGTCGGCATCCGTCCCGTCGCCGCTCGGGCTGCGTCCGACATCGACGTCCTCGATGCCGTCGCGCCGTGCCGGCCTCGCCGATACGGCACCATCGCCCAGAGTGGCCGTCTCCTGGGGCCGGGAGCTCACCCAGGCCTGCCGCCCCGAGGCATCGTGCAGCCAGACGTCCATCTGGTTGAAGGCAATGCGAATGCCATGCTGATGGAACAGGGCATCGAGACGCCGGTTGATCTCGTCGCTGGCGTACAGTCGGTCCATCAAGTCGTTGACGAAGATGCGCAACTCGAAGCTGAACGCGGTCGCCCCGTACTCGAGACAGAACACCTGGGGCTCGGGGTCCTTGAGGACGCGCGGGTTTTCCACGGCGGCCTGGCGCAGCAGACGATGCACCAGCTCGAGATCGGAGCCGTGCGAGACGCCGTAGGTCAGCACGACCCGGGTGATGTTGTCGGATAGCGACCAGTTGATCAGTTGATCGGTGACGAAGGTCTTGTTGGGGATGATGATTTCCTTGCGGTCGAAGTCCGTCACCGTGGTGGCACGAATGCGGATGCGGCTGACCGTACCGTGCAGGTTGCCCAGCGTGATGGTGTCGCCGATGCGCACCGGCCGCTCGAAGAGGATGATCAGGCCGGAAATGAAATTGGCGAAGATTTCCTGCAGCCCGAAGCCCAGCCCCACGCCGAGCGCCGCGACCAGCCATTGCAGCTTGTCCCACGACACCCCCAGTGTGCCCAGCGACACCACGACTCCCGTGCCCACGATGGTATAGGAAAGCAGCGACGAAATGGCATAGGCACTGCCCTGCTTGAGGCTCAGCCGCGACAGCACCATGACTTCCAGCAGCCCCGGCAGGTTGCGCGCCATCACCAGGGTCAGCGCCACCAGTGCCAGTGCCATGAGCACATCGGCCACGGTGATCGGGCTGGTGGTCATCGCCTCGCCCTGACCACGCTCGATCTGCCACACGGTGACGTTGTCGAGATAGGACAACACGCCGAGCAGGTCCGCCCAGACGACGTACAGCACCAGCGTGAAGCCCAAGAACAGGATCAGCTTGGAAAGCCGCAGCGACTGCTGATTGACCTGTTCCATGTCCAGCGGCGGCTCCTCGACCACCTCGAGGCCGCTTTCGGTGTCCTCCTTGGCCTGGGCACGACGCCGGGCCACCGCGCGCCGATACGCCAGGCGCCGTGCCGCCACCGCCAGGCCGCGCACCACCGCCGCCTCGACGAGAATCCACAGGCCGAGAATGTAGATCGAGGTGATGAAGCGGCCGATCAGGCTCAACGCGGTGTATTCGAAGCCCATGATGATCAGTCCCGCCAGCACCAGCGGCACCGCCGCCAGCGCCAGTCCCAGCAGCAAGCGGAACAGCTTGAGGCCGAAAAACGGCACATGGGCGAGGATCAGACGCACCAGCACCACGCTCATCGCCACCAGTCCCAGCAGCAGAAACGACAGCGACAGCGGTCGCTCCGCCAGACGGGCTTCGTTGAACGGCGCCACATTGCTGACCAGGATGACCGGAATCAATGCCATGCCCAGCCACAGCAGCAAACGACGCAGGCGCAGTACATAGGCCGGCGACCAGTGGAAGTGGCGTGCGGCCACGCCGTCGGAGACCAGCAGGCGACGCGCCCAGGCCACGACGCCCCAGGCCAGTGCCAGTTGCAGCAACGCATCGCCGAGAACGACGGCGAACCCCTGCCCGCCGAGATTGAGCGCCCCGCCGGCGGCCGCCATCGTCAGGGGGCCGTGGGCGGCGAGCAGTGCGTTGAGCCCGATCGCCCGTGGCGTGTGCATCTGGGTATCGCGTTTCAGTCGCCCGATTTCCTCGTGCAGACGCAACAGCGAAGCCTTGATGCGCCGACGCCACAGCAGCAGCGCGCCGGCCAGCAGCAGCAGCGGCAGCACGGCCAGCGCCCCGGCATCGGGGCGTTGCCACAAGGAAGCCAGCGCCGTGCGCCAGTCGGCGGCCGCCATGCGTTGCCCCAGGGTGGCGGGGAATTGCTGCAGCCATGCCAGATCCAGCGGACGCCCGTTGGCGACCCAGAACAATTGCTCTTCGATGGTGGCGCGCAGCTCCTTGCTGATTTTCAGCAACTGCTGCTGGTTGAGCTGCAGGTTGATGGCAATCGTCAGCAGGTTGCCATATTCCTCGTCGAGCTGGTCGAGCAGCTCGCGACGCGACTCGAACAGCTTGACCAGCGCCTCGCGCAGTCCCGGCGCATCGTCGATATCGGCCTCGGCGAGGCTGTCGTCGGCCAGCTGCTGGGGACGGCGCAGGGCATCGCGCTGCTGGGACAGGTCGAACTGGCGCAAGCGCAGGTCGGCAATGTCGTCCTGAAGACCGCCGAGCGCTTCCACCTCAGGCAAGGATTCGCGCTGCTCGCGCAGGATGCGCGACAACAGCAGGCTGCCGCGAATCGCCTCGATCTGCTCGTTGAGCGTGCGCTGAACCTGGCGCACGCGGTCGAGCTGGGTGCGCGTCTCGATGCCTTCGCGCACCATGGCATTGGCGCGATCGGTGATATCGAGAAGTTCGCGACTCAAGTCACGATTGACCTGCTGCACCTGGGACAGCACCGGATGCCCGGCGATGGCCTCGGCGTCATCGCGGCCGACCTCGGCAATGGCTTTTTCCGACTCGGCACGGCGCTGGCGGTCGAGCGCCGCCTGCAGTGCCGCCAGCTGCTGTTCCTTGAGCGCGATGCGCTTTTCCAGCACGTCGCGCTGCTGCATCGCCAGTTCACGCAGGCGGGTATTGTGGGAGAGTTCGCTCTGGTTCCATTGCGCACGCTGCTCGGCGAGCGCCACCTCGACCCGGTAGCGGTCACGCTTGGCCTGGGCGGCCTCCGACTCGCCCTCCGCGTCGAGCGCGGCAAGCTGCGCCTTGCGGGTCTCGGCGCGCTCGCGCGCCTCGCTGATCGCCGCCTGAGCGCGTTCGGGCAAGGTCTGGGCGCTGATCAACTGCGCGTTGACGTCGGCCAGACGCCCCTGCAATGCCTCGAGGGCTTCCAGGGCGTCGCCGGTGCGGGTCTGCAGGGCAGTCAGCGACAGCTCGTCGAAGTCGTCCGCGCTCGGTGTCGCCGTATCGCCCTCCAGGCGCTGCAGCTCGCCGGCCAATGCCTGCGACTCCTGCGGTGCCCGCGCCGCGCGCTGCTCGAGTTCGCGCAGCTTGTCGTCGAGCGTTCGGAGCTCCTTGAGTCCTTCCAGCGCGGCCCGGGTATCCTCCAGTGCCGCGCGCTGATCGCCATCCGGCTGCTCGATGGCCTGCAGGCGTTCCAGACGTGCCTGCAAGGCGTCGCGCTCGGGCAACGACGTCTGCGCGGCAGCGTCGCCCACCGCCCACAGCAGGCAAACCATCACGAATGCGATATAATGGGCCACACGTGTCCTGGCGCCCCTGATCATGCATCGCCGGGGAAATCCTTGCCACGTCAAAAAACGACACCTGCGTCGGCACGCCATGCTGTTTCCTCGTCACCTAGCGATGCGCCGATTGTCGGCGCGTGACAGGACCTTGGCAATGTTGCGCACCGATATTTGCTTCGCCCTTTCGACGTGATAGAAACATTCACGATCACCCATGTGCCCGGTCGGCCAGGCTCGACGCGTCTTTCCGCTCGCCTCGACATGACATGCGGTTGGGCCACAGCGTTTTACACTATCGACAAGGTATTCAATGACATGGAGTCACCACGCCCCTTCTTGCCGATGATTGCGCTGCTCACCCTGGCGCTTTCCAGCTCCGTGCATGCCGCCACCGAGCTGAGCGCCAGCGAGCGCCAGGCCATCGAGGCGCGCGTGCAGACGCTGGAGACGGAACTGCGCGACCTGCGTCAGACGCTGGCCGAGGATGCCAGCGCGACAGAAGCCGATGCCAGCCCGGCGGAACGCGAGGCGCAGAATCTGGAAACCCGCGTCGACAAGCGTCGCGAGCTCGAGCGCGAGTCTTCGCGCAATCCCCTGGCGGTGACCACCTACCGGCGCAACTATCTGCTGCCGTGGGCCTATAACGCCAACCCCGACCAGGATCGCTTCGCCGAAGTCACCGACGCCACCGATGCCGACAACACCGAAGTCAAGTATCAGCTGAGCTTCAAGGTCAACCTGATCGAAGATCTCTTCGACGACAACGGCGACGTGTACTTCGCCTACACGCAGCGCAGCTGGTGGCAGGCTTACAACTCCGAGGCCTCGGCCCCCTTCCGCGAGACCAATTACGAGCCCGAGGCGTTCATCAGTTTCGACAACAGCATGAGCGCGCTGGGCTGGACCAACACCATCAATCGTCTCGGCTTTGCGCACCAGTCCAACGGCCGTTCCGATCCGTTATCGCGCAGCTGGAACCGCGTCTACGCCGACATGGTGTTCCAGCGCGGCGAATGGGCGGTGAGCGTGGCGCCCCACTGGCGAGTCCCCGAGAACGAGGAAGACGACGATAACCCGGACCTCGAGGACTACATCGGCTACGGCGACGTCACGCTGGTCCGCGCCTTCGGCGACCAGGAAGTTTCGCTGCTGATGCGCGGCAATCCCGGCAAGAGTCATTACGGGGCGCAACTGGACTACTCGTTTCCGCTATTCGGCAAGGTGCGCGGTTACGTTCAGTACTACCACGGCTACGGCGAGAGCCTGATCGACTACGATCACATCAACCGTCGCCTGGGGCTCGGCTTCAGCATCAACACCTTCCTGGCGGGCATTCCCGGACTGGATTGACAATGCATACGGTTGCGCGCTGTTGATGCAGCGCCGTTGCCTGCTATGCTTAGGACGCCATTAACTTGTCAGAGGAAGACACACATGACCATGCAGCCCACCGGCCAGCGTGAACGCGACGCTTCCACCGAGCAGCTCAAAGACGATCTGCGCCACCTGTCGCAAACCGTGGAGGAGCTGGTCAAGGCGACAGCGGACGATTCTCGCGGCCATATCACGCAAGCGCGTGAGCGTGCCCAGCAGCGCCTCACCGAGACGCGCGCCAAGCTCGAAGCCCGCGGCGAGAAGGTATACGACAACGCACGCGATCAGATCGATCACTGCGACCGCTACGTACGCGACAACCCCTGGACCAGCATCGGCATCGGCACTGCGCTCGGGGTCGTCGTCGGCATGCTCATCGGGCGTCGCTAATGGCTGATCGCCAGGGACCGGCGGAGCGCGTCATCACCTCGGTGCGTCGATTGCTTGCCACTCTCGTAGCGACCGGCGAGACGCGCTTGCGCCTCGCCGTTCTCGAGCTGGAAGCCGAACGCGACCGCATGCTCAGCCTGTTGTTGATGGCCGGCGCGGCGTTGATCACCTTTTCGTTCGCCATCGGCATGCTGTTGCTGCTGCTGGTGGTCATGTACTGGGAAGACCATCGCCTGCTGGCCATCGGGCTGTGCTCGGCAGCGCTTTTCGTGATTGCTGCCCTCTGCCTGTACGGCGCCAAGCGTATCGCCAAGCGCCGGCGCCTGATGCAGTCCACCTTGAGTCATTTGGCACAAGACCGCCAAGCGCTGGGGGGTTCTCGTGAATCGTCGTGAACGTGCCGCTGAACTCGACTATCTCGAGGCACGCATTCTGCAGCAGCGGCTCGACATGGGGCACGCCCTGCACGAATGGCGCGATGCCACGGCGCCCATCGATCATGCCTGGCAGCGCGTGATGCAATGGAAAGTGCCGTTGATCGGCACCTTCGGCCTGCTCGCGGCCCAGGGCGCGCGACGCCCGAAGACCGCACGCTCCTGGCTGCGACGCGGCCTTTCGGCGGTATTGCTGGCCAATCGCGCGCGCGCCCTGTATCGGCTGGCACGCCGCTAGCGCCTTTCGCCATGCCCGTCAAAAGCCCCCGACATGGGGGCTTTTTGCGTTGGCAGCGTGTCACGCCAGGCACTCACGAGGCCAGCTGACGTGCCAGAATGTCCTCGACATCCTCGTCGCCCGGCGAGACATGCACGCACGGCACCCCGGCCTGGTCCAGGGCCTCGCGTGTCTGCGCGTCGAAGACGGCCAGGTCGTCGTCATGGCAGTAGACGACCGCCACCGCGCCATGACGGCGCGCCAGCGACGGCACCTCGCTCGGGTAGTAGACCCGCACGCCCTCCACTTGCGTCCCGTGATGCCACGGATAGTCATCGACCGCCGCCAGCGCGTCATAGCGGCGCGACCGGGCAAGCCGCGTGAGCAGACGATAATGCGCATAATCGAGCCCGCACACGATCACCGGCAGACGCTGCTCCGCCTGGCGCGAGCGCCCAGGCCAACGCCATCGACGCAGCGCCTGGACGACTCTGTCCCCGAGGTGTCGCGACATCCTCCCCTCCTCCTCGCTCGCCCTTATCGTCCGCCCGTGCTAGACCGCCTGCCCACAGGCCACGCCCGACGCCCAGGCCCACTGAAAATTGAAGCCGCCCAACTGGCCGGTGACATCCAGCACCTCGCCGATGAAACGCAAAGCCGGCAGCCCCTCCACCTCGAAGGTCTTGGAGGAAATCGCTCGCGTGTCGACGCCGCCCAGCGTCACCTCGGCGGTGCGCCAGCCCTCGGTGCCGGCGGGCTTGAGCTGCCAGCGCTTCAACTCGTCCTCCAGGCGCGCCACCTCACGGTTGGACAACGTCCCCAGCGGCACATCCGCCAGGCCGTGCCATTCGCACCAGGCCTGTGCCAGGCGCTTGGGCAGCCGCTCCCCCAGCCACGTCGCCACCCGCCGCTTGGGCGCGTCGTGTCGCATGGCGGTCAGTTCCCCGGCGACATCGACCTCCGGCAGCAGATCGATGGACAACGCCATGCCCGGTTGCCAATGACTGGAGGCTTGCAGCATGGCCGGCCCGGAGACGCCGCGATGCGTGAACAGCATCGGTTCGTGATAGCGCCCTTCGCCGGCCTCGACCGTCACCGGACAACTCACTCCCGCCAGCGACGCGGCACGCTCGCGCCATTGCGAGGTGAGCGTGAACGGCACCAGCGCGGCCCGGGTCTCGGACACCGATAGACCGAACTGGCGCGCCACGTCATAGCCGAAGCCGGTCGCGCCCATGGTGGGAATCGACAGGCCACCCGTGGCGATGACCACCGTGCCGGCGTCGATCGGGCCACTGGACGTGGCCAGACGCATGCCTTCGCCATGGCGTTCGAGCGAGTCGACCCGGGTCTTGAGGCGCACCTCCGCCCCGGCCCACTCGCACTCGGTCAGCAGCATGGCCACCACCTGCTTGGCCGAGTCGGCACAGAACAACTGGCCCGGCGCCTTCTCGACATACTCGATGGCGTGGCGCTCGACGAGCTCGACGAAGTGACCCGGCGTATACCGCTTGAGCGCGGAGATGCAGAAGTGCGGGTTGGCCGAGAAGAAATTCGCCGGCCCCGTCGCCAGGTTGGTGAAGTTGCAGCGCCCCCCGCCGGACATGAGGATCTTCTTGCCCGCCTTGTTGGCATGGTCGAGCACCAGGACGCGGCGCCCCGCGTATCCCGCGGTCGACGCGCACATCAGTCCCGCCGCGCCGGCACCGATCACCACTACGTCATACGTCTGTGCCATCGTTGCGTCTCGTTCCAGGCAAAGGGTGGCATTCTAAGCGTTATGCGACACCTCGACGAGCGTGGCGCACCGACACCGGTGCAACGCGTTGAACGCAGGCCACGCCGCCGGATCCGCAAACGTGTAAAAAGCGTGCATCATGGCGCTCGAGCCAATGCGCACTTTTATCCGGCGCCCGGGTCGGATACAACGAGAGACATTCCGAAACATGCCAGCGTGCCACTTCAATGGCGAGAGACGTCAGGCGTTACGCAGGCGCTGGCCGCGCGGTCATCATCGCACCGAGACAATAACGAGACATTATGCCCGTACTTTCGCTTCTTGCCGTGGCCGCCCGCGGCCGTCGTCGCCTGGGTGTGGCGCTGCTTGGCCTTTCGATGCTGGGCAGTGCCAACGCACAGGACCCCGATGCCCGTACGTCGGTCATCGCCGCGCCCGTCACCACCACCGAGTGGAGCGATCCGCTGGAAGCGCTGGGGACGCTGCGTGCCGACGAGAGCGTGACGCTGTCCGCCACCGTGACCGAGACCATCGCCGAGCTCAGCTTCGACGATGGTCAGCGCGTCGCGGCGGGCGACCTGCTGATCCGTCTCGACGATAGTGCGGAGCAGGCCGAGCTGCGTGCCGCCAGGGCCTTGCGCCAGGAACGCGAGAACGCCGTGCGCCGTGCCCGGCAACTCCAGGATCGCAACGTCGGTATCCGCGCCGACGTCGAAGATGCCCAGGCCCAGCTGGCGCAGGTCAATGCCCAGATCGACGAGATACAGTCGCGCCTCGCCGACCACCAGCTGCGCGCGCCCTTCGCCGGCACCGTGGGGCAGCGCGACCTCAGCGTCGGCGCCCTGGTCACCCCGGGCACCGAGCTGGTCACCCTCGACAAGCTCGACCGCATGAAACTCGATTTCACCGTCCCGGCGACGTTTCTCGGCGCGCTCGCGCCCGGCATGTCGCTGAGCGCCACCACGGCCAGTTACCCCGAACAGGTCTTTCGCGGTGAGGTCACCAGCATCGGCACCCGCATCGACCCTGTGTCGCGCAGCGTCAGCGTACGCGCCCAGCTGCCCAATCCCGAACGCACGCTGCGCCCCGGCATGCTGATGATCGTGACCCTGGAACGCCGCCCCCGCGACACGCTGGTGGTCCCGGAATCGGTGCTCGTGCCCAACGGCGAGCGTCAATACGTGATGCGCATCGCGCGTGACGCGGACAATCGAATCCAACGGCGCCGCGTGGAAATCGGCGAGCGTCGCGCCGGCGAGGTCGAGATACGCAGCGGACTCCAGGCGGGCGACTGGGTCGTCAGTCACGGCACCACCAAGGTGCGCGACGGCGACCGCGTCGATATCCTCGCCCTCGACGATGGCAGCCGCGAGATCAGCGACATCCTCGAAGCCGCCCGCGACGACGACTCACGTGGCGGAGAAAGCGACTGATGCGTCTTTCCGATACCGCCATTCAGCGTCCGGTGCTGGCGACCGTCTTCGCCCTGCTGTTGATCGCCTTCGGCCTGATCGCCCTCGAACGACTCCCGGTACAGGAATACCCGGCCATCGATCCGCCCGTGGTGAGCATCGAAACGAACTACCCCGGGGCCTCGGCGGATGTGGTGGAAACCCGCATCACGCAGGTGCTCGAGGACCGCATCGCCGGCATCGAGGGCATCGACCTCATCGAATCGACCAGCAGCGACGGCGAGTCGGAAATCGACATCACCTTCAACCTCGATCGCGATATCGAGGCAGCGGCCAACGACATTCGCGATCGCGTCTCCGGCGTGAGCGACAATCTGCCCGAGGAAGCCGAGCCCCCGGAGGTGGAAAAGGCCGACAGCAGCGACGACGTCATCATGTGGCTGAGCCTCACGGCGGAGGGCTACACGGTGCCCGAGCTGACCGACTACGCCAATCGCTACCTGGTCGATCGTTTCGCCACGCAAACCGGGGTGTCACGCGTGCGCGTCGGCGGCGGCAAGGAATACGCCATGCGCGTCTGGCTGAAGCGCAATGCCCTGGCCGCTCGCGGGCTCACCGTCACCGATGTGGAAGATGCGCTGCGCGCCGAGAACGTGGAACTGCCCGCCGGCTTCCTGGAGTCCGACTCGCGGCAGTTCACCTTGCGCCTGCCGCGCAGCTTCGAAACCGCCGCCGACTTCCGTGACCTGGTCATCGACCAGGGTGACGACGGCTACCTCACGCGCTTGAGCGATGTGGCCGGCGTCGAGGTCGGCTCGGTGGAGGAGCGCTCACTGTTTCGCGGCAACGGCGTGCCCATGGTCGGCCTGGGCATCATGAAGCAGTCCACCGCCAACATTCTGGAGGTGTCCCAGGGCGTCAAGGCGGAGATGGCGCGCCTCGAGTCGACCCTGCCCGACGGCATGCAGATGCGGCTCAACTTCGACTCCTCGGTGTTCGTCTCCGGGGCGTTGACGGAGGTCGTGGCCACGCTGTTCATCGCCATGGGACTGGTCGTCGTGGTGATCTTCCTGTTCCTGGGCAATGTGCGCACCACCCTGGTACCCGCGGTCACCGTCCCGATCTCGATCATCGGCACCTTCATCGCCCTGAACGCCTTCGGCTTCACCCTCAATCTGCTCACGCTGCTGGCGCTGGTGCTGGCGATCGGCCTGGTCGTCGATGACGCCATCGTGGTGCTCGAGAACGTCCACCGGCGCATGCAGCTCTACGGCGAAACGCCACTCGTCGCGGCGTTTCGCGGTACGCGCCAGATCGGCTTCGCGGTCATCGCCACCACGCTGGTATTGATCGCGGTGTTCGTGCCGTTGAGCTTTCTGCGCGGCGACATCGGCCGGCTGTTCACCGAATTCGCGCTGACCCTGGCCGCCGCCGTGGCGATCTCGTGCCTGCTGGCGCTGTCCCTGGCCCCGATGATGTGCTCCAAGGTGCTCGACCCCCGCATGCATGAAAGCCGCATCAGTCATGCCGTGCACACCCTGCTCGACGCCACCCAGCGTCTGTATCGCCATGTGCTGGTCACCCTGCTGCGCTGGCGCTGGGCATGTCTGGTGACGTTCGCCGCGCTGCTCGGCGCCACCGTGTGGCTGTTCGGCGAACTGCCCAACGAGTACACCCCGCAGGAGGACCGCGGCAACTTCTTCATCCTCGTCAACGGTCCCGAAGGCGCCACCTTCGACTACATGCAGGATTACATGGACGAGATAGAGGCGCGCCTGCTGCCGCTGGTCGACGAAGGCGAGATTCGCAACATCTCGGTGCGCGCACCGCGCGGCTACGGCAACATCGAGAACTTCAACGACGGCATCGTGATCGTCAGCCTCGCGGCGTGGGGCGAGCGGCGCTCGGCCTGGGACATCATGGCCGACGTGCGCCGGCGTCTCGCGGACCTGCCCGGCGTCGAGGCGGCACCGGTGATGCGGCAGGGCTTCGGTGGGCGCATACAAAAACCGGTGCAATTCGTGATCGGCGGTGGTACCTACGAATCGCTGGTCACCTGGCGCGACCAGCTGCTGGAACGCATTCGCGCAGACGAGGACTCGGGCCTGACCGCCCTGGACAGCGACTACAAGGAAACCCAGCCGCAGTTGCGCATCGAGATCGACTACCAGCGCGCCGCCGCCCTGGGCGTGAACGTCGACACCATCGGCCGCACGCTGCAGACGCTCCTCGGCGGTCGCAGCGTCACCAGCTATGTCGATGACGGCGAGGAATACGACGTCATCCTCGAGGGCGAGCGCGACACGCAACGAAGTCCCCGCGCGCTGGACAACATCCAGGTCCGCTCCGACCGCAGCGGCGAACTCATCCCCCTGGCGAGCCTGGTGACGCTCAGCGACTACGCCGACGCCAGCGAGCTCAATCGTTTCAACCGCGTTCGCGCGATCACCCTGGAAGCCAACCTGGCCGACGGCGCGTCCATGGGCGAGGCCCTGGGCTATCTCAACACGCTCGCCGACGAGGTGCTGCCCGCCGATGCCATGATCGACTACAAGGGCCCCTCGCGGGATTACCAGGATTCCAGCGGCGCCACCACCTTCTTGATGATCATGGGACTGCTGGTGGTCTTCCTGGTCCTCGCGGCGCAGTTCGAAAGCTTCGTGCATCCGCTGGTCATCATGCTGACCGTGCCCCTGGCGATCAGCGGCGCCCTGTTCGGCCTGTGGCTGACCGGCCAGTCGCTGAACATCTACAGTCAGGTGGGCATGGTGATGCTGGTGGGGCTGGCCGCCAAGAACGGCATTCTCATCGTCGAGTTCGCCAATCAGCTACGCGACGAGGGCCGCGCCTTCCGCGATGCCCTGATCGATGCCTCGGTGACGCGCCTGCGTCCGATCCTGATGACCGCCGTCACCACCATGGCCGGCGCCGTGCCGCTGATCTTCGCCAGCGGTCCCGGTGCCGAGACGCGGCTCGTCATCGGCACGGTCATCTTCAGCGGCGTGGCCGCCGCCACATTGTTCACGCTGCTGGTGGTACCCGTCGCCTACGACATTCTGGCCCGACGTACCGGCTCGCCCAGCGATGTCAGCCGGCGCCTGACACGCGAGATGGAAGGAACGTCGTGATGAGAGGAACGTCGTGACAAAAAAATGCCGCCGACAGCATCGGCGGCATGACCAGCAGACAACGGAAAAATTCGGAACACGTCGGGGGAAATAAAACCCCGGCCATCCTAGCCGGGAGTTTGCACGGCGCATCCCTCGCCGCACTTTCATACTAGGGCCTGCTCGGTCATTTGCCTGTCAGAGATCGCCGACACGCACTGTGCGCGAAACGCGGCACGCGCAGAATGGCCGTCAGACGAACTCCTCGGTATCGATGTCCGCCTGCTGGGCCTCGCTGTAGCGCCCACCCCTGACCTGATCGGGGGTCATCATCGCGTTCAGCCGGTCGAGCGACGCGTCGTCCAGATGCCGCGTTTCCGCCGCCAGGTTCTCACGCATGTGCGCGATGTCGCGCGTGCCGGGAATGGGCACGATATCGGCCCCCTGCGCCGTCACCCACGCCAGCGCCAATTGCCCCGGCGTCATCGACAGCGCCTCGGCGAGCGCGGTGAAATCCGTCAGCAAGCGCTGGTTATGCGGGTAATGCTCGGCACTGAAACGTGGCATGTCACGGCGCATGTCACCTTCTTCCAGGTCCGCAGGATCCGCGACCGCGCCTGCCAGAAAGCCGCGCCCCAACGGGCTGAACGCCACCAGCGTGGTGCCCAGTTCACGACACGCCGCGAGCAGGGCGATCTCGGGATTGCGCGTCCACAGCGAATATTCCGACTGCACCGCTGTCACCGGATATTCGGCATGGGCACGACGCAGCGTCTCGGCGGAGACCTCGGACAACCCCACGGCTCGAAGCTTGCCCTCTTCGACCAGCCGTCCCAGTGCCCCGACGCTCTCCTCGATGGGGACCTGGCGGTCCATGCGATGCAGGTAATAGAGATCCAGTCGATCGGTCCGCAGACGCTGCAGGCTCGCCTCGCACTGGCGACGCAGCGTCTCGGGGCGACCGTCGATCACCTTGCGGCCGAGCGCCGGGTCGATCGCCATGCCGCATTTGCTGGCCAGCAGCAACTGATCGCGTCGCCCCTCGAGCGCCTTGCCCACCAGCGACTCGTTGGCGGTCGCGCCATAGAGGGTCGCGGTGTCGAAATGCCGATAGCCCATCTCGAACGCCGCCTGCAACGCTCGTACGCCTTCGGCTTCCGGCACCGGCGCCCCGTAACCATGGGACAGATTCATGCAACCGAGCCCGATGATCGGCGACGCGACTTCCTCGAGCAAAGACAACATGTTCGGCATGGAGAAATCCTTGTACGCAAAAAGAACACGACCGGTCGACGACCGGGATGACAGAGCCCCAGCTTAGCAAGAGAACGCCTTCCCGGGGTGCGCTGTCATCCCACACCGGAACGTGTCCGCTTTCCTGGCGCCAAGCCACAGGCTGACGCGCCATGCCCCCAAGACCGCCGCCCTCAGGAGCCGATCCTGTCTTATCAACATCTCACGAGTCAGAGACGCCCGCGCAATTGTCGCGATACAGATCGGCATTCGCGTCCAACGCCAATCGCTTGGTGGCACTGTTGTAATAGAAGGATCCGGACTCGCCGTTGGCAAGCGTGTAGTCACCGCATACGCCATAGCCCTTGTTGACGCGAATCGAGTGTGAAAGCTCGGCAGGCGTCTGACTTTGGTGTTCTTCCGCTATGGCCGTGGCGATGTGAGTATCACGTTGCGCCTCGGAATAGGCCTGACCACCGAAGATCAAGCCGGCAACGGCGAGAATGGCAACCACTGGAATCCATAGATTGTGCATAGCAGTGTCCGTTAAAGGCGTAGAACCTGGCGTCATGGCATAGCTTTTCGACCACAGATGCCGAGTGGCGGAGGACAAACGGGGCCTTGCTAGAAGCTCGAGGATCAGGTCGAGGGATTTTTTTCGTCTTCCTGCAGCTGAGAGCCGTACTCCACCCCATGCTTGTGTAGATAATCACGTATCAGCTGCCGCACGACTTGCGATGGCGTCAGGTCCTGTAAGGCACACAACTCCTCGAAGGCGCGTTTCTTCTGTGGGTCTATCAGCAATGTGAGGCGAGCCGTTTTCTTTTCCATGAGCATTCTCCTCTTTTATTAACATCAAATGTTAATGCCATGGCCTTCATGTCGCAATGCCCTGCGCTATTCCGAGAGCAGGTATGCGTCTACGTTTGCACCTGATTATAATTGCATGTTAATGTCATTAACATAATCATCCTTCCTCATACCCAATGCTCCGCTCGACACCACCATGGTGAGGGGCATGACAGCGAGGGGCATCGTATGTCACGCCAAAGGTTTTACGTGGACTTGCCCAGCATCTCTTCAGGACTTCGCACGGCATGGCGGAGCGGGTACGGCCTCGCCGATTTACGCAAAGATGTGATGGCTGGCCTCACCATCGGCACCGTGGCCGTGCCACTCTCGATGGCATTGGCGATCGCGACAGGTGTTCCTCCTCAGCACGGCCTTTACACAGCCATTGTGGCCGGGGCCATCATCGCGTTGACCGGCGGCTCGCGTTTCAATGTGTCAGGCCCGACCGCCGCTTTCGTCGTCATTCTGTTCCCGATTGTCCAGCAATACGGTCTCGGCGGATTGCTCATCGCCTCGATGATGGCCGGCATCATCCTGGTGGTCCTGGGGATTACCCGAATGGGCCGCCTGATCGAGTTCGTGCCTTACCCTGTGGTCCTTGGCTTCACGGCAGGGATTGCAGTCGTCATCGCGGTCCTGCAGATTCCCGATTTCCTGGGGTTGAGCGTCGGACAGCTCGGTGAACATTTCGTCGAAAACCTGGGACGGATCGTCGCCTCGCTGCCCACGCTCGATCCTCTCGAATTCGGCATTGGGGTATTGGCTCTGGTTGTCATGTTGCTATGGCCACGCTTGCATGTCCCCATTCCCGCGCCTCTTGTCGGGTTGATCGTGGGCGCTATCGCGGCTTACGCAGCCAATCAGTGGTTCGCCAGCGAAAGCGCACCGGCCGTCGAGACGATTGCCTCCCGCTTTACCTGGGAGGCCAATGGCGAGACGGGAACGGGGATTCCCCCGATAGCGCCGTCCTTCACGGCTCCCTGGCTGCTACCAGGTCCCGATGGCGCTCCATTGGAGCTGAGTTTCGAGCTGATTCGAGCGCTGCTGGGGCCCGCCTTCGCCATCGCCATGCTAGGCGCCATCGAATCACTGCTATGCGCGGTGGTATCGGATGGACTGACCAAGACCAAGCATGACCCCAACGCCGAGCTGGTTGGCCAAGGGCTGGGCAACATCGTGGCGCCACTCTTCGGTGGCATAACGGCCACGGCGGCTATTGCCCGGACGGCGACCAACATCCGCAGCGGCGGGCGCTCCCCCATCGCCGCGGTGGTGCACTCCGTCGTGGTACTGTTGGCCGTCATCGCGCTCGCCGGATTGCTGGGCCTCGTTCCCATGGCCGCACTGGCGGCGCTGCTGTTCATCATTGCCTGGAACATGAGCGAAGCGCGTCATTTCCTGCACACCTTGCGCTCGGCGCCTCCCGGCGACGCCGCCATCCTTGTCACCTGTTTCGGCCTGACCGTTCTGTTTGACATGGTCCTGGCCGTCGCAGTCGGCATGGGGTTGGCCGCAGCACTCTTTATCCGCCGCATGGCCTTGCTGACCACGACCGATCGCCTCGAGGCAGAACGGCACCCTGCCGTCACCGGGCTGCCTCCAGAAATGGCGGTGTACGAAATCAATGGTCCCTTGTTCTTCGGAGTGGCCGAGAAGGCCCTCACATCCCTTCATCGAGTGGACCGTCAGGTCCAGACCGTCTTGATAGACATGCGCAAGGTTCCCAGCATGGATGGCACGGCCATCGTCGCCCTCCAGTCGCTCATCGGCGAAATGCATCGCGAGGGAGTGGCTCTGATCCTGGTAGGGTTACCCACACGCATTATCGTCAAGCTGCGCCGTGCAGGTATTCGAAAAGTCGCTGGAATGCTGACCTACCGTAGCGACTTGCAATCGGCCAGAACCGTCGCGCTACGTTGGCATCACGAGCGACACGAAATGGATCGCAACACCGACTGAGGCATGACAATGAGTCAGACGATTGCAGTATTGAAGGGGGATGGCATAGGCCCCGAAATCATGGAGGCTACCCTCAGCGTCCTGAATGCACTGGACTGTGGCCTGCAATATGAATTTCTGGATGCCGGCCTGACTGCGCAGGAAACGCATGGACAGCCAATGCCCGCTGACACGATCGCAGCGATCAGAAAACATCGCATAGCACTGAAAGGCCCCTTGACGACGCCGATCGGTAGCGGGATATCGTCCCTGAATGTCCAGCTGCGCCGTGAATTCGATCTTTATGCCAATGTTCGCCCTGCGATCAGTTTCCCTGGTACTCGCTCACGCTATGACAATATTGACCTGATCACGGTACGCGAGAATACCGAGGGTGCGTATCTCTCCGACGGGCAGAGCCTCTCCGATGATGGCGAGACGGCACTCTCCAGCATCCGAGTGACTCGCCGGGGATCGGAGCGCATCGTGCGCCATGCCTTCGAACTGGCACATCAACGCAATCGGAAAAAAGTCACGGCCGTTCACAAGGCCAACATCATCAAGACCAGTTCCGGACTTTTCCTCGATGTCGCCCGTGAGGTAGCGAAAGAATATCCGGACATCGAGTTCCAGGAAATGATTGTCGATAACGCCTGTATGCAGCTGGTGATGAACCCTCACCAGTTCGACGTTATCGTCACGACCAACCTTTTTGGCGACATCCTCTCGGATCTCTGTGCCGGGCTGATCGGCGGCCTGGGGCTGGCACCGGGCGCGAACATTGGCACAGAAGCCGCTATTTTCGAGGCAGTGCATGGCTCGGCGCCGGATATCGCCGGGCAAAAGCTCGCCAATCCATGTGCACTGCTATTGGCCGCTGCGGATATGCTCGATCACTTGGGCATGGTGGATAAAGGAGCCCGGATTCGTCGAACGATCCGGACGGTGCTGGAAACGGCTCGAGATCGAGTGACACCTGACATGGGCGGAACCGGGACTACCGATACCTTTGCCGAGGCTTTGGTCGCCCACCTGCATGACCGATAAGCCGCATGACTCTGATCGCAGCTCCTGAGACATCCGTTAGCCAAGGCTATTGGCATTCAGAGTCTGCATGCAGCGGATGAGCAGCGAGCCCCGGCTTGGCGCGCCTTTCCGGGGTGCGCTGTCACGCCACACGGTCGCGTGTCATTGCCGTGATCCCCCTCGCCTATACTAGCTGCAGATTCGACGCGCCTCCGGCAGCGGCATGCGCATCAACGGCGTCACGAATCATGCCCTGGCGAACGGAGCCGCGAGCCTCATGAACATGCCCTACCGCAAGCGTCTTTTTTCAGCCCTGGTGCTCGCCGCCCTGGCGGGCATCGCCGGGATTGCCGCCTGGCAGACGCTGCGACCCGGCGACGATGAGAACGTCATCGCACGTGGCAACGGCCGCATGGAGGCGACCGAAATCGACATCGCCACCAAACTGGGTGGCAGGGTCGCCGAGATACGGGTCGGCGAGGGTGAATTCGTCGTCCCCGGCCAGATACTGGCCCGCATGGACACGCGAGCGCTCGAGGCGGAATCGCGCCAGGCTCGGGCCGAACTGCAGCGCATGCGCAACGCCTTGCAGACCGCCCACGCTCAGGTGGCTCAGAGCGAAAGCACCAAGGCCGCCGCGGAAGCCGTCGTGCATCAACGCCAGGCGGAGCTGACGGCGGCACGCAAGCGCCATGAACGCTCCCAGGCGCTGGTGCAGCGTCATTCCATCTCCCGCCAGCAGGCCGACGATGATCTGGCGGTCATGCAAAGCGCGGAAGCCGCGCTGGCAGCGGCCCGGGCCCAGGTCGCGGCGGCCCAGGCGGCCATCGTCGCGGCCCGCTCCCAGGTCATCGAGGCGCAGTCCGCCATCGACGCCGCCGACGCCAATGTGGCGAGAATCCAGGCGGATCTCGATGACAGTCGGTTGCAGGCCGATCGGCTGGCCCGGGTGCAATATCGCGTGGCGGAACCTGGCGAAGTCCTCGCCCCCGGGGGCAAGGTGCTCAACCTGATCGACCTGACCGATGTCTACATGACGTTCTTTTTGCCCACCTCGCAGGCCGGCCGCGTGGCGCTGGGCGATGACGTGCGCCTGGTGCTGGATGCCGCTCCGGAATACGTGATTCCCGCCCGTGTCAGCTTCGTCGCCAGCGCCGCCCAGTTCACACCCAAGACGGTGGAAACCGCCAGCGAGCGGGACAAGCTCATGTTCCGGATTCGCGCACGCGTCGATCCGCAGTTGTTGAAGGAGCATCTCGAACAGGTCAAGACCGGCCTTCCCGGCATGGCCTATCTCAAGCTGGCGCCCGACGCCGCGTGGCCCGCGTCCTTGCAGGTGAACCTGCCGCCATGAGTGAAGACCTCATCGCCCGGCTGCGCGGCGTCAGCCTGCGGTATGCCGCGACCACGGCCCTGGCCGACGTGGACCTGGACGTTCCGGCCCGGCGCATGGTCGGCCTGATCGGTCCCGACGGCGTCGGCAAGTCGAGCCTGCTGGCGCTGGTGGCCGGTGCCCGACGCCGCCAGCGAGGCAACGTCGAGGTGCTCGGCGGCGACATGGCGAACGCCAGGCATCGTCGCCTGACGGGACCGCGTATCGCCTACATGCCACAGGGCCTCGGCAAGAACCTGTATGCGACCCTGACGGTGCGCGAGAATCTCGAGTTCTTCGCACGTCTCTTCGGCCAGAACCAGGTCGAGCGAGAAGGCCGCATTCTCGACCTGACCCGCAGCACGGGACTGGCCGAGTTCCTCGAGCGCCCCGCCGGCAAGCTCTCCGGCGGCATGAAACAGAAGCTGGGCCTGTGCTGCGCGCTGATTCACGATCCCGACCTGCTGATCCTCGATGAACCCACGACCGGGGTCGATCCGCTCTCGCGCAGCCAGTTCTGGGAGCTCATCGCCCGTCTCCGCCAGCAACGTCCTCACATGAGCGTGCTCGTCGCCACCGCCTACATGGACGAGGCCCAGCGCTTCGACTGGCTGGTGGTCATGAACGAGGGCCGACTACTGGATACCGGCACGCCCCGGACCCTGCTCGAACGCACCCGCTGCACGACGCTGGAAGCGGCCTTCATCCAGTTGCTGCCCGAGGACCAGCGCCGCACGCATCAGCAGCTGGACATTCCCCCGCGACGCACCAACGACGAGACCGCCATCGAGGCCCATGGACTGACCAAGCGATTCGGCGATTTCACCGCCGTGGATCACGTCGACTTTCGCATCGCCCGCGGCGAGATCTTCGGCTTTGTGGGTTCCAACGGCTGCGGCAAGTCGACCACCATGAAGATGCTCACCGGACTGCTGCCTTTCGAGGCAGGCCAGGCCCGGCTGTTCGGCCAACCGGTGGCCCCCGACGACATCGCGCCCCGGCGGCGCATCGGTTACATGTCGCAGGCCTTCTCGCTGTACAGCGAACTCAGCGTGGGCCAGAACCTCGACCTGCATGCTCGGCTCTTTCAGCTGTCGGAAGACGACTACCGCCAGCGCCGCCCTGCGCTGCTGACCCGTTTCGACCTCGAGCACGTCGTCGACCGGTTGCCCGGACGCCTGCCACTGGGCGTCCGCCAGCGTTTGTCGCTGGCGGTGGCGGTGCTCCATCGTCCGGAAATCCTGATTCTCGACGAACCCACCTCCGGCGTCGACCCGATCAACCGCGACAACTTCTGGCATCAGTTGGTGCAGATGTCGCGGGAGGACGGCGTCACCATTTTCATTTCCACCCATTTCATGAACGAGGCCATGCGCTGCGATCGCGTCGCGCTGATGCATGCCGGCCGGGTGCTCGCCACCGACACCCCGCAGGCGCTGATCGCAAACCGAGGCAGCGATACACTGGAACAGGCCTTCATCGGCTATCTACGCGACGCCGCCTCGCCTGGCGCTTCGACCGGCGCCGCCCCCATGGCGCTTTCCGCCCCCGACTCGGCCACGAACGATACGCCGCCACCGCGTTTCAGTGGCCGGCGACTGCTCAGTTACGCCCGGCGCGAGAGCATCGAGCTACGCCGCGACCCGGTGCGGGCCACCATGGCGATGATCGGCACCCTCGTGTTGATGTTCATCATGGGGTACGGCATCAACATGGACGTCGATCGTCTCGCCTTCGCCGTGCTCGACCGTGACCAGACCACGACCAGCCAGCACTATGCGCTCAACCTGTCCGGCTCGCGCTACTTCCAGGAAAAGGCACCGCTGCAGAGCTATGCGGATCTGGAAACACGCCTGCGCAGCGGTGACATCAGCCTCGCGGTGGAAATACCGCCCGATTTCGGGAGGCGGCTCAAACGCGGCGACTCGCCCCAGGTGGCGTACTGGATCGACGGTGCCATGCCGAGTCGCGCCAATACCATCCGGGGGTACGTGGTGGGCATCCACGATGCCTATCTGCAGGAGCTGGCGCACGGCATGGGCACGCGCGCCGATAGCGGGCAGGTCGACATTGCGCTGCGCTATCGCTACAACCCCGACGTGCAGAGCTTGCCGGCCATGGTGCCGACGATCATGTCGCTGTTGCTGATGATGATTCCGGCCATGCTGACCGCGCTGGGGGTGGTGCGCGAGAAGGAGCTCGGCTCCATCACCAACTTCTACGTCACGCCGGTGACACGCCTGGAATTCCTGATCGGCAAGCAACTGCCCTACGTGACGCTGGGCCTGGTCAATTTCCTGCTGCTGGTGCTGCTGTCGATCCTCGTGTTCGATGTGCCCCTCAAGGGCAACCTGCTGACCCTGACCCTGGGCGCATTGTTGTACGTGATGTGCGCCACGGGGCTGGGATTCTTGTTCTCGACGCTGTTCAACAGCCAGATCGCCGCCATCTTCGGCACCACGATCGGCACCCTGGTGCCGGCGCTGCAGTTCTCGGGCATGTTCAACCCCGTGGCCTCTCTGGAAGGCGCCTCTGCCGTGATCGGACAGCTCTACCCCACCACCCATTTTCTGCTGATCTGCCGGGGCGTGTTCTCCAAGGCCCTGGGATTGGCTGACTTGTATCCCTACTTTCTGGCCTTGCTGGCAACGCTCCCCGTGCTCGGCGGACTCAGCCTCGTTGCCCTCGGCAAACAGGAGAAGTGACATGCCAAGGCCTGCCAACGTCCTGCATCTTGGCATCAAGGAACTGCGCGCGCTGTTGCGCGATCCGGCGATGATGACGCTCATCGTCTATGCCTTCACCCTCAGCATCTATGCCAGCGCCACCAGCGTACCGGAGATTCCACACCGGGCGGCCATCGCCGTGGTCGACGAGGACCGCTCGCCCGCCTCCGAGCGCCTCCTGGATGCGTTGCAAGCCCCTTATTTCCTCGCCCCGCAACGGGTCGCGCACGAGGAAATGGACGCCGGCATGGACGCGGGTCGCTACACCTTCACCCTCGACATTCCGCCCGGCTTCCAGCGCGACCTGCTCGACGGTGAAACGGTCACGCTGCAGCTCAACGTCGATGCCACCCAGATCAGCCAGGCATTCACCGGTGCCGGCCACCTGCAGCAGATCATTCACAGCGAGGTCGCCGCCTTCCTCGATGGGCCGGGCGCCACGGGCGAGCCGGCAGTGCAGGCGGTGATACGCGCGGCCTACAACCCCAACCTGATCGAGTCCTGGTTCGGTGCAGTGAACGACGTCATCAATCATGTCACCATGCTCTCGATCATTCTCACCGGCGCGGCGCTGATCCGCGAGCGTGAGCATGGCACCATCGAGCATCTGCTCGTGATGCCGGTCACGCCCTTCGAGATCATGCTGGCCAAGGTCTGGTCGATGGGACTGGTGGTACTGGTGGCCTCGACGCTGGCCTTGCATCTCGTGGTCCATCGCTGGCTGGGGGTGCCGCTGGCCGGCTCGTTCGCCCTGTTCCTGCTCGGCACCATGCTGCATTTGTTCGCCACCACCTCGATGGGCATCTTCTTCGGCACCGTGGCGCGCTCCATGCCGCAGCTCGGGTTGTTGATCATCCTCACCCTGATCCCGTTGCAGATGCTCTCCGGAGGTACCACGCCCCGGGAGAGCATGCCGGCGTTCATCCAGGACATCATGCTAGTCGCGCCGACGACCCATTTCGTGATGCTGAGTCAAGGCATCCTTTTTCGCGGCGCGGGGTTATCGGTCGTCTGGCCCCAGTTCGCAGCCCTGATGGCGATCGGCACGCTATTTTTCACCTTCGCCCTTTCCCGGCTGCGGAAGTCGCTGGGATGAGCAGGCAGGCACCGATCGTGATCGACATCAAGAAATACCCAGCCGAATGCCACTCAACGCGACTATCCTGTCAAGAGATACCCCAGGTGCCTGACGACCATGCAAGAACGAAAAACGAGACTGGAAACGCTGCGACTGGAGTTGCTGGAGCGCATTCGTCACTACGAGGCCCACCAGCACCGCACGAGTGGTGCCTTGGACAAGGATCTCGATGACCAGGCGCTGGAGGTCCGCAACGACGAAGTCATCGCGCGACTGGAAGACGAGGCCAGGACGGAGCTGGCCCAGGTGGAACGCGCCCTGGCACGGCTCGATACCGGCGTCGGAGATCATTGCGAGATATGTGGCGGTTTGATCGCGCCCGAGCGACTCGAGGCTCTGCCCTACACGACGCGCTGCAAGGCGTGCGCCGACCGCTGAGGTCGCCCTGCCGCCATCGCGAATCGGCAAGCGACTGATGGCCCCATGAAAGCGCGGCAAGGCATTGCCTTGCCGTGCGAACGCCTCAAGCCTTGATATGCAGCTTTCTGCGGTGGGCTTCCTTGAGCTTGGGCAAGGTCACCTCGAGAATGCCGTTCTTGAAAGTGGCTTCGGCCTTGTCGGCATCGATGTCACAAGGTAGATCCACCGTACGCATCACGCTGCCTTGCGATATTTCGCAACGATAGTAATCGCCTTCTTCCTTGCGGCTTTCCCGGTGGCTTTCTCCCTTGATCGTCACCGTCCTGTCGGTGACCGACACATCGACGTCCTGCGGCTCGATCCCGGGTATTTCCGCCCGCAATATCACTTCCGCGTCCTTGTCGAGTATATCGACCCTGGGCATGGTCGATTTCAGTCCCGTCAGACGCTCCCAACGATGGGGAAGCATCCAGTCCCGAGCAAACAGGCTATCGAACATGCGATCCAGCTCGCCGAACGGACTCATGGCGCGAGACCTGACGACCTGATCGTCGGAGACGGCCGGCGTACTCTGAACACTCGTTGCGGCTTCCTTGAACTTTTTATCAGACATGACTTACCTCTCTTGCTGTCAACCAGCCGTGGAATGTGCCCCAACAAACGCGCCCCTTGGCGCTGTAAAAAAATAGCTCATCCGCATTCTTCTAAGTTGACCCAGGTCAAGCGCAGCGCACTTGTCGCAACCCGTGACAAGAGCGATACATGCCTTCACCTATCCCCCACAAAACACCGTTACCAGCGGGTTCGGAAAGGTTGATACCGGTCAGACGCCGGCGCCAAAACACCCCGACGACGTCACCGACATGACATCGAGCGCAAGAAAGCGTCACCCGATAAGGCAACGGGGACTATTCTTGACGATGTCACCCATGCAGCGTTGATCGAGTGGAACGATTCCGTGGAATTCAAAGACTACTACCAGACGTTGGGAGTCGACCGGGACGCGGCCATCCCCGACATCAAGAAGGCCTATCGCAAGCTGGCGCGCAAGTACCATCCCGACATCAGCAAGGAGCCCGATGCCGCCCTGCGCATGCAGGAGATCAACGAGGCCAAGGCGGTGCTCACCGATCCCGAAAAACGCGCCGCCTACGACCAGCTTGGCGAGCGCTATCATGCCGGGCAGGACTTCCGGCCGCCGCCGGATTGGGATGCGGGTTTCGAGTTCTCGGGCGGCGGTTTCGAGGATATCGACCTGGGCGAGTTCAGTGACTTCTTCGCCAACTTGTTCGGTCGAGGAGGCCAGCGGACGCATCGTGGCCATCGCATGCAGGGCGGCGACCGCCATGCCAGAATCTATGTCGACCTGGAGGATGCCTACCGCGGCGCGGTACGTACCGTGACGCTGCACGTGCCGCAAACCGATGCCCAGGGGCACGTCTCGGTGCGCGAACACAACCTCAAGGTACGCATTCCCAAAGGCATCAAGGAAGGTCAGCACATTCGGCTGGCAGGCCAGGGGCAACCCGGCATTGGCGGCGGCGAGCCCGGCAACCTCTATCTCGAAGTGCACTTCACACCGAACCCGGACTACCGCGTCGAAGGTCGGGATGTCTTCGCGACGTTGCGGGTGGCTCCCTGGGAAGCGGCGCTCGGCGCCGCCATCGACGTGCCCACGCCCTCGGGTCAGGTCCACCTCAAGATCCCCAAGGGCTCGCAGGGCGGGCGCAAGCTACGCTTGAAGGGACGTGGCCTCCCCGGCGACGAACCCGGTGATCTCTACTTCGTGCTGGAGGTCGTGCTGCCGCCGGCCCATACCGACAAGGCCCGCCGCCTCTACGAAAGCATGGCACGCGACATGCCGTTCAACCCACGCCAGACGAGACAAGCCAATGGCTGAATACAATGCAATCGAGGCCGAGGTGCTCGACGACGCCCGCCTGACGCTGGAAGAATTCGCGCGTGCCTGCGCCGTCGAGCGGCAATGGGTCGTGGAACGCGTGGAAAGCGGCATGCTTGGCGGCGGCACACGCTACCTCTCCCAGTGGCGCTTTACCAGCCATGACCTGACCCGCGCCCGCCGTCTACGCCAGATGGAGTTCGACTTCGACGCCGAACCGGAACTCGCCGCCCTGGTGGCCGACCTGTTCGAGGAAGTGGACCATCTGAGAGGACGCCTTCGCGCGGCCGGCCTGAAGCTCGAATGACCCACAACGACGCGCCCTGTGGCAGATGGAGCCAGCCAGGCACACGGCAGGCTGCGTCATTCAGCTTGACCGCCATGGCAAATCATCAAGAAATACAGTGTCGTTACTATCTGATTGTTCAATCAGCAGTTCCCGCCATTTCCAGCACGGCAGCCCCCTGCAACCTGCCCTCCTTGAGGTCTCTGAGTGCCTGGTTGGCGGCATGAAGCGGATACCGCTCTATATGGGTGTCGATTGCGACTTTTGAGATCAGGCCAAGGAAGTTTTCACCGTCCTTACGGGTCAGGTTGGCGACCGAGCGCAACTGACGCTCGCCCCAGAGCAACGCATAGGGAAAGGTGGGAATGTCACTCATATGAATGCCACCACAAACGACCACCCCGCCTTTACGCACGGCGCGCAGCGCAGCGGGTACAAGCTCACCTACGGGTGCAAATATGATCGCTGCATCCAATGGCAGATCGGGCAGTTGGTGGGAATCCCCTGCCCAGGTTGCCCCCATGTGGCGCGCAAATTCTTGCCCTTCCTCGTCTCCCGGTCGAGTAAAGGCATACAATTCGACGCCCTGCCATAGAACAACTTGAGCCACGATATGAGCTGCAGCACCAAAGCCATAGATGCCCAGGCGTTGCAGGCCACTGCCGCACATGTTTAAAGCACGGTAGCCGATCAGGCCAGCACACATTAACGGTGCCGCTTCAGCTGCATCGCAATCAGGATTGACAGGAAAGCAGAAGCGGTGATCCGCCAGGGTATAGTCCGCAAAGCCACCATCAATTTGATAACCGGTAAAGCGGGCCCGGTCACATAGGTTTTCTTGCTCGTGCAGACAATACCAGCACTCACCACAGCTGTACCCCAGCCATGGAACGCCCAGGCGTACCCCATGAGAGAGCGTGACGCCGGGGCCACAACCCGCAACGCGGCCAATGATTTCGTGTCCAGGGACGATAGGATAGAGAATGTCCGGTAGCTCACCATCCAACAAATGCAGGTCGGTGCGGCATACTCCACAGGCTTCAACCTTGAGCAACACCTGCCCAGGGCCAGGTACAGGAACAGGTCGCTCCCGCTCTTGAAGTGGCCCACCTCTTCTCTCGAGTACCATGGCCTTCATGTGGTTCATTCCTGAGCCTTGATATCACTGAACAGTCTCGACCGTGTGCCCACCTGGTCGAGACTGCTCCACTCCCCCGACAAGAACCAGAACCTTGATGGTTATAGCATGATATCTCTTGTCAAAAATCCTCATGTGAAAATTGATAAAAACATTGACCCATATCAACCAAGCGCTATAAAAAATTGTCATGAACCTCTGACTGCATCTAGACTTGGCTGTGACAGGACACCAAAGCGATCCAGAATGGTGCAGGCTCCTGGCTTTCCAGCACGATCAACCAGTTATGCAAAGCCATAAAGACTAGATTCTGCTGTCAGCCTGCCAACAGAATCAGACCAAGGCTGGCATCGCCCATCATCAATAACAAAATAATAAAACCATTTTTAATTCAAGATTCAATCCAGCCTCATATATGAATGATCCCCATCAACATCAAGGCCACCAGATAACGCCGCAAGAAAAAACCTTCTATACTGAATACTCTTTCACCAAGGAATAAGGCGATGAACAAGTCGAAACAGCCTGAAACGCCTTTACAACCTGCCAGCACCGATAGTCCGTACTTGTGGTGGTATCAACCTTGGGGAGAGGCCATCGACTCGACGGTCAAGCTGCAGGGTATATGGCTGGAAACATGCAACGATATCGCCCGTCATGAACTCGAGTTCCTCTCGACCATGGCGACTTCCTGCAACAAGCTCACAAATTGCATGCTGGGTCTCGGCGGGCAACTGACACTGGCCTCGATGGCGTCCTGCTATCACGATATCGGTAGCGACATGGCTGAAGCCACCTTGAAACGCACACGCATGGTCTCGGAGCTCAGCGACGATTTCATTGAGCGCATCTGGAGCGAGATCTGAGTACTCGGCACTCGCAATGCCTGGTGGATCTTCTGACTGACCGAGCGTTCAAAGCCGACCTTGTATATGTCGCACGTCCCCCAACGGAGCCAGCCAGGTAAACGGCAGGCCCCGCTGGGCGGCAACCGGCCACCTCTCCTCTGACGTTGAAAGCCGTCACATCTCCCGCGTTTCGTTCCAGAACTTGCTGCGAGGTTGATGCACGCCTGCTGCTCGGCTTCTACCTTGGAAACATCAAAACGCCGAGGAGTCATGATGACGGAACTCAATATTGCGTGGGCCCTCGTGGGCGGGATCGTGCTGACGGTCGGCATGCTTTCTCGGCCACTCGACCGCTCCTGGACATCGCCGCCCATGCTGGCCTTCGCCGTGGGAGCGCTGTTAGGTCCCCAAGGCCTGGCATTGCTGAATCCATTCCAGTGGGGAAACGCCCACGTACTGATGGAAGAAACCGCTCGTTTGACGCTGGGCATCAGTCTGATGGGTATCGCCCTGCGCCTGCCACCTCGCTACCCCTTGTCACATTGGCGCTCGGTCGTGGTTTTGCTGGCCATAGGGATGCCCGCCATGTTCCTGATCAGCGGCTGGCTGACCCATTGGGTACTGGGAATCCCGCTGCTGACCGCGTTGCTGATCGGTGCCTGCATCTGTGCCACGGACCCGGTCCTGTCCTCCTCCATCGTCACGGGAGGGCTGGCCAAGAACAACCTGCCCGGCAATTTCCGGCACCTGCTTTCCACTGAGTCGGGTGCCAACGATGGACTCGCCTATCCATTGGTTCTGCTGCCGATTCTGCTGATGACCGTACCGACGTCAGCGGCTTGGACGGAGTGGCTGGTCAAGGTCTGGGCATGGGAGGTGGGGGGCGCCATCGGGATAGGGGCGCTGTTGGGCTGGCTGGCGGGGCGCAGCTTGAACTGGTCCGAAGCCAAGGGGTTTCTCGACCAGCCTTCGTTCCTGTCACTGACTTTGGCACTGACCGTGCTCGTGCTGGGCGTGGGCAAGCTGATCGGAACCGACAGTATCCTGGCGGTGTTCGCCGCAGGACTGGCCTTTGACCAGGTCGTGGGCGGCAAGGAACGTGGCGAAGCTGACAACGTGCAGGAGGCCGTGAATATCTTCATCACCATGCCTGTCTTCGTGCTATTCGGCTTGATGGCGCCATGGCACGAATGGCTGGCCTTCGGGTGGCCGGGATTGGGACTGATCGTGCTGGTACTGCTGTTGCGCCGCTTGCCGGTGATTCTCGCGCTACGCCCCCTCTTGGCCCCCGTTCGAGGCAAGAGGATTTCGTGGGTCATGGGATGGTTCGGTCCCATCGGGGTATCGGCACTCTTCTATTCCGTCATGGCGGCGGAACGCACAGGAGACGATGTCATCTGGCACGCGGGCAGCCTGGTGGTGTTTGCCTCGGTCATTGCGCACGGCATGACGGCCGCTCCGTTTGCCAAGGTCTACGGTCGTCTCGAGTCGCAGCGGTAGCACTGCCCCAATGGCAGGCAATGCAAAAAGCACTGATCAACTGCGCCGCCGGTGGCAAATGGCTCTCGATCGCCGCGGATGACTATCGCTATCGGCAAACCTTCAATGAAGCCTTCTGCATCAGCGTTTCATTGAAGGTGCCAGACCTGTGCCCAACGCCATCCGTCTTTTTCGACATACGCTCCAAGATAGCGCTGCGCATCGAGCTCGCTCAGACAGGTGCGTACGCCAGCCTCGTCGCGGTCACACTCCGGCATGGAGGCCAAGGCTTCAGGGGGGATCTCAGGGCACGCCTTCGCAGGGGTGACGAAGCCGCTCAGGACATTCAGGTAACTTTCCATGGCATACATCGCCATGCCCAATTTCAGGCGCACCGACGCAGGGATATCGGGGCAACAGAGGTAGGCTACCGAGAGCGCCTGGTGAAAGCGGGCCAAGGCGAGCGGCAGTGACCGGTCCTGCACGGTGTCGTGATAATAATGCAGGATCGGGAATGACAGATGCTGCTGCCCCACGCTAATGATCATGCCCGAAAGCTGTTCCGCCTTTTCCGCCAGCGCGGCATGACTCCCCTCCCCACGGGTATTGTTCAGCATGGCTTGCGGCGTGCCGCCCATGGCATGCAGCGAGAGTGCCAGTGTCTTCTTCTGCGTCACGGCCGAGACGATCGATAGCACATAAGTCACCGCAAGGGTGAACAGCAGCAGTCCATTGGCGGCCGCCACGACCGACAGTATTTGCCATGGCGCTTTCCCGGGGACGAGATCGCCATAGCCCAGCGTGGTAAGCGTATAGCCTACGTAATACGCACGCTCTACCCGACCAGCCGGCTCCCCGGTACTGCTGCTGACAACGGCATTCGCTTCGCCGCAGAAAACCAGCCACCACCCCAGCCAGAGCCCCAACACCCACGTCAGGAACAACCCTATCGTGATCCAGGGGCCCGCCGCCTGCAGTAAACGCGGCAGGTGATAGCGGCGATGCAGGCTTAGCAGGAGATACCAGATCCCTTCCGCCAGGCGAGTCGTCAACGGGCCAGAATTCGATGCTGCCAGGGTCGTCTGGATGATGTCGTAACAGATGAACAGGACCACCAGCCCGCCCAAAAGCAAAAGCACCGTCTGCATAAACTCCTTCCTGACCGGCCAGCAGCGCCTAAGCTGGCGTGACGCTGACGAATTGACTCAAGCACCGGGCGCATCACGCTCAATTTCGTTTTTCGAAGACATCGACAAAGGAGGTGCCATCAAGCCTGCCTGACGAAAAAAACCCGGCCACTCGGGCCGGGCTTGCAACCGATGCTTCCTTATCCCACCAGCCTTGGGCTTCCTGCCCAAGCATCCTTGGTTCAGAGCGTTCCATCGCTCGGCCTTCCCTGCAGGACTCTCCCTAGTCCGTTACGTACACGATACTCGCTGCAGGCAGATATCGGTTTGATCCAGGATAAACCGCACCGTACGAAATTCGCTTCGCGATTGTAGGAAAATACTTACACGCGACTTGGCCCGGCTCGATCGCCACGGCGTCTTCACCGTTGCCGAGTCAGTATTCGAATCATCCATCGACAAGCACGGTGCAACGGGCAAGAGCGAAGCACATCGAGTTCCCTCTCGTATCAGACAACCGTTCCATGCACTCACCAGTGAGAGACACCAGCGTCTAATACGATAGGCGTAGACCCCGGGGGCGCAGGATAGTCGACGTTGAGCCTCAGGTGCTGATAAAACGTGAATGGCTAAAAAAGGAACAGGGACTGGATGTCGGCCTACCGGCCAACGCCTGTCATGATACGTACCAGCCAACGATAAAAGTGATAAATCGAATGGATGCTCTCATATCGCTCGCTCCCCCCATCGCCGCCGTCGTGCTGGCGCTGCTTACCCGCCGAGTCAATATCTCGCTCTTCCTGAGTATTTTACTGGGCGCCTGGATCGTTGCAGGCAATCCGATTTCCGCCGTTGGCCAGACGTTCGACTGGTTCGCGGAGGTGATGACCGATGAATGGAATGCGCGCTTTCTCGTACTTGTCTCGTTGCTCGGCGCCGGCGCAGCCTTCATGCATACCACCGGTGGCTCCCAGGCCTTGGCCAGGTGGCTTTCCGGCAAGGTTTCCTCCTCGAAAGGCTCCCTGCTGCTCACCTGGCTGCTCGGCGTCGTGATCTTTTTCAACGACTACGTCAATTCCGTCATCGTGGGGAACGCTTCACGAGACCTGACGGCCAGGCACAACGTCTCGAGGGAAAAGCTGGCCTGGACCATCGATGCAACATCCGCGCCGATGGCGACCCTGGGTCCCGTCTCCGACTGGATCGGTTATCAGGTCTCGCTCATCGCCGGTGCATTCGCCGTGCTCAGCTTGACCGGAGAACAACCCTACTGGGCCTTCCTGCAGTCGGTACCCTGGAATTTCTATGCCCTGCTGTGTCTCGCCTCGGTGCCCATGATCCTCCTCATGGGCGACTTCGGCCCCATGAAACGCGCCGAGCGTCGCTCACAGGAAACCGGCGAACTCGTCGCCCCCGGCGACAACCCGTTATCCAGCGTCGAAGAAGACCTGGGTGAGGTCCCTGAAAACCGGGGGCGCGTCTGGAATTTCTTGATTCCGCTTGCGGTACTCATCGGCGTCGCTTGCTGGGCACTCTGGTACACGGGCGGCGGCAACGAAGGCAAGCCGCTGATGGAGGCCATCGCGGATACCGATGTCAGTGTCTCGCTCAGTTGGGCCGCGTTCGCGATGGTCGTCGCCGGGATCGTCATGGCGCTGCTTCAGCGTCAATCGCTGGAAGCCTGCGAGAACACCTTGCTGGCAGGCTTCAAGACCATGCTGCCGGCGCTGGTCATCATGGTGCTGGCCTGGTCAATCGGCACCGTTACCGGCGCGCTCGAAACCGGCGATCACGTCATCGCAGCGACGGAGAGCTGGCTATCGCCGACGCTACTGCCGATCCTCATTTTCGCCATTGCCATGGTGATATCTTTCTCGACCGGCAGTTCCTGGGGTGCCATGGCGATTTTGACGCCGATCGGGGTCCCCCTGGCATACAACATCGGCGACATGACACTCGTGAGCATGGCGATCGGCGCCATCTTCTCCGGCTCGATTTTCGGCGATCACTGCTCGCCCATCTCGGACACGACAGTCATGGCCTCGATCTTCTCCGGTTCCGATCACGTCGCACACGTCAAAACCCAAATCCCCTATGCGCTCGTTCCGGCTTCAGTGAGTGCCCTGCTTTACCTCGGGACGATCGTCATCTCATCCCCCTATATCTTGCTGGCCATCGGGCTGGCCCTGCAGGCCGTGATCATCAAGCTCTTGGCCTCGAGACGCACCTGACGCGAAAAATCGGACGCAGGGTTAACCAAAGTCGCATCCAGACGCTCTCGGAAATGCCGATATGACAATCACATGAAGCATTCACTCTGTAACGGGAGCTCGTCTGGATGGCTACGACAAGACGCGGGACGCACCGAGGTATTTCGCTAAGCCTGCAGGGCAAGGTTCTGCTGCTGGTACTCGTTCCATTGTTGCTGACGACGATGACGCTGATCGGGGTGGTCGCCTACGACCTCGTCCAGGCATCACGCACCGCCCTGGCCGAGCAGCGCGACATGCTGGTCGAATCGCGCCAGGCCGCCGTACAGAACGTCATCGAGACTGCCAAGTCTGCCATTGCACCGATCGTCGCCGAGGCCGGTCCCAACGACGCCGAAGCCAAGGCCCGCGCCAAAGAGATCCTCAGCAGCATGCGCTTCGACGGCAGCAACTATGTCTTCGTCTACGACTATCAAGGCACGACTCTGGTGCAACCCTTGAAGCCGGAGAGCATAGGCAAGAACGCCCTCAAGACCCAGGACAAGCATGGCAACCTGCTGATCAGCGACATGATCGACCTCGCCAAGCAGGGTGGCGGCCATTACCAGTACGCCTGGCCGCATCCGGACAGCGGCGAGGTCGAAACCAAGTATTCCTACGCCACCGGGATCGACAAGTGGAACTGGATGCTGGGCGCCGGTACTTATGTCACCGGAATCGACGAGGCCATGGTCGCTATCGAGGCCACTCAAGCTGCCGAACTGCGCAAAGTTCTAATCGCTACCGTTCTGATCGGTGCAGCCATTTTCGTCACCGTTGCGCTCATCGCCTACTGGCTGACCCGGCGCACCATCCAGCCCATCCGTCGCACCGCCCATGCCATGCAGGACATCGCTCAAGGCAAGGGAGACCTGACTCGGCGACTCGCCATTGAAAGTCGCGACGAGGTCGGCGAACTGGCGGCCCAATTCAATGCTTTCGTGGCACGCATGCAAGAGACCCTGCGCGATGTGCGAGCCAGCACCGCTCAGGTCTCTCACGCCTCGGAAGAAATCGCCCGCAGCAGCGAAGAATTGGCAACACGTACCGACCAGGCTGCCGCCAATCTGCAGGAAACCTCGGCCTCGATGGAAGAGATCACCTCCACCGTCACGCAGAGCGCCGACTCGGCACAACAGGCCAATCAGTTGGCCCAGTCCACGGCCGACGTGGCGCGCCGCGGCGAGGCCTCGATGAGCCAGGTCGAGCGCACCATGAACGACATCAACGCCTCGGCGGCCAAGATCGGCGAGATCATCACCATGATCGATTCGATCGCCTTTCAGACCAATATCCTGGCCCTCAATGCCTCGGTGGAAGCGGCCCGCGCCGGTGAGCACGGTCGCGGCTTCGCCGTGGTCGCCGAGGAAGTACGCACGCTCGCCCGCCGTTCCAGCGAGGCCTCGCGGGAAATACGCGAGCTGATCGACACGTCCGTCACGTACACTCGCTCGGGGGCCGAACTGGTGCGCAATGCGGGCGAGACCATGCAGGAGATCGTCACCAGCGTGGCCCGCGTCACCGATGTGATCGGCGAGATCAGCGCAGGCGCGCGCGAGCAAAGCAGTGGCATCAGTCAAGTCAATGTCGCGGTGACGGAAATGGATACCATGACCCAGCAGAACGCCAGCATGGTCCAGCATACCTCCGCCAGCGCCGACGCCATGCGCGAACACGCCCAGCGTCTGAGCCGGTTGATCAACGGCTTCGTACTCGGCGAAGACGAGGAAGCGGTGACATCCCGCCCATCGGCTTTGCCGACGGCAGCACACTCGACGCCGGCGCGACGCGAGCGAAGCAAGTCGCCGGTACCCAGCGAGGGGGATGACTGGGAAGCGTTCTAGCGGTGATCGAGACGCCTATCCGATGAACTGGCGACTGAAGGTCCGGGAGGGCCTTCAGTCAGTTCATGCTGGCGGGGACATTCCACGCCCCCAGCGTGGCCAGCCCTGCAGCGAACGAGGGCTGGTCGATGCACGCATGACATCGATATCCATCGCCTGATAGGCTGAATTGTGTTATTTCGTGAACAAGTTCGACTAGGCGATAGGAGATCGGCTCACCGCCAGATCCGCGCGCACACAACCACAACAAGACGCTTACGAGGCATTCTTCCTTGATTCGAATCGACAACGTCTCCAAGTCGTTCGGCGGCTTGCAGGCAGTACGGGGCGTTTCCTTCGAGGTAGCGCAGGGCAGTATCACCGGCTTGATCGGGCCCAACGGGGCCGGCAAGAGCTCGCTGTTCAACATCGTCGCTGGACTCTTTCCCCCTTCCAGCGGCCGCGTGCTGCTCGACGGCCAGGACATCACCGGCCTTCCGCCCCACAAACTCTTCCATCGTGGCCTGGTACGCACCTTCCAGATTCCGCATGAATTCTCGCGCATGACGGTGCGCGAGAACCTGATGGTGGTGCCGCCGGGGCAAAGCGGCGAGAACCTGTTCAAGACCTGGCTGCGCTGGGGCAAGGTCAGGCAGCAGGACAGCGAAGTGCTGGACCGCGTCGACGACGTGCTCAAGTTTCTGGAGATCACCCACGTCGCCGACGAACTGGCCGGCAACCTCTCGGGCGGGCAAAAGAAGCTGCTCGACCTGGGCCGCACGATGATGACCGATGCGAAGATGGTACTGCTCGATGAACCCGGCGCCGGCGTCAACCGCACCCTGCTCGGCAAGATCCGCGAAGCGATCCTGCGACTCAACCGCGAACGCGGCTACACCTTCTGCGTCATCGAGCACGACATGGACCTGATCTCGGCACTCTGCGAGCCGGTCCACGTGATGGCCAACGGCGAGCTCATCGCCTCCGGCTCGATGGAGACGCTGCGCCAGAACGAGGAGGTCCGCGAGGCCTATCTGGGCGGTGGCGCCAGCGGCCGGATGGGCGAAGAAACACCTCGCCAGCACTCGACGGATGAAGGAGCGTCATCATGAGCAGCCTGCTCGAAGCCAAGGGCCTCTATGGCGGCTATGGCGGCGCCGACATCCTTCAGGGCACCAATCTGCGCGTGGAGGCCGACGAGATCGTGGTCATCGTCGGCCCCAACGGCGCCGGCAAGTCCACCGCCATGAAGGCGGTGTTCGGCCTGCTGCGCATCCGCGAGGGCGAAGTCCGCTACCGTGGCGAGACGATCACCAATGCCAAGCCCGAGCAGATGGTCCGCCGCGGCATCGCCTATGTACCTCAGGAGAAGAACGTCTTTCCGTCGTTGACGGTACGCGAGAATCTCGAGATGGGGGCCTACCTGATGAAGGGCGACCTGTCCCAGCGTCTCGACAAGGTCTACACGCTGTTTCCCAAGCTTGCCGAGCGGCGGCGCCAGCAGGCCGGACTGATGTCCGGCGGCGAGCGCCAGATGGTCGCCATGGGCCGTGCGCTGATGATCGACCCGCAGCTGTTGATGCTCGACGAGCCCACCGCCGGCCTCTCGCCGCTGCTGATCGACGAAACCTTCGAGCGCATTCAGGAAATAAATGCCCAGGGCATCGGCGTGCTGATGGTCGAGCAGAATGCCAAGCAGGCACTGGCCATCGCCAATCGGGGCTACGTGCTGGCCACCGGCAGCAACCGCTACGAAGACACCGGTCCCAATCTGTTGGCCAACCCGGAAGTCGCCGAAATGTTCCTGGGAGGCTGAACCATGACCGATATCCTGCAACTTCTCATCTACGGCCTGGTGCTGGGCAGCGTCCTGACCATGGGCGCGATCGGCGTGTCGATGATCTTCGGCATCCTGCGCTTCGCGCACTTCGCGCATGGCGACTTCATGACCCTGGGCGCCTACCTCGGCCTGTCCTTCATCTCGGCCTTCGGCCTGAGCTCGTGGTGGGCGCTGCCCGCGGCGATGGTCGGCATGGCGGTGATTGCGGTGTTCATCGACCAGGTACTCTACCGGCGCATTCGCCGCACCCAGCCGGTGATCCTGCTGATCGCCTCGTTCGGCATGGCGCTGATCCTGCGCAGCCTGGTGCAGCTGATCTGGGGGTCCGACAACCAGACGTACACCTCGGGCATCCAGTTTCCCTGGCGGCTCGACTGGCTGGGCGGAATGCGGCTCAAGCCCGATCATCTATGGATCATGCTGATCTCGTTGGGTCTGGTCGCCGGCGTGCATCTGTTCCTGACGCGCACCCGGCTGGGCAAGGCGATGCGTGCCATGTCCGACAACATGGACCTGGCGCTGGTCTCGGGGATTCCCGCCGAGCGCGTGATCATGGTCACCTGGGTGATCGGCGGTGCGCTGGCAGGCGCGGCCGGCGTGTTCCTGGGCATCGACACGCGCCTGCATCCGGTGATGGGCTGGACCGCGCTGCTGCCGGTGTTCGCGGCGGCGATTCTCGGCGGCATCGGCCGACCCTACGGCGCCATTGCCGGCGGCATGATCATCGGCGTGTCGATGGAGATGTCGACGCTGCTGATTCCTGCCGCCTACAAGCCCGCCGTGGCCTTCGCGATCATGGTCGGCATGCTCATCCTGCGTCCGCAGGGCATCTTCAAGGGGACTGTGTGATGGAACTCTCCGGCATCGCCTCGTACCTGATCTCGTTTCTGACCTTCGCCGGCGTCTACGCCGTTCTCGCGCTGGGCCTCAACATGCAGTGGGGCTTCACCGGTCAGTTCAACATCGGCATCGCCGGCTTCTTCGCGGTCGGCGCCTATACCAGCGCGATCCTCACCACGCCGTCGAGCCCCGCCTACCTGGGCGGCTTCGGCATGCCGTTTCTGGTCGGCCTGGCCGGTGCGGTCATCGCCTCGACGCTGCTCGGCCTGGTCGTCGGCCTGATCACCGCGCGGCTGCGCACCGACTACCTGGCCATCGCCTCGATCGGCATCGCCGAGATGGTCCGCCTGTTCGTCAAGAACGAGGACTGGCTGACCAACGGCGTACGCGGCATCGCCGGCATCGAGCGGCCGTTCGCCGACACCGTGCTGGATAGCCCGCTCACCTATCTGGTGATCGTGGCACTGTTCGTCGCCGGGGTGTATTTCCTGGTCGAGCGCGCCTACGCCTCGCCCTGGGGCCGCGTGTTGCGCGCCATTCGCGAGAATGAACCGGCCACCGCGGCGGCCGGCAAGTCGATCGCCGGCTTCCGGCTGCAGGCCTTCGTGCTGGGCTCGGCGATCATGGGCCTGGGGGGCGGGCTCTATGCCCACTTCTTCGGCTTTCTCAGCCCCGAGGCGTTCATGCCGCTCTATGGCACCTTCCTTGTCTGGGTGATGCTGATCGCCGGCGGCAGCGGCAACAATCGTGGCGCGATTCTCGGCGCCGTCCTGGTATGGGGCGTGTGGTCGGGGACCGAGCTGCTCACCGGCTTGCTGCCCGCCGAGCATGCCACCCAGGGCGCGGCCCTGCGCGTGCTGCTGATCGGTGTGCTGTTGCAAGTCATCCTGGTCACTCGGCCAGAGGGGGTGCTCCCCGAGAAACCGCCCAGGCTGATCGCCAGAAAGCGCTGAGTACCGGCGACGCTCCAGCGGCTCACCTGCACGTTTCCCTGCCATGACAGTCACGACAACGCCCGGCCTGAGCCGGGCGTTGCGTGAATGGCAATAGCGCTGAAACGTTCGCCGCGGCGGCCAGACGACATCCGACCGCCCGGCGAGCGATTACATCTTGGGTTCGAAGATTCGATTGGTCACCACTTCGCCATCCTTGAACGTCCACTCGCCGAAGGTCCCCGGCACGTCGCCGTTGTCATCGAAGTTCACCGAACCGGACGCGCCTTCATAATCGATTTCCTTGCCTTCCTCGAGCAGCTTGACGGCTTTCTCGAACTCGCCCGGACCGACCTGCTCGCCCGGCGGATTGGCCACCGCGCGCAGTTGGTCGCGAATCGCCACGCTGTCGGTGGAACCCGCCGCCTGAGCCGCCAACGACAGCAGATAGAAGGCGTCGTAGGCGGTATCCAGATAGGGCTTGGGCGGCAGCGAGTCGTATTCGCTCTCATAGGCGCTGCTGAAATGCTGGGCGCCCGGGGAGTCGTCGCGGGCCTGCGGCACGGTGCCCACCGAGCCTTCGAGATATTGCGCCCCCAGGTTGTCGACCAGCTCGGGGGCCTTCATGCCGTCGGTGAACACGAAGTTCCTGAAGAAACCGCCTTCCAGCGCCTGACGCAGGATGGTCTGCCCGTTCTCCGGATAGCCGACCAGGACCAGCGCCTCCGCATCGTCGCTGGCCGCCTGCTGCAGTTCGCCGCGATAGGCCGCCTGGCCCTGTTCGTAGGCCACCGTGGCGGACACCGTGCCCCCCGCCTTTTCGAAGGCCTGGGTGAAAGCCTCGGCCAACCCTTTGCCGTAATCGTTGTTGATATAGATGATGCTGACGTTTTCGTAGCCCTTCTCCTGGGTCACTTCGGAGAGCGCTACGCCTTGGAAGGCGTCAGACGGCACGGTACGAAACAGAAAGTCGTCGTCATCCAGCGAAGTGATGACCGGCGAAGTCGAGGCGCTGCTGACCTGCGGTATCTGCTCGGCCTTGGCAACGCTCTGCGCCACGGGAATGGTCACCCCACTGGAGAGCGCGCCCATGATCGCGTTGACGCCCTCGATGTTGACCAGCTTCTGGGCCGCGGCGACGCCGGGCTGCGGCGAGGTCTGGGTGTCACCACTGCTGATCTCGACGTCTTCGCCGAGCACGCCACCGGCGGCATTGATCTCCTTGGCCGCGAGTTGCGCCGCCTTGAGCGCGGGTTCGCCATAGCTTTGCAGGTCGCCGGTCAGCGGCACCAGCACACCGATCTTGAGCGGTTCGGCCAGGGCGGAAATACTGGTGGCCAGGGCCACCGCGGAAATAGCACCGATAAGCGGTTTCTTGACGGTCATTGCAGAAGACTCCTTGTGCAGACCTTAATTGTTGATTGATCGGCGGGTATGACCCTTCATTTTGCTATCAACCCGACGTCCAGCATAAGCGGATCGCTGACATTAGACAAAGATAGCGGCCTCGATATGAGGCCTCTTCTGCTGGATCATGCGGCTTGCGGATGGCAATGCCCGGCGCACTGCTCCACTTCGAACGTGACATGCACCAGTTGGGGCAGTCGCTGTCGCACCCTATCCCGGTAGTCATGCGGTGTTGCAGGCGCATCGGAGACTATCGCAATAATGCCGGCATAGATGCCCGGCCCGATCGACCAGACATGAAGATCGCTGATCCGGTCACTCGTGCCGGTTTCAATGACATCTCGGATTTTCTCATCGAGCTCGTGCACTTGGCGGTCCAGCAATACCTGGCTGGTATCGCGAAGCAGCCCCCAGGACCAGCGGGTTATCAGGATGGCCCCCACGATGCCCATGATCGGGTCCATCCACTGCAACCCAAGGTACTTCGCTGCCAGCAAGGCGAAGATTGCCAGCAGGGATGTCAAGGCGTCCGCTAGCACGTGAAAATAGGCGGAGCGCCGGTTATGGTCATGCTCATGATGGTGATCCTGCCCGCCGTGATCGGATTCATGGTCATGCCCGTGCGCCCCCAGAATCCAGGCGGAAATGCCATTCACCACCAGCCCGACGCCCGCCACCAGAATGGCTTTATCGAACACGATGGCGACCGGGTTGAAGAAACGGTTGATGCTTTCAATGCCCATGAAAACCGCAAAGCCCACCAATAATACCGCTCCGGTGAACCCGCCCAGCGCATTGATCTTGCCGGTACCGAAGCTAAAGCGATGATCGCCAGCGTGGCGGCGAGCATACGCATAGGCGAATGCTGCGATGCCCAGAGCCGTGGCATGAGAGCCCATGTGGAGACCATCGGCTAACAAGGCCATCGAGCCATACACCATGCCAGCGAATATCTCGATGAACATCGTGACCAGCGTCAGCAGAACGACGATCAACGTACGGCGCTCTCCCGAGCGGACGCTGTCCTGGTCGAAGACATGGTCGTGCCTCCAGGCGTTGATATCTTGCGTATGCATGGATTCTCCCCGCAGCCATCAGGCAATGACATGTTGCCAACAGGATAGCCAAGAACCGGATATCCGGAATGCCGCAAGGCATGGTCGAAGGACTGCGCAAGGCACGCATGTGCAGGCATGCCATGCCCAGTGACCGCAGAAGCTGGGGCTGAAAGCGCCATGGGCACAGATGCTCGTGATCGCGGAGCGAGAGGCACCGCGGCAACCCCTGCCGGGACACACCGACTAGCGAGAACATCGATGAGGAAATCTGCATCCAAAGATGCGAATATGAAACATTATTGTTAATACGGGCTTGCGCCATGTTGAGCGACTCACCCAGCCACTACGGCAGCATCACGCGATGCCTGCACTGGCTCATCGCGATTCTGGTCATCCTTCAGCTGACCAGCTCGTTCTTCAATATCCTGTGGGAGGGAAACGTCTACAGTCAGGCTGTCGTGCAGTGGCACACGACCATCGGCGTCGGCATTCTCGCCTTGATGGCCATGCGCACGCTGTGGGCCATCTCGCAGCTCAGGCACCGGCCGGAGCACCGTGGCGCACTTCAAAAGGCGGCGATATGGGGGCACGTGCTGATGTATCTGGTGCTGCTGCTGATGCCGCTGTCGGGCATGGCATTCACCTGGGGGGCAGGCTACGGCGTATATGTCTTCGGCACAGCGTATTGGACCGACGCCGATGTGCCCTGGGCCGCCGCGTTCGGCCAACTCCATGCGCCACTTTCCTGGTTCCTCTCTGCCTTGGTGACCGGACATATCCTCATGGCCGGCTACCACCGGTTGATTCGGCGTGACGACACGCTACACCGGATGCTAGGGCGCTAGGCGTTCACGGTGTCGTACCGTCTGATGACCCACTTCCCGACCGCTGCTATATCAGCGGTCAGACTGTATTGACCGTCCTGCACGAGTGCGTGAAAAGTGACAGGTTTAGCGCGCAGGCGGGGGGAGTGACGTCGCACGAGGAGTCTCACGACAGGGCACTCATCCAAATACAAGGGAGCCGGCTGCCGGAGGCGGCTCTAAGAGCGCCTTTCAAAACCTTGAAAGCGGCTCCAGCCATTCCTAGATTTTGGGCATGGCTAAGAAGATCGGATCCGATGAACTCTGGCCTAATTGTCGAGCCGCTACTGCCTCCGCCTCAGCCCAAGCCGCGTGGCGGCCGACCTCCCGTTTCCAATCGTGCAGCCCTGACAGGCATCCTGTTCGTCCTGCGCTCGGGTATCCCTTGGGAGATGTTGCCTCAAGAGATGGGCCGCGGTTCCGGCGTGACCTGTTGGCGGCGCCTACGCGACTGGCAGGAAGCGGGCGTCTGGGAACGCTTGCATCAGACGCTGCTGGAACACTTGCCGAACGAACCTTTGCCTGGCTGGGCCGGATGAGGCGACTCACCATGCGCTATGAACGGCGAGTCGATATCCATTATGCCTTTACGCTGCTGGGCTGCTCCCTGGTCTGTTTGAACAAGCTTCAAGGCAGGTTTTAAAAGGCACTCTAAAGCGCTGGCGGTGCAGAAAGAAATTAGACCATTTCAAACTTTGACAGCTATTTAACATTAGTGTTTACGGCTTTTCCCCAGACCATACCCTCCTCCATGGAAGACACGGCCACTATCCATGATGTCCCTGCTCTCTTCACGATCGGGCCTATCAAGCGCGTCCAGATGTCTACGCCGCTGCGCCGGGCTCATATCTCGCAGCGAATGATTCGACACGACTTTCTTATCATTTGCCTTACGGAATGCTCTTCTTGCCTTGGCGTCAGAGGTGTTGAACGTGGGCTTTTTTACATTTATGACACCCTCTGCAGAATGCTCTCGCCTCAAATGCTTTGGAAGATTTTTCTTCTTCATCTCTCGGTTACAGACCGGGCAACCAACATATTTTTCCTTATCAAGTACTTTTTCCATGAGCATCCCATCCTCGCCATTCCTTGATGGTTTTCAGCGTCAAACTAGCACATCTCCTAAACAATGCATCATTTCTCCGCACCTAACTCAAACCTCAGGCGCATCTAAAGTGAGCCCCCTCCTTTCCTGACCTATAATACTCAACCCACCTATTGTGACCGTAAGGTGCCGCGGGCTGGAGGAGGCCTTAATGAAGCGCTCTGATGGGCGACCTTGGAAAAGCTGTCCAGGAGATGGACGGCAGGCAGCACTCAGAAGTGTCGTGCGAACAGAACGAGGTGACATCGCGCCGCAATACAGCCAAACACCCAAATCACAACGCCCAGCATCCCCACGAGTCCCCATAGTACAAGCGCCATGAGTGTGATCCCCGCATCGTTCGTCGCATGAATCAGCTCGCCGATCACGGCTTTGATGGTCAGGCCCCAGTACCCTGCGATACAGAAAGTCGTAGCACCGAGAATAGCCAGTGCCCATGAGTCCCACTCCGCCAGAGGGCGTCTCAGCACCACCTGGAGATTTCTCAGGGATTGCAAAAATCGGTTCATTCAGGATCTCCAAGTTAGTGGATGTTGCACAAACATGCCAAGCCCATCCCGCTGACTCCGTAGCCCCATTTGCTGTCCAAAGTAGGCACGTTTTCGCACCAGCCGCAAAAAGTTGACCCTTTACTCTATTAAGCCATTATCCCACTATCGCTGCCAAATTAGCGGCCGGGCTTGACCGCCCGAATAGAACAGCAGGCGCACGCGGGCGCTCCGACCAACGATAGCGGGCTGGACGATGCGGGTCAGTTTCATGGGCATCGTGGCGCGCGCCGCCCGCACCCACCTGTCCGGCCTACGCGACCGCATGCTGTTCACCAAGGTCGCCGAAGCGCTGACAATCAGCGGCCTAGCCATGCCGGCCGTCACCCTCACCCGAAGCGCTAGCGACCGGCACCGCTACAGCGCCACCGATCGTGATGCCTATACCGGCATCATCGCCTACTGTTATGACAAGGCAAACGCCGAGCGGCAGCTTGTCATCGCCGGCAGCGACGATGATGCCGAGGAATTGCGCCCCACCTACGCCAGCCGGACCGACGCCTGCCGCCAAAGCCGAATGGCGGCGCGCGCGCAACGCGGCGAAGCGACCTACGATTTCACCCTTGACGAAGGTCGCGTCGACATCCTCCCCGAATCGCCACTTACGGCCCGTGGCTTCAAACCAGATATCGACGCCACGCCCTGGCTGGTCAAGGAAGTGGTGGATTCACTCGATGACAACAGCTTTGGTACGCGAGTGCAGTGTGAGGTCAAAGGGGAAGAGTTCTAGGCCTGTTCCCCCTTCGCCTCGAGTGCAAGGCCCACGATCTCGGCCTGATGGCTATACTTCGCCGTGAGCCTTCTCATCACCAAGGCGGCCAGGGAAAGACCCAGCACGAACGCCAGTGCCCAAACAGCTAGCCAATCACCGAAATTAGCCGCGTTGATTTTGTGACCAATGGTCCTCGATAAGACCTCAAAGCCGCCCACTCGATCCACAAGGCTCAGAGAGAGGAAAAGAAGCGAGAACGCGGCAGTTTTGGATCCGAAGAAGAAGCTCGTGCGTCGCTCGAATCTAGATACCTTCGTCTCGAGCCAACGCTTTGTGTAGGAGAGAGTCCCCACGGGGAATTGCTTAAGGGATTCCACGATATCGAAATCGTGCTCAAACGCCTTTTCCAAGTCCCGGTATGTAATGCTCTTCCATCTCAGGCAATACCAAACGAAGAGGACCAATGGCGATAACAAGGAAAGTAGAGCGAACAGTATACTGGCTATTCCAATTCCCACGGCAAAATTGGCCATGGCCACCTCGAGCTCCCCGCACCATTTCTGATAAGCGGCAAACACCAAGAGGATCGTAAAAAGGACTAAGCCAAGCCCGAGGGTGAACCTGGAAAAAGTCGAAACTCCTTGCTCGAAAGGTTGCCGGTGCCGGGATGGGCGATAGACCTCCATCCGCTCGAGCTCGGCCAGGAGGTGCTTGCACTGATCTAAGGACATGTGAAACTGAAAAACCGTTGTCAAGATGTGGAAGCGCGTGACGGCATCATGCACTGATCATGGAGTTATCTTCAAAAAGGGGTTGTTCCGTAGATGATTCCTTGCCTCTTGGATCACTTGCTCCTGCGACTCGACGCAAGGCTGGCATTTATCCACCCAAGACCTGCCGGGATGCAATACTTCCCACTTGGCGACACGCACTCCAACCTTGCATCTGAGCTAGTCCCGAGTGGCTAAGGGCTATAACATCCGCCTACCACTCAAAACACTTAGGACACACTACCGAAAGCCAAGGTCTCTGTCATTCCTAAATGAGCGGATATGCGACCAAACGGGGATGGTGAAGACGAGGTTAGAAACCCAAGAAGTGCGGGGCATCACTTCCAAAAGGCAGGCACAAAAAAAGCCGCTGATGGCTCAGCGGCTTTTCTAGATTCTGGCGGAGGGGGAGGGATTCGAACCCTCGAAGCCTTTCGACTTACGCACTTTCCAGGCGCGCTCCTTCGACCACTCGGACACCCCTCCGCAAATTGTCGTCCCGTCGGGTGGCGTTGACCATGTCCGTCAGAACGGCGCACATACTATCGAGCTAAGTGCTGTTTTGCAAGCGATTTTCCTTTTCGGCAGGGAATCACTTGAGTACCGCGTAGCTGCCCTGGGCTTCCATGCAGAGCGTGTCGCCGCAGTAGACGCGCTGGACGGGTGATGCGCCCTCTCCCCTTCTCCGCCAGCGAGGCCTCCAGCCGGGCGATGCCGTCGGCTTCGAGAGGGAAACACTGCATGTGATAGTCCGTGGTGACGGGGGCGAGAAAACGCTGCTGGCCTTCGGCGATCACCACGTCTTGCGCCCTGCCCCGGGCGCGCAGCCACAGCGTCGTCCAGCACCAGCCGAGCAGCGTGGTCTCGGCGGCGAGCGCGCCGCCGAAGCCGGTGCCCTTGTCATTGAGGTTGGCATCCAGCGCGACTTGCCAGTGGAGCGTCGTCGCGTCCCAGGCGGGCGAGTGAATGCCGTAATGCGCGACCTGCGGGATCGCCTCTCGCAACCAGGCGAGAAAGTCCTCGAGGTCGTCTCCGTCACTGGCCTCGGGCAACGGCAAGCGGGGATGCATCACCCCCGGACGGCGTGGCGTAGCGTTCACGACCAGCGCTCGATGAAGTCGCTCGGATCGCGCTCGGGCAGCGGCTTGTGGCGCCCGCCCATCTGGCCGAGATACAGAAAGCCGACCAGTTCGTCGTCCTCGGCGAGGCCGAGGCCTTCACGCACGGTGGGGTCGAAGGCGTAGTGGCCGGTACGCCACATGGCGCCCAGGCCTTGCGCCTGCGCTGCGAGCAGGATGCCATGCGCCGCGCAACCGGCGGAAAGCAGCTGTTCGATACGCGGCACCTTGGGATGATCGGGCGTGACCTTGGCGATCACCGCGATGATCATCGGCGCACGCTTGGGCTTCTTGCGCGCGGCATCCAGGTGGCCGTCGTCGATATGCGGATTGAGACGCTGCTCGGCCTTGGCGTACAGCTCGCCCAGCCGGTCGAGCCCTTCCCCGGAAAACTCGATGAACCGCCATGGCGTCAGGGCGTCGTGATCGGGCGCACGCAAGGCGGCACGATACAGCGCGTCCAGTTGGTCGCGGTCGGGGGCGGGCGCGGCCAGTTTCCCCATCGAGCTGCGCTCGTGCAGTAAGGTCATGGCATCCATGAACATCTCCTTGGCCGTCTGAATAGGGTAATGATGTGCGGCCGAAGCCGCCGGTGTTCAATGCATGGCGTCAGTTTGCACGCTCACTGACGCGCCAGCCGGAGTGGCGTGGGCGGCCGCTCGCCGGGCGTACCCCGCCAGGGGCTGATATCCAGCCCGCCCCGCCTCACGTAGCGCGCCATGACCAGCAGCCGCTCCGGCCTGGCCCGCGCCATGAGATCGACGAACAGATGCTCGACGCAGTGCTCGTGAAAGTCCTGATGCTGCCGGTAGGAGATCAGATACTTCAGCAGGGCCTCACGCTCCAGCCGGGGGCCGCGATACCGAATCAGCACGCTGCCCCAGTCGGGCTGGCCGGTCACCGGGCAATTGGACTTGAGCAGATGCGAGTGCAGCGTTTCTTCGACGGCCTCTTCGCCGACTTCGATCAGCTCGGGAGTCGGCGTGTAGTGCTCGATGCTCACGTCGAGATCGTCCAGGCACTCGCCGGGCAGCGCTCGGGGCATCAGGGCATCGTCCTCGACGCCGAACAGGGCCACCGCCACCGGCGCGCCCGCCGCCTGGGCCAGGTCACGCTCGAGCGTGTCGATCACCGCCTCGCGGCTGTCGAAGCGCGTCTGGTTGAAGCTGTTGAGGTACAGCTTCCAAGACTTCGATTCGATCAGCGAGGGGGAGTCGGCGGGCAGCCGGAACCGGGCCACGGCGACGATCGGCTTGCCCTTCGCGTCGAGCCAGGAAAGCTCGAAGGCGTACCACTCGTCCTCGCCCTCGAACGGCAGCGCGGCATCATCGAGCCCCAGCGGCGCGCGGTTGGCCTGCCGGGGAATGGGAAACAGCAGGCCGGCGTCGTAGTGCTCGGGATACGCGGACTCGCGACCCAGCGGCGCATGCTCGAGGGTTTTGTCACGTTCGCTCATGTCAGCTCCGGATCCCCTTGCCACGGTCGAGCATCCACAGCCCCACCGCGAAGAACACCACGATGAAGACCGCGATGGCCACCAGCGCTCCGCCGACCGGGATGTCCGAGACCCCGAGAATGCCGTAGCGGAAGGCGTTGACCATGTACAGAATGGGATTGACCATCGACACGCCCTGCCAGAAGTCCGGCAGCATGTTGATCGAGTAGAACACCCCGCCCAGGTAGGTGAGCGGCGTCAGCACGAAGATCGGCACGATCGAGATGTCGTCGAACTTGTGCGCCACCAGGGCGTTGATGAACCCGCCGATGGAAAACAGCAGCGCCGTCATGATCACCACCCCGATGGTCACCCAGGGATGGTGAATCGAGAGGTCGGTGAAGAACATCGAGACCACGGTGACGATCAAGCCCACGGCCAGGCCGCGTGAAGCACCGCCGATCACGAAACCGGCGAGAATCACCCAGTTGGGCATCGGCGAGACCATCATCTCCTCGACGCTGCGCTGGAACTTGTTGGAGAAGAAGCTCGAGGCCACGTTGGAGTAGCTATTGGTGATCACCGCCATCATGATCAGACCGGGCACGATGTAATCGATGTAGGGAATATCGTCCATGGGCCCGATGCGCGAGCCGATCAGGTTGCCGAAGATGATGAAGTACATGGTCATGGTGATCGAAGGCGGCAGCAGCGTCTGCGGCCAGATGCGCATGTAGCGGCGCACTTCCTTGGTCACCAGGGTCCAAAGCGCGATCCAGGTCTGCCAGGCATTCATGAGCGCACCTCCACCTTGTCGGTGGACCGGCCGCTTTCGGCATTGGCGTGCTCGACCATCGACACGAACATTTCCTCCAAGCGGTTGGCGCGATTGCGCATCGAGACGATTTCGAAGCCCTGTGCGGAGAATTGCGCGAAGGCGTCGTTGAGGCGCTGGCCACGCTCGACCGACAGCGCCAGTTGCGTGGCGTCGACACGTTCCACGCTGAAGCCTTCCAGTTCCGGCGCGGTCTCGACCGGCCGGGCCAGATCGAGCAGGAAGGTCTCGGTGTTGAGCTGGGCCAGCAGGTCACGCACGCTGGTGTTCTGGACGATATCGCCGTGGTTGATGATGGCGATGTTGCGGCACAGGCTCTCGGCCTCTTCCAGATAATGCGTGGTGAGGATGATGGTGGTGCCTTCACGATTGATCCGCTGCATGAACTCCCACATGCTGCGGCGCAACTCGATATCCACCCCGGCGGTCGGCTCGTCGAGAATCAACAGGCGCGGGCGGTGGATCAAGGCACGCGCGATCATCAGGCGGCGCTTCATGCCGCCGGAGAGCATGCGCGCACTCCCCTTGCGCTTGTCCCACAGACCGAGATCGCGCAGCAGCTGCTCGGCGCGCGGCTTGGCCTCGCGCATCGGCATGCCGTAATAGCCCGCCTGGGTCAGGACGATGTCCTCGACCTTCTCGAACTGGTTGAAGTTGAATTCCTGCGGCACCACGCCGAGGTGATACTTGGCCTTGGCGAAGTCGCGGTCGATATCAATACCGAACACGCTCACCTTGCCGGCCGTCTTCTGCACCAGGGACGAGACGATGCCTAGTGTCGTCGACTTGCCCGCCCCGTTGGGACCGAGAAGCGCAAAAAAGTCGCCTTCGGCGACGTCGAGATCGATGCCCTTGAGGGCATTGAAGCCATTACCGTAGACCTTGGTCAGCCCGCGGATGGACAGTGCTGGTTCTGCCATCTGGCGCACCCAATTCTTGATATTCGAAGAAAGCGTTACGAAGAAAATACTTTGCAAAGAAAGCAAATAGTGCGGGCATATCGTGAAAAATCAACGTCCCGCGATACCGGCCGTCCCGCCTGCCGCGCTCGACGCGTGACGTTCCATCATTCGGACGCCCCACATCACGGGCATTCGCCCTCATGCGTGGACCGCAAGGCAAGCATCGAGATCAAAAGCGAAACGACAAGAGTGGCGTCCCATAGGGGGTTCGAACCCCTGTTACCGCCGTGAAAGGGCGGTGTCCTGGACCACTAGACGAATGGGACGTAAATCGGGGGGAGGTGTATTTGGAGCGGGAAACGAGATTCGAACTCGCGACCCTCGCCTTGGCAAGGCGATGCTCTACCACTGAGCTATTCCCGCATCACAATGACACCGTACTGCTGCCTCGTACTGACTGGAAGTGGCGTCCCATAGGGGGTTCGAACCCCTGTTACCGCCGTGAAAGGGCGGTGTCCTGGACCACTAGACGAATGGGACGCATTTTGGAGCGGGAAACGAGATTCGAACTCGCGACCCTCGCCTTGGCAAGGCGATGCTCTACCACTGAGCTATTCCCGCATTTCCAGCCACACGAGGTGAGTTGGCGTCCCATAGGGGGTTCGAACCCCTGTTACCGCCGTGAAAGGGCGGTGTCCTAGGCCACTAGACGAATGGGACGTGTCGTCACTCGCCTCGTCGAGGTGCGGCGCATATTACTGGGCACCCCCTTGGGTGTCAACCCTCTGTCTCGACACCCTTTTCTTGTCGCTGCCATGCCCCCATGTCATTGACCAGACAACGCCCATCCCCGTGGGGCCCCCAAGGCATGGCATATCGCGGTGATCGTCACGATGACCGCGCCACAAGCAACAGGAGTCGACCATGAGCGAGAAAGTCCAGAAAAGCGAACACGAGTGGCAACAGCAACTGACCCCCGAGCAGTACCGGGTGACGCGCGAAAAAGGCACCGAGCGCCCGTTCACCGGCGACTACCAGGTCTCCGACGAACAAGGCATCTACCACTGCGTCTGTTGCGGAGCGCCGTTGTTCGAAAACGAGCACAAGTTCGATGCCGGCTGTGGCTGGCCCAGCTTCGATCGTCCGCTGGCCGATGCGAGTGTCGAGGAGCATCTGGACACGTCACACGGCATGCGTCGCATCGAGGTGACATGCCGTCGCTGCGACTCGCACCTGGGCCATGTGTTTCCCGACGGACCTCAGGACACCACGGGGCTGCGTTACTGCATCAATTCGGTATCGCTCGACTTCCATCCCGGGGAGTGATCTCTGGCGCTTCCCCTCGCCGATGAATCGCTCGCCCGAGGTGCGATTCATCGCGGCCGCCACTCCGCTAGCGGGCCTCGCTCTGCTACCATGGGCGGCCGTTTGTTGCGAGCTGGAGAGAGACGATGCTGGGTTGGTATCCCGGACACATGCACAAGGCCCGCCGCCAGATAAAGGAGGCGCTGCCGGAGATCGACGTGGTACTCGAGGTCCTCGACGCCCGCCTGCCCTACTCCAGCGCCAACCCCATGCTGGCCGAACTGACCGAGCACAAGCCGGTGCTCAAGGTACTCTCGCGGGCCGATCTGGCCGACCCCGAACAGACCGAGCGCTGGGTGGCCTATTTCAATGAGCGTCCGGACACCCGTGCCCTGGCGGTCACCACCACCCAGGCGCGCGAGTTGAAGCGGATTCCCGCCCTGTGTCACGAACTGGCCGGTCATGTGCGTGCCGACCGTGACGTGCGCGTGATGGTGATGGGCATTCCCAATGTCGGCAAGTCGACCCTGATCAACGGCCTGGCCGGCAAGAAAATCGCCAAGACCGGCAACGAACCGGCGGTCACCAAGCGTCAGCAGAAGATTCGTCTGGATGGCCGCGTCGCCCTGATCGACACCCCGGGGGTGTTGTGGCCGAAGATCGAGGACCAGGCCAGCGCCTACCGCCTGGCGGCCAGCGGCGCGATTCGCGATACCGCCATGGAATACAGCGATGTCGCCATCGTCGCCGCCGCCGAACTGGCCAAGCGTTATCCCGAGGCCCTCAAGGCACGCTACAAGCTCAAGACGCTGCCCAGCTATGCTCCCAACCCCGATGCCGGCAGCGTCGAGGCCGATGGCCCTCCACATCGCGACCTGCTGGCACTCGCCGGCTTCGATGGCCAGGCCATCGTCGAGGCCATCGCCAGCAAGCGTGGCGGCCTGCGCGCCGGCGGCATCGTCGACATGCATCGCGGCGCCGAGGTGTTGCTGCATGAGCTGCGCGACGGCAAGCTCGGACGCCTCACGCTGGAAACCCCGGACGACATCCCCCTCCCCGAGGAAAGCGACCCCGAGACTGCCACGGATGCACCGCCTTCCGCTTGAGGCCGCAGCCATCCGTCGCGCCTGATATCGCCTTGCACGAGGTGATATCAGGCGCGCGCCATTTGCGTGGCCCGCGCGCCACGGTATGCTAGGAAACGGCGCGGCAGCCCGCCCCGACGGTACGGAAACACCGCCTCCACCCCATCGGCTGCGCAGCAAACGGAAGCCCCATGGATACCGAGACCCCCATTCGGAAATCGCACAAGCTCGACAACGTCTGTTATGACATTCGCGGCCCGGTGCTCGACCACGCCAAGCGCCTCGAGGACGAAGGGCAACGCATCCTCAAGCTCAATATCGGCAACCCCGCGCCCTTCGGGTTCGAAGCCCCGGAGGAAATCCTTCAGGACGTGATGCGCAACTTGCCGACGGCACAGGGCTACTGCGATTCCAAGGGGCTGTACTCGGCACGCAAGGCGATCATGCAGGAATGCCAGCGCAAGCGGATTCCCGATGTAGGCATCGAGGATGTCTTCATCGGCAACGGCGTCTCCGAGTTGATCGTCATGGCCATGCAGGCACTGCTCGACGATGGCGACGAGGTATTGATTCCCGCCCCCGACTATCCGTTGTGGACGGCGGCGACCAATCTCGCCAGTGGACGCCCGGTGCATTATCTGTGCGACGAGCAGTCCGACTGGGCGCCGGACTTGAACGACGTGCGCGACAAGATCACCGCGCACACCAAGGCCATCGTCCTCATCAACCCCAACAACCCCACTGGCGCCGTCTATCCGCCGGAAGTGGTCAAGGAACTGCTGGCGATCGCGCGGCGTCATGGGCTGGTGGTGTTTTCCGACGAGATCTACGACAAGATCCTCTACGACGACGTCGAGCACGTATCCACCGGCGCACTGGCCGACGACGACCAGCTCGTGGTGACGCTCAATGGCCTCTCCAAGAGCTACCGCTGCGCCGGCTTCCGCAGCGGCTGGATGATCCTGTCCGGCAACCGCGGCAAACAGCGGGCCGACGATTTCATCCAGGGCCTCAACATGCTGGCCTCGATGCGTCTGTGCGCCAATGTACCCGCCCAGCACGCCATCCAGACGGCGCTCGGCGGCTATCAGTCGATCAACGACCTGGTGCTGCCCGGCGGGCGGCTGCTCGCTCAGCGCGACATTACCTACGACAAGCTCAATGCCATTCCCGGCGTCAGCTGCGTCAAGCCCAAGGGCGCGCTTTACGCCTTCCCGCGTCTCGATCCCGAGGTCTTCAACATTCAGGACGACCAGAAGCTGGTGCTCGACCTGCTCCTGCAGGAAAAGATCCTGCTGGTACAGGGCACGGCCTTCAACTGGCCCTCGCCGGACCACGTGCGCATCGTCACCCTGCCGTGGGCCGATCAGCTCGGCGACGCCCTGGACCGCTTCGCCAACTTCCTGTCGCGTTACCGTCAATGAGGCGGCATTTGCCCGGGCCATGTCTGGCCTGGGCAAATCATCGTTCTTTCAACGAAAAACGATGTTTGCCTTGAAACCCGGGGCAAGACGCCGTATCTAATGGCCAACGAGAATCGACATACCCATTGTTGACTCACTGACTGAGGGAACCCACCGATGATGCGAATTCTGCTTTTCCTGGCGACCAACCTGGCCGTGGTGCTCGTGGCCAGTATTACGTTGCGACTGCTAGGCGTGGAACCCTACCTCAACGCCAACGGGCTCAACATGAACAGCCTGCTGATCTTCTGCTTCGTGATCGGCATGGCGGGCTCATTGGTGTCGCTGTTCATTTCCAAGTGGATGGCGAAGATGAGCACCAAGGCCAAGGTGATCGAACAGCCCGGCAACGCCACCGAGCGCTGGTTGCTCGACACCGTCGGCGAACTGGCGCGCGACGCAGGCATCAAGATGCCCGAGGTGGCGATCTTCCCCGCGCAACAGTCCAACGCCTTCGCCACGGGCTGGAACAAGAACGATGCCCTGGTCGCGGTTTCCGCCGGCCTGCTCGAACGCATGCGTCCCGAGGAAATCCGCGCGGTACTGGCGCACGAGATCGGCCACGTCGCCAACGGCGACATGGTCACCCTGGCGCTCATCCAGGGGGTTCTCAACACCTTCGTGATGTTCTTTGCGCGGATCGTGGCGCAACTGGTGGATAGCTTCCTGCGTCGCGACGACGAGGGCGGCGGCCTGGGCTTTTTCGGCTACATGGCGGTCGTGATCGTGGCGGAAATCGTCTTCGGCCTGGTGGCTTCGATGGTAGTGGCCTGGTTCTCGCGCTTCCGCGAATACCGCGCCGACGCCGCCGGTGCCAAGCTCGCCGGCAGCGGCGCGATGATCAATGCCCTGGCGCGCCTCAAGGCCGAGACGCAAATGCCCGATCAGATGCCGGATACGCTGACGGCCTTCGCCATCACCACCGGACAGACCCGCAAGCTGATGGAACGGCTGTTCGCCAGCCACCCGCCGCTGGACGACCGCATCCGTGCCCTCAAGGAAAGCGCCTATCGCGAATGATCGCGGCAGGCTGCTGCGCAACGCAAAACACCCACCGGCCTGGAATGTCATCAAAAGGTCGGTGGGTGTTTTCATCTCGGCACGCTGCATGACGTCAGGCGACATGCCACGTGCCGCTTGCTACTTGCCACGTGCTACTTGCTGGACAGCTTGACCTTGAAGCCAAAGCCTTCGAGGGCATCGCGCAGGCCGCCCTTGTTCTGCTTGAGCTCGACCCGCAAGGTGGAAAACTCGCGACGCAGCGGATACTCGGCACGGTAGGCGTCGAAGCCCGTTGCCATGCCCATGCGCCGCCGGTAGCGGTCGAATGCCAGCATGTCGCGGCGCACGTCGTAACAGGCCCGCGTGCATAGCGAGAGCGCTTCAAGCGGCGGCGCCCAGGGCGTCAGCACGATCTTGCGCAGCCAGGGGTCAGGCTTGAGCTGCCCCAGCTTCTTGCGTGCCGGCAGCCCGAACTGACGCATCGCCGCCTGATAGACCAGCTCGGTGCCGCGCATCTTGCCGTCGATGCTGTGCCCGGCGATATGCGGCGTGGCGATGTCCACGAGGTCGTAGAGCGCGGGGTCGATGCCGGGCTCGTTTTCCCACACGTCGAGCACCACCCGCAGGTCGTTGGCGCGCTGCAGCCGCTCGCGCAGGGCCTGGTTATCGACACAGGCGCCACGCCCGGCGTTGATCAGCACCGTGCCCGGCGCCAGGGCGTCGATGCGCGACGCGTCGAGCAGGTGCCGGGTCGCATGCTCGCCCTCCGTCACCAGCGGCGTATGCAGGCAGACGATCTCGGCCCGCTCGAGCAGCGCATCGAGCGACAGGAAATCCTCGCGCCCTTCCGCCTCGGCGCGTGGCGGATCGCACAGCAGGCATTCGACGTCGAGATCGTCGAGACGCTCCGCCAGGCGGCTGCCCACGTTGCCGACTCCGACGATGCCGATGGTCTTGCCGGCCAGATGGAAGCCATCCTCCTCGGCCAGCAGCAGCAGGCTCGAGAGCACGTAGTCGACCACCGAGTCGGCATTGCATCCCGGAGCATTGGCGAACCCGATGCCCGCCTCGCGCAGGTAATCGAGATCGACGTGATCGGTACCGATGGTGCAGGTGCCGACGAAGCGCACGCGGGAACCTTCCAGAAGCGCCGCATCCACGCGGGTGATCGAGCGCACGACCAGCAGGTCTTGCTCGCGTACCGCCGCCGCGTCGATATCGCGGCCGGGCAAGCGGGTGATGTCGCCCAGCTCTCCGAAGAATTCGTCCGCCAGGGGAATGTTTTCATCGACCAGGATGCGCATGACCTTCTCTTTTCTCCCTTGTCCAAGTCCGGCGGCCGGTTACAATACGCGCAAGGCGCCTCTTGGCCGGTCACGGCCGCCCCGATACAGGCATCCGGGGCCAGCTTGCCGGTATTCGATAGTAGGCCCGCGAAAGATACGTCACAAGCCCGTCATGAGGTGGTGACGCATCGTCATGTTTCATCGCCGTCATCACGGCGCCACCAGGAGTTCGCGTGATCGTCCGCTGGGAAAGTGAACACGACTACGTCCTCGTGCATGTCCATCAGGACATGTTCGGTGACTGGATATTCAGCCGCGCCTGGGGGCAGATCGGCACCCAGTTCGGCGGTCTCAAGCACCAGCTGGCCGACAGCTACGCCCAGGCCATGACATGGCTCGAGGACGTCGCGCATATCCAGACCTCGCGCGGCTTCGCCAAGGTCTTCGAGGCGAGCGACGACTCGAGCCCCGAAGCCCAGGAAGCCATGCGCCAGCTGTCGCTGCTCGACGGCGCCTGAGCGCCGCCGAACCACACGACCTCCCTGCTACCGGCACCGCTCAGCGGTGGCGAATCAGAAAGCAGTGATGCAGGTCCGGACGCCGCGAGAAGTCCGGGTCGAACGTGCGTGCCGAGATGTCCTCCACCGCGAAGCGTTCCCCGACGGCGGCATCGAGCACGAAGCGCCGCTGGTTGTTGGAAAACACCAGCGTGCCGCCCGGCGCCAGGCGCGCCATGGCCAGCTCGATGAGCCGTGCGTGGTCGCGCTGCACGTCGAGCACGGCGTCCATCTTCTTGGAATTGGAGAACGTCGGCGGATCCATGAAGATCAAGTCGAACTCGCTGCCCGCCGTTTCCAGCCACCGCAGGCAGTCGTCGCGCACGACGCGATGCCGGCTCGGATCGAGGCGGTTGAGGGCGAAGTTGTCGCGTGCCCAGGCCAGGTAGGTATTGGACAGGTCGACGCTGACGCTGTCGCTCGCGCCACCCAGGGCCGCCTGCACCGTGGCCGTGCCCGTGTAGCAGAACAGGTTGAGGAAGCGCTTGCCGTCGGCCATTTCGCGCAACCGCCGGCGCACCGGACGATGATCCAGGAACAGCCCGGTATCCAGGTAATCGCGCAGATTGACCCATAGCCGCGCCGGGCCTTCGCTGACCTCGAACCGCTCGCCGCTGGCATCCTGCTTGGCATACTGAGCCTTGCCCGCCTGCCGGGTGCGCTGCTTGTAATGCACGCTTTCCGGACGCACACCCAGGACCTGCGGAATGACTTCCAGAGCGTCGAGCAGGCGACGCTGTGCCTGGCGCGGGTCCACGGAGCGCGGTGGCGCATACTCCTGCACGTGGACACGGTCGCCGTAGACATCCACTGCCAGGGCGTATTCCGGCATGTCCGCGTCATAGAGCCGATAGCAGCGCTCGCCGGACTGCTTGAGCCATTTCTTCAACCGCTTGCGGTTCTTTTCCAGACGGTTGGCGAACATCTGGGCCCCGTCGTTGCGTGGGCCGGGGCGGGACGTCGCCCCACTTGCTCCCTGCGGCTCGTCGCCTTCCGAGGACGTCTCGCGCTCGGTACGCTGCGCCACGACCGGGATCAGCAGCAGCTTGCAGTCCAGTGGCCCGTTCTTGAACGCATACTGCTTTTCGGCACGCAGCCCCGTGCGATGCCCCAGGTCGGGGTTGCCGGTGAACAGCGCCAGCTGCCAGCCCTCGAACTCGGCACGCAGGCGCTCGCCCAGGGCGGCGTAGATGGGCACCACCTCGGGGAGCTCGCCCAGGCGTTCGCCGTACGGCGGGTTGGTGATGACCAGCCCCGGCCCGTCGACGCCTTCCGGCCGCGTGAGTTGCGCCACTTCGGCGCCCTGCAGATCGATCAGGGCGGGAATCCCCGCGCGCATGGCGTTGGCCTTGGCGGCGGCGATCGCCGGCGGGCTCTGATCGCGCCCGTACAGCTTCGACTTCACACGACGACGTCCGACGTTGGCGCGCGCCTGCGCTTCGCGCTGGAGCTCCCGCCACGCGTCGGGGTCGTGCCCCTCCCAGGCTTCGAAAGCGAAATAGTCGCGCGACAGTTGGGGGGCAATGTCCGCCGCCATCAGCGCCGCCTCGATGAGCAATGTCCCCGCGCCGCACAGCGGATCGACCAGGGGCTCGCCCCGCCGCGCCCGAGCGGGCCAGTCGGCGCGCATCAACAGGGCCGCGGCCAGATTTTCCTTGAGCGGTGCGTGGCCAGCGTCACGGCGGTAGCCACGCTGGTGCAGGCTGCCTCCGACCAGGTCGAGCCCCAGCAGCAGACGCCCACGATGCAGGTGTGCATAGATACGGGCATCGGGCGTCTTGAGATCGACGGCCGGCCGCTCGCGCCCGGCCGCGCGCATCGCATCGACGATGCCATCCTTGACGCTTTGCGCCCCGAAGCGGGTATGACGGATATGCTCGGATTGACCGTGAAAATCCACGGCCAGACTGCTCCCGGCGCGCAGGTGTGCGCCCCAGTCCACCCGTCGCGCCGCCTCGACCAGGGCCTCGGGACGTTCGATGCCCTGCTCGCGCAGAAGACATAGCACCACGCGATTCGCCAGGCGCGACCACAGGCAGATGCGATACGCCATCGCCGTATCGGCCTGAGCATGGACGCCCGCCACGGTGGTGCCGGTCACCTCCGCGCCGAAGTCCGCGAGTTCATCGGCCAGCAAGCCCTCGAGCCCACGCGGACAGGCGATGTAGAGCGTCAAGGGTTGGGATTGCACGTCGTTCATAAAGTCGTCATCCCGGCGCCACGCACCGGTCATATTCCTGTGGTTTACATGGAACGTTTGGCTTATGCCAAATCGCTGGTCGACAAATCCGCGCCAACGCGCTAAAGATTAGAAGTGTAGCTACTGAAAACGCATGCGTTTCGTGTCCGGACGTCCCGGTTCATGGCGGTGATGGGTCCCCCATTGTCGGCATGTACTGTCAGATCTCAACAATAGGTTCTTGAAAGAGGCCATCCGATGAAACGACAGAAACGTGATCGCTTCCAGCGTGCTTATGTTCACGGATACAAGGCTGGCATGACAGGGCGCTCTCGCGATGACTGCCCAAGCCAGGACATCAACCTCCGCGAATACTGGATGAGCGGTTGGCGTGAAGGTCGCGGGGACCAGTGGGCCGGCATGACGGGGATTTCCGGCATCCACAAGAACCCCATGGTACTGTGATGAAAGAACCCTCGGTGGCACCTGGCTCAACGCCCCATTGACAGGTCCACGACAAGGCCCGCGACGCGGGCCTTTTTAGTTGCCATGCGTTGACCGCCATGCGCGCTCCACCACCGGCTTCCACGACGCCTTGCCATCCCGCCGTCATGTCAATGCCCGCGCGCACTCCCCCACCAGCGACGGCCCACGGTAGATAAAGCCGGTATAAATCTGGACGAGATCCGCGCCCGCCTCGCGCTTGGCCTTCGCCGCATCACCGCTGTCGATACCGCCCACGCCGATGATCGGCAGCGTCGGCAGGTGTCGGCGCAACTCGCGAATCACCGCATTGGAAGGCTCGAATACCGGCCGCCCGGAAAGGCCGCCCGACTCCTCGGCATGTGCCAGCCCCTCGACCGCGTCGCGCGCAATCGTGGTATTGGTGGCGATGACCGCGTCCACTTCATGGTCAGCCAGCGAACGCGCCACCAGCGCCACTTCCTCGGCCTGCATGTCCGGCGCGATTTTCACGGCCAGCGGCACCGTCCGGCCGTGGCTCTCGTCGAGGCGGCGCTTTTCCTCGCGCAGCGTCCCCAGCAACGCATCCAGATGCTCGCCGAATTGCAGGTTGCGCAACCCCGGCGTGTTCGGCGACGACAGATTGACGGTGACGTAATGCGCGTGGGCATGCACCTTGCGCAGGCACGTCAGGTAATCGTCCACCGCGCGTTCCACCGGGGTATCCAGGTTCTTGCCGATGTTGATGCCGATGACGCCCGCGTACCGGCTCTTGCGCACGTTGTCGACGAGTCGGTCGACGCCGGCGTTGTTGAATCCCATGCGGTTGATGATCGCGCCGCGTTCCGGCACGCGAAACAGACGCGGCCTGGGATTGCCCGCTTGCGGACGCGGCGTCACCGTGCCCACTTCGACGAAGCCGAACCCCAGCGCACCCAGCGCATCGAGATGCTCGGCGTTCTTGTCGAGCCCTGCCGCCAGCCCCACACGATTGGGGAACGTCAGGCCCATGAGCGTCACCGGTGCCTCGACGCGTTCGCCGCCGAGCCATTTGGTCAGGCCGAGGCGATGTGCCCCCGACAGCGAAGCGAGTGCGAGACCGTGAGCGGTTTCGGGGTCGAGACGGAACAGTAGCGAGCGAGCCAGCGGGTACATGAGTCCTCGGGCGAAACGAAAAGCGGGAAACGGCGGGCGGCTAGTATAGCTCATGCGCATGCAAAAGCGCAGGGCCCGCCTCGCCATGCGGCGAGACGGGCCCTGCATCGACACTCGGGCGTCGCTTACGGCTGCGTGTCGAGCTGCTGCACACGCAACGTATAGTTGTTGACGCCACTCATCGCGGAGCCGAACTTCTGGCCCTTCACCCAGATGTGATAACGCCCGGGCTGCAGAGTGGTCTCGATATCGAAGTCGCCCTCGAAACCCTCGCCCGCATCGCTTGCGACGACATCACCGCTCTCGTCGAGAATACGTGCCTCGAGACGGTAGGTGCCTTCGTTGCCGGGGAAGGTCGAGCTGGTCACCGACACGGTGCCTGCCTCGGCGACATCGAAGCTGAGCACTTCACCGCGCTGACGAATCGCGATATCGGCCACGATTTCATCGAACGCCTGCGGCAGGTCCTCTTCGTCACCCGATTGCGCGGCAGCTCCATCATTATCGCTGCTTGCTGCGGCCCCCGATGACGCCGTGGCGCCGGCGGCCACATCGGAGGCTGCCTCGGTCGCTTCAGGGCGCGGCGCAGCGATGGTTGCCACGGCATCTTCGTCATCGACGAAGGCCGTAGTGCGACCATCCTTGCCGGGTCCGCCGAACATGATGCCGCCACCGTCGTCGACGCCGCTCTCATCGTTCGACAGCCGGTTGCCCTGGGCATCCAGACCACTGACGGTGACAACAAAGCTGTTGCCTCCCGTCTTTTTGGTGCCGAACTTCTGACCGGATACACGCAGCATGTAATCGCCAGGTTCCAGGCGCTGCTCCATGGTCAAGCCATCGTTCTGACCCAGCCCCGATTCCGAGGCAATTTCATTGCCCTGGGCGTCGAGCAGCGTCGCTTCGATACGATAGTCATCGGAGTCGCCCGGCAGGGTCGAGCTGCGGAATTGATAGCGCCCGGCCTTTTCGACGGTAAAAGGGTGCGTCTGCGTCCCACCGAAGAAAAAGCTCTGGCTGCGCGCGTCGGAACTCGACTGCAAGAAATCGGTAAGGTCGATCTTGGCCGCCGCTTCCTGAGCCTTCTGTTGCGCGGCGCTTTGCGCCATGGCCGTCTGCGCCGTTCCGGCCAGTCCCAAGGCCACAAGCATTGTGGTAATCACGCGATGATTCATGGGGCTTCTCTACTTGGCTTCGAACCTGAGTCGGGGCACAGCATATCAGAGACCTAAACGCCCATGCCTCTTTTGCAGGCTCGGCTGGGAGGAAAATTGTGCTGCCTTGTCGTCACGATGAGAGGCGATGCGCAAGCGACCGGCAAACGCCACGCCACGACGTCATGCCACCTTACCTGACGCTATCAGCCTCGCCAACGACGCCACCCCGAACATGGCGCTCGGGGTGGCGTGACCGGAGTCACCCCTCGCCGTTGCTCTCGGCGAGATCGACCAGCTCACGAATGGCCACGGCGAACAACGGGAAGCCGCCCTGAGAGCCCGAACGCACTTCGTCGAGCAGACCGCACCAGCGCTCGACCAGCCCGGCATGCCGCTCCAGCCACTGGTCGACGCGAGGCTCCACGTCACGCGGCGCGCCTTCCATCTTGAGCACACTGATGCTGAGCGCCAGTTGCTGGCGATCGAGGTCGTCGCGGAAGGTTTCGCGCGCCTGCGCCTGCCAGCTGTCGCGCACCTTCAGGGCATTGATCTGGCCGTTCATCCACGGCAGCTCCAGGCGATGACCGATCTCGTAGTAGACCTCGGCCACGCGCTGCACCTTCTCGTCGGTGGCCCGCGCCGCCTCGATGATGCCGAGACCGGCGTAGAGGCTGCCGGCCGCCGCGATAACGCTCGCCAGACGCTGGGGCACTCCGGCCTTTTCCAGCTCATCGCGGCGCGTATCCCACGTCTCGCGATCTTCGCCGCGCAGGCGCTTGCCGATGTTCTCCTGCAATTGCGTGACGCGCGGCGCGAAGTACTCGATGGCCTCCTGAATGCCCTGGCTGGTGCGGTGACGCAGGAACCAGCGCGTGGCCCGACGCAGCAAGCGCATCAGGTCCAGCATCATGCCGTACTGGACCTGGCTGTCGACCTGATAGTCGAGCGCCTCGATCTGCTCCCAGAGCCCTTCGAGATTGAAGCAGTCACGCGCGATGATGTAGGCACGCGCCACCTCGGCACGCGAGGCGCCCGTGGAATCGCGCAGACGCCGCACGAACGAGATGCCCATGTGATCGACCAGGTCGTTGGCGATCTGCGTGGCGGTGATCTCGCGCTTCAGGCGATGCTGATACATCTCGTCCGAGAAGCGCTCGACCAGCGTATGGGGAAAGGCGCGTGCCATGTGCCGCTGCACGTGCGGGTTGTCCGGCAGATCGGAGGCGATCAGATCGGTCTTCAGGGCACTCTTGGCATAGGAGATCAACACCGAGAGTTCGGGAAGCGTCAGCCCCTTGTCCGCATTGGCGCGCTCGATCAGCACCTCGTCGGAAGGCAGGAACTCCAGCTCGCGATCCAGGCCGCCCGCGGCTTCCAGTTCGTTGATGAAGCGGCGATACGGTCCCATGCCCTGCTGACTGAGAATTTCCGACAGCGAGAGCGCCTGGGTCTGACGATAGTTGTCGCGCAGCACCAGCTCCCCGACTTCCTCGGTCATCTCCGCCAGCATCTGGTTGCGCTGCTTGTCGGTCATGTCCCCGCGCTTGACGATGTCGTCGAGCAGGATCTTGATGTTGACCTCATGGTCGGAGCAATTGACCCCGCCGGCGTTGTCGATGAAGTCGGTGTTGACGCGCACGCCCTTCTCCGCCGCCTCCATGCGACCGCGCTGGGTCAGCCCCAGGTTGCCGCCTTCGCCGACCACGCGGCAGCGCAGCTCGCCGCCATCGACGCGCAGGGCGTCGTTGGCCTTGTCGCCGACATCGGCATGGGTCTCGTCGGCGGCCTTGACGTAGGTCCCGATGCCCCCGTTCCAGAGCAGGTCATAACGCGACACGAGAATCGCGCGAATCAGCTCGTTGGGTGACAGCTTGCCGGCCTCGATGTCGAAGGCCTTCTTCATCTCGGCCGTGATGGTGATCGACTTGGCATCACGCGAGAACACGCCCCCGCCCTTGGAGATCAAGGAGGTGTCGTAGTCTTCCCAGCTCGAGCGCGCCAGTTCGAACATCCGCTGACGCTCCTTGAACGACGCCGCCGGATCCGGGTCGGGATCGACGAAGATGTGCCGGTGGTTGAAGGCGGCCACGAGGCGAATCTTGTCGGACAGCAGCATGCCGTTGCCGAACACGTCCCCCGCCATGTCGCCGATCCCCACCACGCTGAAGGGCGTTTCCTGGGTATTGAGGCCCATTTCGCGGAAATGGCGCTTGACCGATTCCCACGCCCCCTTGGCGGTGATCCCCATCTTCTTGTGATCGTAGCCATGCTCGCCGCCGGAGGCGAAGGCATCGCCCAGCCAGTGGCCGTACTCCAGCGAGATGGCGTTGGCGATGTCCGAGAAGGTGGCGGTGCCCTTGTCGGCGGCCACCACCAGATAGGGGTCGTCATCGTCGTGACGCACGACGCGTTCGGGCGGTACCACGTCGCCGCCTTCCAGATTGTCGGTCACGTCCAGCAGGGCGCGAATGAAGATCTGGTAGCAGGCGATGCCTTCCTTCTGCACGACGTCGCGATCGGCGCCTTCGGGCATGCGCTTGCAGATGAAGCCGCCCTTGGCGCCCACCGGCACGATCACCGCGTTCTTGACCTGCTGCGCCTTGACCAGCCCCAGCACTTCGGTCCGGAAGTCCTCGTGGCGGTCGGACCAGCGCAGCCCGCCGCGCGCGACCTTGCCGCCACGCAGATGTACCCCTTCGACACGCGGCGAGTAGACGAAAATCTCGAACATCGGTCGCGGCTTGGGCATGTCCGGCACCCGCGTCGGCTCGAGCTTGAAGGCGATGTAGTCCTTGGGCTCGCCGTCTTCGCGCTGCTGATAGTAATTGGTCCGCAGCGTGGCCTGGATCAGCGCTACGTAACGGCGCAGCAGCAGGTCGTCATTGAGGCTGGCCACCTGATCGAGCAAACCCTCGATGCGGGCCACGCACTCGTCGACCTCGTCCTCGCTGGCGGTGTCGTCGGGGTCGAAGCGCAGTTCGAAGAGCGTCACCAGCTCGCGGGTGATCTCCGGATGGCTCGCCAGGGTGTTGGCGATGTAGTCCTGCGACAGCCCGAACCGCAACTGCTTGAGATAGCGGGCATAGGCACGCAGCACGGCGACCTCGCGCCAGGCCAGGTTGGCGCCGATGACCAGACGATTGAAGGCATCGCTCTCGGCATCGCCGGTCCAGATCCGCGTGAACGCTTCGATGAACACGTCACGCATTTCCTGCAGATTGACGACGCCGTCGCCACGATGCTCGAGCGTGAAATCGTGAATCCAGTAGGTCCGCTCGGGGCACTGGATATCGTAGGGACGCTCGCTGATCACCCTCAGCCCCAGGTTCTCGAGCACCGGCAGCACATCGGAGAGCGGGATGGGGTGGTCGGCGTGGAACAGCTTGAGGTTGACCCCGTCGATGTTCTCCTCGACCAGCCGGTACAGGCTGAGGCTGATCGGCGCCGGTGCATCCAGCTCGCTGAGATGATGGATATCGTAGACGGCGGTACGCGCGGAGAAGTCCTCGCGGTAGCTGCTGGGAAACGCCTCGCGATACTGCTGCATCAAGCGGTTCGCCTGCTCCTCGCCATAGCCTTCGACCATGGCCGACTGCAGATCGTCGCGCCAGCTCCGCGACAGGGCCGCAATCTTCTTCTCGAGCCGCCGCACGTCATATTCGGCCGGGCGCTCGCCGTTGAAGCGCAGAATGAACTGAATGCGCGCCAGCACCGACTCGGAAAGGTAGGTGTTGAAATCGCCGAACGTGGCGTCGAGCTCCTCACAGAGCATGTTCTGGATGCGCACGCGCAGTTCGGTGGAAAACACGTCGCGTGGCACGAATGCCAGGCACGAATAGAACTGACCGAAGCGGTCCTCGCGAATGAACAGTCGAACCTTGCGCCGTTCACGGATGTTGAGGATCCCGAAGACGGTACGCGCCAGCTCGTCGGTGTCGATCTGGAACAGGTCGTCGCGCGGATAGACCTCGAGGATCTGCGTCAGCTGCTTGCCGTTGTGACCCTTGGGATTGACGCCCGCCGCCTTGATGACGGCTTCGATCTTCTTGCGCAGCACCGGCACATTGCGCGGCGACTCGTTGTAGACCGTCGAGGTGTAAAGCCCCAGAAAGCGCCGCTCGCCGACCACGCGGCCCTCTTCGTCATAACGATCGATGGAGATGTAATCCGGGTAGGCGGGGCGATGCACGCGCGCGTGGTAGGCGCTCTTGGCGAAGGACAACAGCTCCGGCACCAGCACGTACTGATCGTCCTCGATGCCCTCGTCGGTCGTGATCCGCTCGCGATAACGCGGCTGATCGAGCTTGAAGACGCCCAGCTCGCTCTTGGGGATCTGACGCAGGCGATCCTGGCCGTCTTCCTGCACCACCTCGTATTCGTCGTAGCCCAGGAAGGTGAAATGATCGTCGAGCAACCATTCCAGGAAGGCGATGGCTTCCTTGTGATCGTCGGCCTTGATCTGCTTGGGACGCTTGGCCTTGAGTTCCTTGATTGCCTGACGCACCTGGTCGCGCATGGGGTCGAAGTCCTCGACCGCCGCGCGCACGTCGCGCAGCACTTCCTCGAGACCCTCGTGCAGGTCATCCAGGGTCGCCGCATCCGAGTGGCGGTCGACTTCGACCAGGATGATCGATTCGCGTGCCGACGGTGCATCCTTGGCCTCGGTCGAGGTGACACGCTTGAGGTGATGCTTGGCATCACGCTCCACCGCCAGCACGGCGTTGTGAATCGCGTGCACCGTCAGGCCGCGCCGGTTGAGTTCGATGCGCACCGAGTCGACCAGAAACGGCATGTCCTCGTGGAGCACGGCCACCACGGTGTGCGGCGATTGCCAGCCGTGTTCCTCGAAGTCGGCGTTGAACACGCGCACCTTGGCATCGCGGGGATCATGCGTCTGCATGAAATGCCATGCCGACAACGTGGCACCGTAGATATCGTCGAGGCCGCGCTCCGCGGCTTCCTCGAAGGGCGCCGAGGCATACAGATCCTCGGCGAACGCGGCGATCCGCTGCACTTTGTCCTGCGGCAGACGCTTGGCCAGTTGTTCCTTGAGCTGGGCGAGAAAGTCTTCCTTGCCCTCGATCGCGACGTGTTGCATCAAGCACCTCGGCTACGACCGGCCGCGTGTCGCGGCCAGTGAATGATCCTTCGGCGATGCATGCCTCTCCCGCACGCATCGCCACGGTGATACGAGCTTACTCCTGTCGCGCCCTCGACCCCACCGATGTGACGCTCCCTCATGGCGTATGCCGGTTGTGCATGGGGTCTCACGCGCGCGCTGCCGGCGCCCGGCGCTCCAGCAACACGCCGCATTCGCAATGATCGGTGTACGGAAACTGATCGAACAATGCGAAACGGGTCACGACATGCGTGGCACTCAATTGCTCGAGATTCGCCTCGAGCGTATCCGGGTTACAGGAAATATAGACGATGCGCTCATAGACCTTGAGCTGCTCGCAGCTGTGCGCATCGAGTCCGGCCCGCGGCGGGTCCACCAAGGCCGTGGTGAAGGTGTGCTCGTCGAGCGCCAGCGCCGCCACCCGCCGCCCGGTCTTCTCGCCGGCCAGGGCGGCGCTGAATTCCTCGGCGGACATGCGCGCCACCACGGCATTGGCCACGGCGTTGGCTTCGAGATTGACGTTGGCCGACGCCACCGAGGTCCGGGAGATTTCGGTGGCCACCACGCGCCGGAAGTTCTCGGCCAGGGCCACCGTGAAATTGCCGTTGCCGCAGTAGAATTCCACCAGGTCGCCCTCGCGGCTCTCGCGGGTCACGTCCCGCGCCCAGCCTAGCATCGACTGGCAAATCGCGGCATTGGGCTGGGTAAAACTGTTTTCCACCTGCTGATAGACGAACTCGCGCCCCTCGACCTGCAGGCGCTCCCAGACATGGTCACGATCGAGCACCAGGCGCTGCTTGCGTGCCCGGCCGATGATCGATACGCCCAGCGTCGTCTGCAGCGCGCGTGCCTCTTGTTCCCACGCCGCGTCGAGCTGGCGGTGATAGATCAAGGTCACGAGCGCCTCGCCGCTCAAGGTGGTCAAGAACTCCACCTGGAACAGCTTGCGCCGCAGCACGTCGCTGGCCAGCAGGGCCTCGCGCAACGCCGGCATGAGGGCGTTGATACGCTCGCTGGCCACAGGATAGTCGTCGAGGCGGATCACCTCCTTGCGCTTGGGGTCGCTCGGGTCGACCTCGAACATGGCATAGAACAGGTCATCGCCTTCATGCCACAGCCGAAACTCGCAGCGCTGACGGTAATGGCTCGGCGGCGAGGGAAAGACCTCCAGCGCCGGCGGTGAAAAGCGCGCGAATTGCGCCGTGACACGCTCGCGCTTGGCGTCGAGCTGGGCCTCGTAACGTTCGGGTTCGACGACGGGTACGGCCACGAAAACTCCTTTCAACGAAAACTCGCGGTCTCGCCCACGGCGATACCGCCTCATGAATATCAGCGGATCAAGCTCTGTCCGAGAAAACGTCGGGCAGCGACAAGGCACGCGGCGCGCTGAAACCGTATTCCGCCAGAGCCCGCGCCAGCCCCGGCCGGTAAGGCGCACTGGCCCAGCTCTCGCCCGCGCCGGGCATGTTGCACGGAGCGGGCGTCACCACCTGCGCCACACGCCGCGCGATGGCGTCGCCGGAGTCTATCCAGCGCACGTCACGCGGTGCCTGGGCCGCCAGCGTCTCGCGCAGCAGCGGGAAATGCGTGCACCCCAGCACCACGGTATCGAGGTCCGGCGCTTCCCATAAGGGCGCCAGGCTCGCGGCGATGACCGCCTCGTCGGGCGCACGCCCGGCCAGCACCCGCTCGGCCTGCGCCACCAGCGGATCGGCGGCCAGCCGGATGACCGTGCAATGCGTGGCGAACTCGCCGATCAGGCGCTGCGTATAAGGACGCGATACCGTCGCCGAGGTCGCCAGCAGCCCGAACACGCCACTGCGCGAGAGCTGGGCGGCAGGCTTGATCGCCGGCACGGTGCCGATCACCGGGACCGTCAGGCTCTCGCGCAGCGCCTGCAGCGCCAAGGTGCTGGCCGTGTTGCAGGCCACCACCAGCGCGCACGCGCCGCTGGCCGCCACCGCCGCGCGGCACGCCGCCACGATGCGCGCGACCAGCCAGGCATCGGGCTTGGTCCCGTACGGCAAGGCCGCATTGTCGCAGACATAGGCCAGCGCCGCGCCGGGCAGGCGCGCCCGCAAGGCCCCCACCACCGACAGCCCGCCGACGCCGGAGTCGAAGATCAGGATCGGCGCCGTCATGCGCGATCCTCCGCAAAGTGTGCCAGCAAGGTGTCCACCAGCGCCCGCAAACGTGCGGGGATGAATTCACGCTCGGCATACAGCAGGTGCACGCTGATCGGTGCCACGCTGAAGCCATCGAGAACGCGCACCAGGCGTCCGGCCTCGACTTCCGGTTCGCCCAGGAACGCCGGTTTGTAGACCAGGCCCATGCCGCGTATCGCGGCTTCGGTCAGGGCGCGACCGTTGTTGCAGGCCATGACCGGGCGAATGCGGACCCGATACGGCGCGCCCTCGACCTGGAAGTGCCAGTACTGCCCTTCGCGGGCCAGGCTGTAGTGCAGGCAACGATGCCCGCGCAGGTCGGCGGGATGCGTCGGGGTCCCGTGACGCGCCAGGTACGACGGCGCGGCATACACGTGGCGCGGCATGTCCATCAGCGGGCGCGCGATCAGGCTGGAGTCCTCCAGCTCGCCGATGCGCACCACCAGATCGAAATCCTCGGCCACCGGATCGACGCGCCGATCCTCGAGCACGACGTCGAGCATCACCGCGGGATGACGACACTCGAAGGCCTGCAGGGCCGGGATCAGCGCGCGCACCCCGAAATCCAGCGGTGCGGAGAGACGCAGCTTGCCGCGCACCTCGCCACGCTGCTCGCCGAGGCCCGTTTCCAGCTCCTGCAATTCGTCGAGCAGGCGGCTGGCGCCGTTGAGATAGCGCTCGCCCTCGGCGGTCAGCTGCAAGCGCCGCGTGGTACGCGTCAACAGCCGCACCCCCAGGCTGGCTTCCAGCTTGGCGATCTGCTTGCTGACCATGGCGTTGGAGAGTTCCAGCTTGCGCGCGCCACCGGCGAAGCTCCCCGCGTCGACCACGGCACGAAAGATGTGCATCGCCTGCAGGCGGTCCATACGGCTCCCTCGTATCGACGTCTCGTAACGACGGTTCTTGACGATTGTTCTTGGCGACTGTTCTTGACGACTTTTCGTAACGACTGTTCTGGACGAACGTGCTCGAAAACGTCTGCGCGCATTCTACCTGACCCGCCGGCCGGATGAGACGGTTCGGCTTGCCTCCGGGAGAGATACTGTTTATTTTTACAGTATCGACCATTTCGTTCGCGAGGCCCTGCCATGCCCATGACACCGATCGCGCCCGCGGCCGCGCCGACGCCAGCCTCGAGCGAGGCGCTGTCGCGCGGGGCCAGTGGCTTTCCTTCCCCCGCCGACGACTACCGCGAGGCCCCGCTGGACTTGCATCGTCATCTGGTGCGGCGTCCCGCGTCGACGTTCTTCATGCACCTGGAAGGCGATGCCCATCGCCACGCCGGCCTGCATCACGGCGATCTACTGGTCATCGACCGCGCGATCTCCCCGCGCCCCGGTCATTGGCTGGTCGCGGTGATCGACGGCGAACTCAGCGTGCTGCGCCTCGAGCGCCGTCAGTCGCGGCTGTACCTCGCACCGTCGCAGCCGCGCCTGGCGGCGCTGCCGTTCGATCCCGACGACGCTCGCCTGTGGGGCGTCATCTGCTATGTCATTCACGCACTGCCCGCCGAGGGCGAGGAATAGGCGCTCGTTCATGTTCGCGCTGATCGACTGCAACAACTTCTATGCCGCCTGCGAGCGCCTGTTCGAGCCGCGCCTGGAAGGCGTTCCCCTGGGTGTGCTGTCCAACAACGACGGCTGCGTCATCGCGCGCTCCGAGGAGTTCAAGGCGCTCGATATCCCGATGGGCATCCCGACCCACAAGATCGCCCCGCATCTACGCCGGCGCATCGTGCTGAAATCCTCCAACTACACGCTCTATGGCGACCTCTCGGCACGCGTGCAGCAGGTACTGGCACAGCAGGTTCCCACGCTGGAGCCCTACTCCATCGACGAATGCTTCCTGGATCTGCGCGGCATGCGCGAGGACTGGCACGCCCTCGGCGCGACCCTGGTGCGCAGCGTGCAACGCCAGGTCGGCCTGCCGGTGTCCATCGGCATCGCGCCGACGCGCACCCTGGCCAAGCTCGCCAATCGCCAGGCCAAGACACAGCCGACACGCCCTCAGGTATGCGTGTGGCAAAGCGCCGACGCACCCGAACTGGCAGCCCACCTGGCCCGGTTGTCGCCCCGCGAGGTCTGGGGCGTGGGCGAGCGCCTCAACGCACGCCTGGCCGGCATGGGCATCGTGACCGCCGCCGCCCTGCGCGAGACGCCGGACAGCGTATTGCGGCGGCGCTTCAGCGTGGTACTGGCGCGCACCGCCGCCGAACTCAACGGCCAGGCCTGCCTGTCGATGGGCGACCTGGAAACGCCACGCCGCAGCATCCTCTGTTCGCGCTCGTTCGGTCAGCCACTGCGCGACCGCGCCTCCCTGGCCGGCGCCTTGCGCCATCATTGCCAGCGCGCCGGCGAAAAGCTGCGGCGCGATGCCATGCAAGCCTCGGCCATCGGCGTATACATGCGTACCAACCCGCATCATGCCGGAAGTTTCCACCAGGCCTGCGAATGGGCGGCGCTGCCCTTTCCCAGCGCCGATACCCAGCAACTCAACCGCGCGGCACAACGCCTGCTCGCACGGCTCTGGCAGCCTGCGGCCTATCAAAAACTGGGGGTGATGCTCACCGAGCTGACGCCCCGTCGGCAGAGCCAGACGACGCTCTTCGACGGCGCCGAGCCGGCACGGCAGGAGGCGCTGATGCATGCCTGGGATACCATTCGCGCCCGTTACGGCCGCCAGGCGCTGACCCTGGGTCCGCAGCCCGCCGACGCCCCCTGGCAGATGAACAGCGCCTACCGTTCGGCCTGCTATACCACGCGCTGGGACGAGCTGCCTCGGGCACGCGCCAGGTGACAGGCTCTCATTGCATCAAGGAGCCATCTGCCTGTTCGTCGAGCCGAAACCCCTGAAGACCGATGTCATCCTCCAGCGCCAGCAGGTAGTGGCGCAGGGCGCGGCGGGTGGCCTGTTCACGCAGGCTGTGCCGGACCCGCTCGGCGACCGCGTCGTAGGGCAGCGCCCGCCCCTCCTCGCGGGCGTCGAGGCTCACCAGGTGCCAGCCGTAGCGGGAGGCCAGCGGCCGTGCATGGAGCCCGGTCGCCAGGTGCTGCAGGGCACGATCCAGCTCGGGCACCGTCTGGCCGGGCGCCAGCCAGCCCAGCTCGCCGCCCTGGTCCTTCGAGGGGCAGGCGGAATGGCGCTGGGCGAACTCGGTGAAGCGCTCGGGGCATTCGCTCAATTGCGTGATAAGCGTCTCACCCAGACGGTAACCGGTATCACGGGCCTCGGCATCGTCCGGCGCCGCCGCCAGCAGGATATGCCGCACCCTGAGACGGGTGGGTTCGCTGAAGCGCTCGGCGTGGGCGGCGTGGAAGCGGCGGCAGTCGGCCTCGGAGGGCTCGGGGACTTCCAGCTCGCGCTCCAGCAGCGCGGCAATGGAGGCCTCGATATTCGACTCGCCTTCCACCGCCAGTCCCAACTGCCCGGCACGCTGACGCAGCAGCTCGCGCACCGCCAGGGCACGGGCCGCCTTGTACCGAGCATCGCCGGCGCTCTCCGCCGGGTGATATTGCGTTTCCCGGGCGATGGCGGCCTCATCGATGGAGATCTCGCCGACCCGCACGGGGGCGAGACTGGCGCGCCCCGGAATCTGCTCGATAGCAATCTTCTGCATGGCTTAATCCTTGAAGTTCTTCTCAACCGTTCCGACGATCGGGAGCGTTTCCGTTGGCAAGGCCCGCTTCAGCCGCGCTTGCGGACGACCTGATAACGCCGTCCGAGATACCCCAGTGGTGCACTCCAGACATGCACCAGGCGAGTGAAGGGGAAGACCAGAATGATGGTCAGTCCCACCAGGATGTGCAGTTTGTAGATCCCCCCGACCTCGGCGAGATGCTCGGCGGCGCCTCCCTTGAAGAACACGATCGACTGCGCCCAATCCGCCAGCAGCAGCATCACGCCGCCGTCGAGATGGTGCATGGCGAAGGGAATGGTCAAGAGCCCCAGGCTAACCTGCACCATCAACAGCGCCAGGATGAAGATGTCGGCACGGCTCGACGAAGCGCGCACACGCGGATTGGTCAGACGACGGTGAAGCAGGATCATGCCTCCCGCCAGGCACATCACCCCGGCGATGCCGCCGACCAGAATGGCGAGAACCTGTTTGTGTCCGGCCGAGATGAAGGGCGCGTAAACCCAATGCGGAGTCAGCAGGCCGACCAGGTGACCGACAAGGATGACGAGTATGCCGATATGGAACAGGTTGCTGCCCAGACGCATTCGCTTTCGGTCCAGCAGTTGGCTGGAACCGGCCTTCCAGGTGTATTGGCCGTGATCGAAGCGCAGCAGACTGCCGATCAGGAAGACGGTGCCCGCCACATAGGGATAGAGGCCAAACAACAGTTCGTTGAGATAATTCATGGCGAATCTCCTCGTGCCTGACGGGCGACAGGATCCAGGACCCTCACCGCTTCGCTTTGCGTCATCTTCTTGCGCTCGTTGAGTCTGCGTCCCTCTGCGGACTGCAGGGCGCAGTCCCGGTCGGACTCGGCGGAGAAGCGCACTGCCTCTTCCTCCCAGACCGCATCCAGGGCGTCGGCGGTATGGTCCGGTGCTTCCCCCTTCGCTGTGTCGCGGTGGGACGCGACATCCTCCTCCGCCCCGATCAGCGCCAGCAGTGCCAGGGGCACCAAGGCATGATCGGCATCGCGCTCCTCGAGGCGGGCGGCGAGCAAGGCCAGAATATGGCGGATCTCGCCCAGCCAGCGGCCAATGTCGGCCTCCGGCCGGGTCGAGAGATACTCCAGGAACAGCGGCAGGTAATCCGGCAGCTCGCGGGCATCGAGTTCGAAACCGGCGGTGCGGTACTCGGCCAGCAGGTCGACCATGGCCTGGCCGCGATCTCGGGATTCGCCGTGGACGTGCTCGAAGAGCAGCAGCGAGGTGTTGCGTCCACGATCGAACAACGCCACATACTCGGCCTGCAGATCCATGAGATCGGCATTCATCAGTCGCCGGCACCATTCCACCAGGGCCGTACGGTGCGATGCCGATAATCGGCGCTCGGCATCGAGCACCTCGATCATCTCGTCGGCCGCGGCCTGGAGCGCTTCGCAGGGATAATCCAGCAGCCGTGCCAGCACGCGCAGGCTACGCATGCCACCGAGCGACGCCATATCGGGAACGGTATCAGCCATGACGGGCCTCCTCGGCTTGCGGATCATAGGTTTCCACCGGTCGAACCAGGGTGGTGGTCTGCTTGCGGCCTCCGAACAGGCTGGCGTCGTTGTCACCACCGTGGCAGCCGTTGCCGAAGCTGAAGCCGCAGCCGCCGCGCTCGGGGAAGGCATCGACGGCCATCTCGCGGTGGCTGGTGGGGATCACGAAGCGATCCTCATAGTTGGCGATGGCCAGATAGCGATACATGTCTTCTACCTGAGCTTCGCTCAGCTCGACCTCGTCCAGCACGGAGGTATCCACCTGGCCTTCCACATGCTTGCCGCGCATGTAAATCCGCATCGCCATCAGACGCTTGAGCGCCAGCACCACAGGGGCCTCCTCGCCGGCGGTCAGCAGGTTGGCCAGATACTTCACCGGGATGCGCAGCGACTCGACCTTCGGCAGCACGCCGTCGTACTCGACCTGGCCGGCCTCGGCGGCAGACTGGATCGGCGACAGCGGCGGCACGTACCAGACCATCGGCAGGGTGCGATACTCCGGGTGCAGCGGCAGCGCCAGGCCCCATTCCATGGCCAGCTTGTAGACCGGGCTCTGCTGGGCGGCGGTGATCACGCTGTCGGCGATGCCGTCCTTGCGAGCCTGGGCGATCACCTCGGGATCGTGGGGATCGAGAAAGATCTCGCGCTGGCGATGGTAGAGATCCTGCTCGTCGGGCGAGCTTGCCACTTCCTCGATGCGGTCGGCGTCATAGAGCAACACCCCCAGGTAGCGGATACGGCCCACGCAGGTCTCGGAGCAGATGGTCGGCTGACCGGCCTCGATGCGCGGGTAGCAGAAGATGCACTTCTCGGACTTGCCGCTCTTCCAGTTGTAGTAGATCTTCTTGTACGGGCAGCCGGAGATGCACATCCGCCAGCCGCGGCACTTGTCCTGGTCGATCAGCACGATGCCGTCTTCCTCGCGCTTGTAGATCGCCCCGCTCGGACAGGACGCCACGCAGGTCGGGTTCAGGCAATGCTCGCAGAGCCGCGGTAGGTACATCATGAAGGTGTTCTCGAACTGGCCGTAGATATCGGCCTGCACCTGCTCGAAGTTGGCGTCACGACGGCGCTTGGCGAACTCGGTACCGAGAATCTCTTCCCAGTTGGGTCCCCACTCGATCTTGTTCATGCGCTGGCCGGAGATCAGCGAACGCGGCCGGGCCGTGGGCTGATGTTCACCCTGCCTGGCAGTATGCAAATGCTCATAATCGAAGGTGAATGGCTCGTAGTAGTCGTCGATCTCGGGCAAGTCGGGGTTGGCGAAGATATTCGCCAGCACCCGCCACTTGCCGCCGATACGCGGCTCGATATGGCCATCCTTGCGGCGCAGCCAGCCGCCCTTCCATCTGTGCTGGTTCTCCCACTCCTTGGGATAACCGATGCCGGGCTTGGTCTCGACGTTGTTGAACCAGGCGTACTCGACGCCCTCGCGACTGGTCCAGACGTTCTTGCAGGTGACCGAGCAGGTATGGCAGCCGATGCACTTGTCGAGGTTGAGGACCATGCCGACCTGGGAGCGAATCTTCATTTCACGGCCTCCTGCTCGTAGTCGTTGCCTTCGCCATCCAGCCAGTCGATCTTCTTCATCTTGCGCACGATGACGAACTCGTCGCGGTTGGAGCCGACGGTGCCGTAGTAGTTGAAGCTGTAGGAGAGCTGGGCATAGCCACCGATCATGTGGGTCGGTTTGGGGCATACGCGCGTCACCGAGTTGTGAATGCCGCCCCGCGTGCCGGTGATTTCGGAACCCGGCATGTTCAGGATCCGTTCCTGGGCGTGGTACATCATTGCCATGCCGTTCTTGACCCGCTGACTGACCACTGCGCGGGCCGCGATGGCACCATTGGCGTTGTAGAGCTCGATCCAGTCGTTGTCCTCGACGCCGATGGAGCCGGCATCATCCTCGGAGAGCCAGACGATGGGGCCGCCCCTTGAGAGGGTCTGCATCAGCAGGTTGTCCGAGTAGGTCGAGTGGATGCCCCACTTCTGGTGCGGCGTGATCCAGTTCAGGGCAATCTCCGGATTGCCGTTGCTCTTGCTCACGGCGCCATCGGGCCCGGCCACGCTCACCGCCGCCTTGGTGTCGATGGGCGGGCGATAGACCAGCAGGCTTTCGCCGAAGGCACGCATCCAGGGGTGGTCCTGGTAGAACTGCTGGCGGCCGCTGACGGTGCGCCACGGAATCATTTCGTGGACGTTGGTATAACCGGCGTTGTAGGAAACGTGCTCATCCTCGAGACCGGACCAGGTCGGGCTGGAGATGATCTTGCGTGGCTGCGCGACGATGTCGCGGAAGCGAACCTTCTCCTCCTTCTTGGGATGCGCCAGGTGGGTGTGGTCACGCCCGGTGATCCGGGAGAGCGCCGCCCAGGCCTTCACCGCCACCTGGCCGTTGGTCTCTGGCGCCAGCGTCAGGATCATTTCGGCGGCATCCACGGCACTCTCGATCCGTGGACGTCCCTTGTGCGGACCGTCCAGCTTGCGATGATTGAGCTTGCCGAGAAGCTCCACCTCCTGCTCGGTGTTCCAGCCGATGCCCTTGCCGCCGTTGCCGATGCTCTCGAGCAGCGGTCCCACGGAAGTGAAGCGCTCGTAGGTCTCGGGGTAATGACGCTTGACCTCGATCAGCGCCGGCATGGTCTTGCCGGGCACTGGCTCACACTCGCCTTTCTTCCAGTCCTTCACCTCCACTTGAGCCAGTTCGGCGGGAGAGTCGTGCTGATGCGGCAGAGTGACCAGGTCGGTCTCCTCCCCCAGGTGTCCGACGCAGACTTTCGAGAAGGCCTTGGCGATGCCCTTGAAGATTTCCCAGTCACTGCGCGATTCCCAGGCCGGGTCGGTGGCTGCGGTCAGCGGATGGATGAAGGGATGCATGTCGGAGGTATTGAGATCGTCCTTCTCGTACCAGGTCGCCGTGGGCAGCACGATGTCCGAGTAGAGGCAGGTGGTCGACATGCGAAAGTCCAGGGTCACCAGCAGGTCGAGCTTGCCCTCGGGCGCTTCGGCATGCCACTTGACCTCTTCGGGCTTCTGGCCGTCTGCATCGCCCAGGTCCTTGCCCTGGATACCGTGGCGGGTCCCCAGCAGATACTTGAGCATGTACTCGTGCCCCTTGCCGGAGCTGCCCAGCAGGTTGGAGCGCCAGATGAACAGGTTGCGCGGGAAGTTCTGGGGGTTATCCGGGTCCTCCGCCGCGAAGGCGAGCTTGCCGCGCTTCAGCTGGTCCACGGTGTAGTCGGCGGTATGCATGCCCGCTTCGGCAGCGGACCGGGCCAGGCGCAGCGGATTGGTCCCCAACTGGGGCGCAGAGGGCAGCCAGCCCATGCGCTCTGAGCGCACGTTGAAGTCGATCAGGCTGCCGGAGTAGTCGGCCGGATTGGCCAGCGGCGAGAGGATCTCCTTGATCTGGAGTTTCTCGTAGCGCCACTGGGAAGAGTGACTGTAGAAAAAAGACGTGGAATTCATGTGTCGCGGCGGCCGCTGCCAGTCGAGGCCGAAGGCCAGCGGCAGCCAGCCGGTCTGCGGACGCAGCTTCTCCTGCCCCACGTAGTGTGACCAGCCACCGCCGCTCTGGCCGATGCAGCCGCACATGACCAGCATGTTGATCAAGCCGCGGTAATTCATGTCCATGTGGTACCAGTGATTCATGCCGGCACCGACGATGATCATGCTGCGCCCCCGGGTCTTGTCGGCATTGGCGGCGAACTCCCGGGCGATGCGCAGGCACTGCTCGGCGGGCACGCCGGTGATCTTCTCCTGCCAGGCCGGGGTATAGGGCTTGAGCTGGTCGAAGGCAGTGGCACCATCGTCTTCTCCAAAGCCACGGTCGATGCCGTAGTTGGCGCACATCAGGTCGAACACGGTGACCGCGAGGACCTCGCTGCCGTCGGCCCTGGTCAGGCGCTTGGCGGGCAGGCTGTGGAACAGCAGCTCGTCACTGGCGCCCCCGCTTTTCACGTGCTCGAAGTGCTCATGGGCGATACCGCCAAAGTAGGGGAAGGCGACCTTCGCCACCTCGTCATGGGCTTCGGCCAGGGTCAGCAGCGGCTTGATCTCGGCGCCGTCGGCGTCCAGCGGCTCGAGGTTCCACTTGCCCTGATTGCCTTCTGCCTCGCCCCAGCGGAAGCCGATGGAACCGCGTGGCACGACGAGCCGGTCGCGCGTCTCGTCCCAGGCGACGGTCTTCCACTCGGGGTTGTTGCCCTGGCCCAGGCTCGCCTCGAAGTCGCTGGCGCGCATCTGGCGGCCCGGCGCGTAGCTGCCGTCTTCGCGGGCCTCGAGCTCGACCAGGAAGGGCATGTCGCTGTAGCGCCGCACGTAGTCGGTAAAATAGGCGCTGGGCCTGTCGAGGTGGAACTCCTTGAGAATGACGTGCCCCATGGCCATGGCCAGGGCGGCATCGGTGCCCTGCTTGGCGGAGAGCCACTCGTCGGTGAGCTTGGCCACCTCGGCATAATCCGGCGTGATGGCGACAGTCTTGGTGCCCTTGTAGCGCACTTCGGTAAAGAAGTGGGCGTCGGGGGTACGGGTCTGCGGGACGTTGGAACCCCAGGCGATGATGTAGCCGGCGTTGTACCAATCGGCGGACTCGGGTACGTCGGTCTGCTCGCCCCAGGTCATCGGCGAGGCCGGCGGCAGGTCGCAGTACCAGTCGTAGAAGCTCATGCAGACACCGCCGATCAGCGACAGATAGCGGCTGCCCGCCGCGTAGCTGACCATGGACATCGCCGGAATCGGCGAGAAGCCGATGATGCGGTCCGGTCCATACTGTTTGGCGGTGTAGACATTGGAGGCGGCGACCAGCTCGTTGAGCTCGTCCCAGTCGGCGCGCACGAAGCCGCCCATGCCGCGGGCGCTCTTGTACTGCCTGGCTTTGGCCGGATCTTCGACGATGGAGGCCCAGGCTTCCACCGGATCGCCCTTGGCTTCCAAGGCCTCCCGCCACAGCTTGAGCAGAGGCTTGCGCACCAGCGGGTGCTTGAGCCGGTTGGCGCTGTAGATATACCAGGAGTAGCTGGCCCCGCGCGGGCAGCCACGTGGCTCATGATTGGGCAGGTCCGGACGGGTACGCGGATAGTCGGTCTGCTGGGTTTCCCAGGTGACCAGGCCATTCTTGACATAGATCTTCCAACTGCACGATCCGGTGCAGTTCACGCCATGAGTGGAGCGTACGACCTTGTCGTGCTGCCAGCGCTGCCGGTATCCGTTCTCCCACTCGCGGTTCTCATCGCGCGTTTCACCGTGCCCGCCTGCGAAAGGCTCGGGCCGACGTTTCAGATACGCCAGGCGGTCCAGGAAATGGCTCATGGGGCATCTCTCCTCAGCGGCTCGGGTTCATGACGAGGCGGTCCGCCTGAAAGCGGATCTCGGCGTTGGTGCGTGTGTAATAAAACCAGGTCAGTCCCACGCAGATCGCGTAGAAGACGATGAAGCCGTACAACGCCATCTCGGCACCACCGGTCAGGGCAATGGAGCTGCCGAACGTCTTGGGAATGAAGAAGGCACCGTAGGCGGCGATCGCCGAGGTGAAACCGATGGTCGCCGCCGACTCCTTCTCGCTCTGCTGGCGCTGGGCGTCCGCATCGAGCGATGGCATCAGCCGCGCCACCTCCTGGCGGAAGATCTCGGGAATCATCTGGAAGGTGCTGGCGTTGCCCACCCCGGTGAAGAAGAACAGCAGCAGGAACATGGCGAAGAAACCCCAGAACGCCCCCGGCTGGTCCTTGATGCCGAGGAAGAACAGCACGCCGGCCACGCAGGCAATCATCGCCGCAAACACCCACAGGGTGACTCGGGCGCCGCCGAAACGGTCGGAGATCCAGCCGGTGCCGGCGCGGGACAACGCGCCCACCAGGGGTCCCAGGAAGGCGAACTGCAGCACGTCGACCTCCGGGAACTGGTTGGAGGCCAGCAGTGGAAAGCCCGCGGAGTAGCCGATGAAGCTGCCGAAGGTGCCGGTGTAGAGCACGCACATCAGCCAGTTGTGCTTGCGCTTGAAGATCACCGCCTGATCCTTGAACGAGGATCTGGCGCTGGCGATGTCGTTCATGCCGAACCATGCCGCCACGGCACCGAGCAGGATGAACGGCACCCAGACGAAACCGGCGTTCTGCAGCCACATGCGATCGCCGTCGTTCAGGGCCTGAGGCTCGCCACCCAGTGCACCGAACACCCCGGCGGTGATCGCCAGCGGGATCAGGAACTGCATGACACTGACACCGAGGTTGCCCAGCCCGGCATTGAGCGCCAGAGCGTTGCCCTTCTCGCGCTTGGGATAGAAGAACGAGATGTTGGCCATGCTCGAGGCGAAGTTGCCGCCGCCGAAACCGCACAGCAGTGCCAGGATCAGCATCACCAGATAGGGGGTCTCGGGGTTCTGCACGGCGAAGCCGATCCATAGCGCCGGCAACGCCAGCGAGGCAGTGGACAGCGCGGTAAAACGCCGGCCGCCGACGATCGGCACCATGAAACTGTAGAAGATGCGTAATGTGGCGCCGGACAGGCCCGGCAGCGCAGCCAGCCAGAACAGCTGGTTGGAGCTGTAGTCGAAGCCCACCTGGGGCAGCTTGGCCACCACCACCGACCAGACCATCCACACTGCGAAGGCCAGCAGCAAGTTGGGAATCGAGATCCACAGGTTGCGCGTGGCGATGCGCCTGCCCTTCTCGGCCCAGAAATCCGGATCCTCGGGGCGCCAATCCTGGAGTACGAAGCGGCTGGGCGTGGACAGCTCCGGCAGGTCGGTGACCTCGTGACCGCTGCGCCACTCCTGGCGACTGGCACGCAGGATCGCGTAGTGCATCCATGCCAGCGCCGCGCCGGAGACCACGAACAGCAGCATGAAGCAGCTCTGCCAGATGCCCACCACATCGTTGAGCATGCCGAAGGTCAGCGGCAGAAAGAAACCGCCCAGGCCGCCGACCATGCCCACCACGCCACCGACCGCGCCGACATGCTGGGGATAGTAGCTGGGGATGTGCTTGAACACCGCTGCCTTGCCCAGCGACATGAAGAAGCCCAGCACCATGATCAGCGCAATGAAGCCGATCAGATTGATGGCAAACGAGAATTCCAGGGTGCCGCGAACGCCTTGCACGCTGTAGTGGGTCGGCGGATAGCTGAGCAGGAAGCTGCATGCCACCGAGACAATCAGGGTCCAGTACATCACCCGCCGCGCCCCGTAGCGGTCGGAGAGCCAGCCGCCGAGGATGCGAAACAGCGATGCCGGGATGGTATACAGCGCCGCGACGATACCGGCGGCGGTAATGCTCAGGCCGTAGACCTCGACCAGGTAATGCGGTAGCCACAGCGCCAGGGCGACGAAGCCGCCGAAGACGAAAAAGTAGTACAGCGAGAACCGCCACACGCGCAGCTCGGCCAGTGGCGCCAACTGTTGCGTGAGTGGTACGGCATCGGCACGCCGTCGCTCGCTCTGCGGATCGGTCCTGGCCAGCAGCAGGAAGACTATCCCCATCGCCGCCAGGCCCGTTGCATAGACCAGCGCCGCTCCTCTCCAGTCCAATGTCAGCAGCAGGAAAGGAGCACCGAAGTTGGTCACCGCCGCGCCGATGTTACCGGCGCCGAAGATGCCTAGCGCCGTGCCCTGCCGCTCGCGCTCGAACCAGGCCGAGGTGTACGCCACGCCGACGATGAACGAGCCGCCGGCCAGGCCGATCCCCAAGGCGGCAAGCAGCAGCATGGGATAGCTGTTGGCGAACGTCAGCAGGTAGACGCAGCCGGCGGTGACCAGCATCAACAGGCTGAACACCCAGCGCCCACCGAAGCGGTCGGTGAGAATGCCCAGAAACAGGCGGCTGATCGATCCGGTGAGCACCGGCGTCGCCATCAGCAGACCGAGCTGGGTGTCCGACAGCGCGAACTCTTGACGGATCTGCAAACCGAGTATGGAAAACAGCGTCCATACTGCAAAACACACTGTGAAGGCCAGCGTGGAAAGCCCTAGAGCACGACGTTGTTCATTGTGCGTGTTGGCGTTGGCCATCTCGTTGTCTCCCTGCGCCAGTCACATGGCATGCGCCATTCTCTGACAGGGAGGCAAAGGGCTTTTTGATTTAGATCAAGTGCTCAATGATCGACAACGTCGAGCCAACGCCATGACGCATGCCCAAGACTGCCTCAATTCAATGGCGAGGGAGCCTCGCGGAACTCGGCATAAAGCAACGGATAGGCTTCCTGCAGACGGGCCAGCTCGGCTTCCGCGCCTTCGGGCAGGGCTTTCGCCAGTTGGTCCAGGTCGTCCTCGTCGAAATGTTCGCGAATCAGCGGGAACAACTCCTCGCGCTCGCTGCGCAGGTAGGCACGGTGCGACTCCAGGTAGGCCTTGAGATCCTCGCTGAACTGGTCCATCGGCACTACCGCATCCATCAGGATCATGTCGAGATTCTGGGACAGCCGGGCCAGGCGGGCGTTGAGCGCCCGATAATCCTCGGACAGACGCTGGCACAGCCCGTTGGCCTCCGGCGCCCGTGTGTTCAACTGTTCGGTGCACATCCGTTCGAGCGGGGCGGTGAAGCCGCTCATGTAATCGAGAATGTAATCCACGACCTCGCGCATCATCTGGAAGTCGGGACGCTCGCCTTCCGCCAGCGTCTTCTGCTTAAGCTGCAATACGTGCAGCAAACGCGCCATGTTGGCATGGTCTTGGCGCAATTGGGTCAGCATGGGCATGGACAGGCCTCCTTTGCAGTCGGCGCGTGGCAGCGCGGGGTATCCGGCAGCCTATTTGCCAGTTTAGGCGAGAGTCCTCATTGACTCCCGCTCCCCCCGATGGGAACAACACCCTACCGGGGCTCGAATGTTTTACCCTAGCGGGTATGACAGGATTACGCCTGTTGGCCGAAAGTCTAGATACGATTTTGGCGACTCGACTCACCCACGATGGCATACACATGGACCTGTTCGCTTCATCCCAACCCGATAACACACCGCTGGCCTACCGGATGCGGCCGCGCCGTCTCGACGACTACGTCGGACAGGAAGCTCTGGTCGGCCCCGGCAAGCCGTTGCGCCGCATGGCGGAAAGCGGCGCGGTACGCTCGATGATCCTGTGGGGACCGCCGGGCGTGGGCAAGACGACCCTGGCCGACATCCTCGCCGATGCCTCGGGCGCCATGCTCGAACGTCTCTCGGCGGTGATGGCCGGCGTCAAGGACATCCGCGCCGCCGTCGAGCGTGCGCGCGAGGGGCAAGTGCGCGGCCAGCCGACGCTCTTGTTCCTCGACGAGATCCACCGCCTCAACAAGAGCCAGCAGGACGCGCTGCTGCCCCACGTGGAGTCCGGCCTGCTGACACTGATCGGCGCCACCACCGAGAACCCTTCCTTCGAGGTCAACTCGGCGCTGCTTTCCCGGGCGCGCGTCTACGTGTTGCGCAAGCTGGAAACCGAGGACCTGCTGCGCGTATTGCACCAGGCCCTGGCGGACACGGAGCGCGGCCTCGGAAAACGCCATATCGAGGCCGACGAGGGTGTACTGGAAACGCTGGCGCGCTCGGCCTCGGGCGACGCACGACGCGCCCTGGGCCTGCTGGAGACCGCCTGTGACTTCGCCGAGCCCACCGAGGGTGGCGAGCGCCTGACCCTGCAGGCGCTGCACGAAGTGCTGGGGCACCAGGCCAGTGCCTTCGACAAGCAGGGCGACCATTATTACGACCTGCTCTCGGCGATCCACAAATCGATACGCTCGTCACGCCCCGATGCCGCGCTCTTGTACATCGCCCAGTTCACGCAAGGCGGCGGCGATCCGCTCGACGTGGTCCGCCGCCTCGCCGCCATCGCCTCCGAGGACGTCGGCAACGCCGAGCCCCGCGCCCTGCCGCTGGTGATGGCGGCCTGGGACGCCTATCTGCGCCTGGGCGATTACGAAGGCCAGCGCGCCATCGCGCATGCCGCGCTGCATCTCGCCATCGCCCCCAAGAGCAACGCCATCGACCAGGCCTGGAATGCCGCCAAGCAGTTCGTCGCCGCGCACCCCGACTTCGAGGTGCCCACCTATCTGCGCAACGCCCCGACCAAGCTGATGGCGTCCCTCGGCCACGGCGAAGGCTACCGCTACGCACACAACGAACCCAACGGTTACCCCGCCGGCCGGGCACACGACTGCTGGCCCGCGGAGCTTCCCGCGGCCACCTTCTTCGCGCCCACGGAATACGGCCAGGAAAAGCGTTTCAAGCAGATGCAGGCCTGGCGCGCCGAGCTCGACGCCCAGGCCGATGCATCGTCATGAGAGGGGTCATGAAAGTCGTCATGAGAGTGATCATGAAAAGGCCCGCCGCCCTCAACGGCGGCGGCACATCTCGGCAGGATGACGCAGCTGGGTCAGCAAGTAGCGCTTGAGATCATCCGCCGCACCGATTTCCTCCAGCGCCGTCGCCATGCAGGCCAGCCAGGCATCGCGCTCCTCGGGGCCGATATCCAGGTGACGATGCGCCGCGGGGATGGCGATCGGCCCGAAACGCTCGCGATAACGGCTCGGACCGCCCATCCAGCCGATCAGAAACGTCGTCAGCTTGTCGCGGGACTCGTCGAGATCGGCGGGGTGCAGGGCGCGAATCCCCCGCGCCTCGGGCAGGCGCTCCATGGCATCATAGAAGCGATCCACCAGCTCGCGTACCGCCGCCTCCCCGCCCACGGCGCGCAGCGTGCTGTCACCGACGCCGAAGACGCGCGACTGACGGGATTCGTCATGAGGTTTCATCGGCCGGCTCCGTCACGTGAATGCCGAACAGGCTGGCCTCGCCGGGCGCACGGCCGAGTGCTTCGGGCGCAGTAACCTGGCCGTCGCGCACCATGACGTGCCCGCCCTGTCCCTGGACACCACCGATCACGCTCCCCACCAGATAGGTGGGGAAGATCGCCGGGTCGTTTTCGTAGTTGGGGTTGTGAATCAGGCCGATCATCTGGAAGCGCCCGCGGGTGTTGCGCAGCGACTCCAGGGAGTCCTGGATGAGCCGGCGATGGGAGAGCTTCGAGAACAGGCCATCGAGCAGGATCACGCTCTCGCGGCTGGCCCGCGCACGGCGCTTGTGATGGCCGGGCAGCTCGCGCAACTCGCGCTCGATGGCAAACTCGGAGAGCTTGACCAGCCACATCAGCGACACTGCCTCGCGCTGCCCTTCCGACATGTCCTCGTTGAGCGAGAACAGTCGCCCGTGCGGACGAATGGCGTCGTGCTTGAGGCGAATCGACACCTCGTGGAACAGGCCACGATAGATGCGCCGACGAATCTGACGCACCAGGTCGTCGTCACGGCGTCGGCTATCGCCTTCGCTCATGCCGCCATCGCGCTCGGCGCGGCGCTTGAGCGCGGCCTGATGCTCGTCGATGTCGGCCAGCAACGTGGTGATCAGTTCACGCAGCGACTCGCCGTCGATCAGCGCGGCCTTGACCTCGAAGTAGGCACCGCCCTCGCCATGGCTACGCGCCACGCGCTTGAGAATGTCCAGGTTGCCGGCGGCATCCGAGATGATCGAGCTCAGCCGCTCGACCAGCGTGCCTTCGATCTGCTCGCGCGAGGCATGCAGACGCGCCACGCGCTGGCGGTGCTCCTCGAGCTGCGTATCGAGCTGACCATGCAGCCCGGCCAGGTCGTCGAGGGCGTCGGCCGTCACGCCTTTCAGGGCCGCCAGACGAGCACGTTCGGTCTCGCTGAAGGCGCGACTTTCGGCGGCGGCTTCCAGCGCCTGGGCGAGGCGCCGCTCGAGACCGCGCACCGTCTTGTCCTGACGTTCGCGGTTGCGCGCGCGCTCGCCCAGGTTGAGCTCCGCCAGGGCGTCGAGCAGGGTTTGCTGACAGGCCTCCAGGTCGGGAAGCGACAACGTCGCCGACATGCCCGCCTGGGCATGCCATGTCGCCAACGCGGCCTCGCGCGTCTCGTGCCGTGGGTCGTCGAGCGGCCAGTGACTCGCGGCGGCGAGATCGTCCAGGGCCGCCAGCCGCCGCGCCCATCCCTCGGGTAGTTCGCGCATCACGCCCAGCCAGGCGATGGCCAGCTGGTCGACCCACTCCATGGCCCGGCGCTGCTCGGCCAGCCGCGCTTCCACCTCATCACGTTCGCGGCGCTGCGCCTTGAGCCCCTCGCGGGCCTCGAGATATGCCCGTTTGGCCGCGGCGATGTCGCGCTCGAGCTTCTGGCTGCCGCCGCTGGCGTCGCGCACGTCGAGATAGGCACGCAGGCGCGAGAAATCGAAGCGCGCACGCCGGCTCGCCGTTTCCAGCGCGGCCTCGAGCTCTTCCTGCACCGCCTCGGCGGTGGCCATGAAGGCATCGCCGCCATCGGCCTCGAACTCGGCCAGGGCGCGCAATCGATCGCGTTCGCCATCGTCGAAGAGGCTGCGCCGCTCGGCATCGATCTCGTGCAGCCGGCGCGACACGGCCTCGTGATCGCGCTCTGCCTCGGCAAGCTGCTCGCGGATCTCGCCGAGTTGCGTCTCCAGCGTCTCCAGCCGCGCCTTCAAGGCTTCGAGACGCTCGATGCCACCGGCATCGGCGAAGCGCTCCGCGGCCAGCCAGGTCGCCCCGTGGGTCTCCAGCTCTTCCGCTGCTTGCTGCATCGCCGGACGGCAATCCGCGAGGTCGCGCTCGGCCTCCTCGAGTGCCGCCTCGGCCTGGGCTACGGCGGCCTGGCCGCCTGCCTGCAGATATCGCTGATAATCGTCGATGCAATTCAGTGCCGCCTCGGTCAAGCGCGGCGTCAGCTCCGCCTGACGGGCATCGAGCTGCTGCTGGCGCTCGTCGAGCGTGGCCAGGGCCGTCTCGGCGTCCGCCTGTTGCGCCTCGCGGGCCTTGAGCGCCAGCGCGAAGACATCGCCATGCGGGTCGAGACGTTCGCATTCCGCCGCCAGGGCGGCCCGACGCTCGCGGTCGGCACTCAGGCGGCGCTCGGTATCGCGACGCAACTCCTCGAGATAGCGTGGATCGAGCGCGGCCTTGACGGCCAGGGTTTCGCTGCCCTGCACCGCCCCCAGCGGTGGCTGATCGGCCTCGAGCAGAGCCGTCAGGCGTGCGCTCTCGAACACCGGCAACGCCAGCCCGGCGTCGATCAAGCAGCGCGCGGCACGCTCTGCTTCGTCGTCTCCCGCCACCACCGGCGAAAACAACAGGCCGGCGGCCTGGCTCAGCCAGCCGCGACGCCGTTCGCGTTCGACCTCGGCGTCGTTGAGCACCGCATGCAGGGGCTGCCAGGCGATCTCTGCGGCATCCAGGCACTGCTGGGCCTCGGCTTCCACCGCCCGCCGCTCGAGCGGGTCGCCCGCCAGGCTGTCGAGATAACGCCGGCGCTCCTCGATGGCGTCATCCAGGGCATCGGCCTCGCTGAGCAGGCGCGGGTAGCGCCGCTGGGCATCACGCAGCCAGCGCTCGGGATCGGCCTCGAAACGCGAAGCGAAGTCACGCTGCGCCTGAGTCAACTCACGCAGACGCTGCTGCTCCTGCTCCAGGCGATGTCCTTCGTCATCCAGTGCGCGAGCACGCTCATACAGGGTTTGCCGCAGATGCACCGGCTCATCGTCGCCATGATAGTCGGCGTAACGCTGCGCTGCGTCATGCAGGGGGGCCAGGCGCGCCTGCTCTCGGCGGGCATCCTCGGCGCGTTGCTCGGCACCGTGACAGCGCGTTTCGAGTTCGGCCAACGCCGTCTTGCGGCGCGTCCAGAAGCCGGTGACGTCCTCCTCGGGCCAGCCGTCGACGAAGGCACGCCACGGTGCTTGCCCCTGCTCGAGCAAGCCCTGCTCGCCGGCCAGGCGTTGCTGTTCGTCGCGCAGCGCCTCGGCCTGATGGCGCAGCGTCTCGCAACGCGACGCCAACGGCTCACGCTGGGCCTCGGCCTCGGCATGCGCCTCTTCGAGCACCTCATCGCGCGCCTGCTTTTCGGCCAGGCGCTCGCCGGGCGACACTCCCGGGGCCTGTTGCTGGAACTCGGCATGCCAGGCGGCGACCTGCTTGAGCTCGCCGATGCGTCCCAGGTGGGCGTTCAAGGCTTGGCGTGCCGACTCGGCCTCGGCCTTCGCCGCCTCGGCGGTGGCTTCGGGTGCCTCCAGTTCGGCTTCGTCGAAGAGCCCCTCGCTCAGCGCCTGGGTATAGAAGCTCTGGTTGTCGACGAACTCGCGTTGCTGACCTTCCAGGCGTTCGCGTTGCTGCTCGAGCGTCTCGAGATGCCGCTCGGCGGCCTGAATGTCGGCGCCCAGCTCGTCGCGGTAGGTCTGGTCGGCGATCACCTCCTCGCGGAAGCGGTTGCCGTCGCGCGCTTCGAAGACATCGGCGCCGGCATCCAGCGCCGCCAGGGCACGATGGCGCGCGGCATCGTCGTCGAAGTTCAGGGTCTCGGCCAGCCATTCACGCGCCGCGGTGAAGTCGACGTGACCGATTTCGCGACCGGCCGGCCAGGCGGCCTCGGGCAGATGCACCAGCCGCCGGTGGGCGTCGACCCGCGCGCCGCGCTCGGACAGCGCCTGACGAATGCTGCGCTCGCTGCCTCCCGAGAGACGCGCCAGCAGCCATAGCGAGACTCGCGGCCGTCGTGTATCACCACTGGCCCAGGCGAAACCACAGGGTATCGCGGCATCCAGCGTTTCGTCCTCGGCCTCGACGGGTGTCGCGGGAATCCCCGGCAAACCCAGCAGCGCCTGTCCGCCGAGCAGACACTCGAGCCCCTGGAAGCCGGCATCGAGGCGCTCGAGCTCGTCGCGTGCCGCCAGCAGGGCTGCGCCGTCGTCGCTCAGCGTCGCCAGCCGCGCGACCTTGTCCTCGGCACGCCGCTGATCGTGCTCCGCCTCCTCGAGACGGTGACGCAACTCGGTGATGTTGGTACCGGAGTTGAGGATCACCTCCTCGATCAGTTCCTCGCTTTCGTCGGTCTCGCCCCGCGTCGCGCCGGAGAGGATCTCCGGGGCCAGCACCTCGAAGAAGAAGGCCTGGTCCGCCTTCTCCCCGCCGCGCGGCTTGATGGCATTGAAGATCTGGCTCTTGTCGGCGCCGCCCTCCTTCTGGAAGGCCGCCAGCTGCGCCAGCTCCCGGCGCGAGACATGCGCGCCGACCGCGTCGAGCCATTCTTCGCGGTTGTGGGTCAGGCGCACGCCACGATTCGCCATGTCGGCCTTGACGTCGCTGTTGGCACTCAACGCCAGCTTGCCGTCGACGGTGTAATGATGAACGGGGATGTCTTCCAGGCGCCCGGCATAGTGATAAAAAGCGAGGCCGCTGCCGTCGCTGTAGCCGTAAAAGCCGAACACGAAGGTCTCGCCGGCGACTTCCTCGCCGGCGGCGGCGAGCATGTCGTCCTGGCGCTCGCTGCCGCTGCGGGTGCGGAATTCGACGCGCAAATGGCTCCAGCTACGCCCCTGGCCGGCCACCGTGGACGGCGAGCACTTGCGGCGCGTGCGCGAGATCAGGCTTCTGTCGCGGGACAGCAGGCCGATCAGGGCTTCGGCCAGGGTGGTCTTGCCGAACCCGTTCTCCATGCTGATGGCGCTGGACTGACCGCGCAGATCGAGCAGCAGGTGACGCATCTTGGCGTCCCATGGCGAGGCAATATCGCCATGCTTGTTGAGCAGGTTGGCGACTTCGATGCGATTGATCACGCTCATGCCGTTTCCTCCGCGAGGCGTCCCTCGGCCAGCGCCTGGAGATGGCCCAATTGATGAATGCCGATTTGCTCGCACTCCAGGGCGCCAAGCAGGGTCTGCTGCCAGATATCGCCCGGCGAGGCGTCCTCGCCCGAGGCGCCGGACGCCTCGAGCAGGCCGGCGCGTACCTGCAGGTCGATGAAGGCCCGCACGCGGCGGTTGAGGTCCTCGCCGCGCTCCTCGAGCAGCACGCGGCTGGTTTCCGGTGCCGCCTCGCCCAGCGCGCGCAACGCTTCGAGTTGATCGCGCAGCAGGTCGAGCAGCTCGTGACTGGCGAAGGTCGCCTCCTGGTAACGGCTGACGTCGGAAAGCGCGCGGTTGTACCGGGTGTACAGCAGGGTATTCATGAGCAGCCACAGTTGCAGATACCACTGCGCCAGCTCGCTGCGGCTTTCCTGACGCAACTTGAGGGCCTCGAACACCGGCTGACGGGTATACAACGGAGGCTGTTCGAGCTCCGGATCCGGCAACAGCGCGTAATACCGCGACCCCGGCGCGATGCCCGGAAAGTCGCCCGCCTCGAACGTCTTGAGCCTCAGCCCCTGGCCGGCCAGAAAGTCACGCAGCGCCTCGCGCTCGAGATCGCTGGCATCGTCGATCAGCGCGCAGACATCGCGCTCGGAGAGCTGGCCCTCGCGCGCGGCGCGGCGCTTGCGGCCACCGCCCGGGACGCGTTCGGCGCTGCGGTAGCGCAGCAGGTAGGCGACGACCTCGCCCATTTCACTCATGTTCATCGTGATGCATCCTCGTTGACCGGGGACGTGCCCGCCGCCGGCGTGGCGACGCGCAAGGAAGGCGTGACGGCGGCCTGGACCACGCGGCCGTCGTCCAGTGTGACGTCGAAACCGCGGGCCTCGATCCCCACCCGCAGGTGGCTGTCGAGCAGCTCGGTGTCGACGAAGGTATTGAGCAACTGCGCCAGGCAGTCGTCTCCCTCGAACCGGTGCCAGCCCTCGGCCAGGGCCTCGGGCAGCGAGAGCGGCGCCTTTTGGATCCGGGCCCGTAGCGCCGGCCCGCGCGCCTCCAGAAAGCGTGCCAGCAAAGGGTCCTCAGGGGCCGCGTCCTGGGCTTCATCGAAGACCAGCGCGGCATGGCTGGTCTCGGCGCGACGGGTCTCGAGCAATGGGGTCAGCGGTGCCAGGCGCGGCATGGCGACGTCGACGTGAAACGGCATCAGGCGTGTCACCAGTGCCTCGCTCATGCGTGGCGCGGGGGGCGCGGCCAGCAGACCGCGCGCCACATCGGCGAAGTCGACCACGCCCATCGACTGAATGCGCCCCTCGGCGATATCGGCCAGCAACTCCGATAGCCGTCGCGAGAGGTTCTCGATCGCCGTGAGCACGCGGCCGATGGCACTCGACAGCATGCGCAGATCCCATTCCTCGCCGTGACGTGCCGCCTCGCGCTCGCGCCAGTCGGCGAAGCGCTCCATCAAGCGTGGCGTGGAAAGCTGCGCGCGTGCGTCGAGCAGCGTCTCCTGAATGCTCGACAAGGCATTGTGATAGTGGCGCTCGTTGTCGAGCAACGCCGCCAGCTTGCCCTCGCGGGTGGGGTTTTCGCGCACCCGGCGCAGTTCCTGGGTCAAGGCGCGGATCGCCAGCAGGATCTGGTTGGTGATGTCGGGAATGCGGGCGAAATCGCCCCGCGCCAGGGCGGCCAGCACCTTGGCGGCGTCGTATTCGGAATACAGGAGGTCCTCGACCTGACTGGCCAGCGTCACCGCCTGGCGGCCACTGGCGGTCAGGCGTACCTGGCCGGTCTGGCTCTGCTTCTCGATCAGGGCGGTCCGCTTGGTGCTGCGCATCGCGCGGCGCGCCTCGGCCGCCTCCCCGGCATCCGGTTCCGGCGGCGCGGATGCATCGCGCACCTCCGGTGTCGGAGGCGCATCGCGAAAGTGCACTTCACTGGGCGTGGCGAGCAGGTTGACGACGAAGCCGAGGTCATCATGCGCCAGTTCGGGATAGAACTCGCGCAGGTGCGCCAGGCAGCGCGTCTGCGACACGAAGGCGCTGTTGGTCGCGAAGTCCACATCGAGCAGATAGTCCAGCAGCAAGCAGCCGAGGTCCAGCCAGTAGCCGTCGCGCAGGCCACGCCGGCTTTCCTGGCTGACGTGCACGAACGGCGAGCCGGGCTCATGGCCACTGTCATGTAGATCGAGCAGCCGCGTGGTGGCGACGAGAAGCTTGCTCCAGGCGGTCATGGGTCGTTTCCGTGGGCAAAAGACGCATTATGCCAACAGCGAGCGCCATGGGTCATGTCCGTGGCGGCATGTCGTGTCGATCACGCACGGCATCGGCGGTCTGCGCGCCATCCCGACGGCCACAGGGTGTAAGATGTCGCCTCAATCGTGGCAAGGAGCACCGCATGGCCGACATCGACGACACCCTGCAACGCGTCTTCGGCTACGCCGACTTCCGCCCCGGCCAGCGCCAGGTGGTCGAGGCCGTGACCCAGGGGCGCTCGGCGGCGGCGATATTTCCCACCGGATCCGGCAAGTCGCTCTGCTACCAGCTGCCGGCGCTGCATCTGCCGCACCTGACCCTGGTGGTATCGCCGCTGCTGGCGCTGATGCAGGATCAACTCGAGTTCCTGCGCCGCCACGGCATCGCCGCGGCGAACCTCGACTCTCGCCAGAGCCGGGAGGAAGCCTCGGCGGTGATGGACGGCGTCAGGCGCGGCGACATCCGCATCCTGATGATCTCGGTGGAACGCCTCAAGAACGAGCGCTTCCGCGCCTTCCTGCAGCGGGTGCCGGTGTCGCTGCTGGTGGTCGACGAGGCGCACTGCTTGTCCGAGTGGGGCCACAATTTTCGTCCCGACTATCTCAAGCTGCCCGCCTATCAGCGTGAGTTCGCCATTCCGCAGGCGCTGTTGCTCACCGCCACGGCCACGCCGCGCGTCATCGACGACATGCGCGACAGCTTCGCCATCGACGCCCGGGATGTCGCCGCCACGGGCTTCTATCGTCCCAATCTCGACCTGCAGGTGCAGCCCACCGCCACCGAGCGCCGTCCCCGCGCCCTGGTCGAGTGGCTGGGGCCGCGCCTGGCCGCCTCGCCGCCCCAGCCCAGCATCGTCTACGTCACCCTGCAGAAAACCGCCGAGCAGATGGCGGCGTATCTGGGCAAGGCGGGGCTCGAGGCCCGCGCCTATCACGCCGGCCTCGACGGCGAGACCCGCGATGCCCTGCAGCAGGCGTTCATGAACGGCGAGATCAATTGCATCGTCGCCACCATCGCCTTCGGCATGGGCATCGACAAGGCCGATATCCGCAACGTCGTGCATTTCGATCTGCCCAAGTCGATCGAAAACTACAGCCAGGAGATTGGTCGCGCCGGACGCGACGGGCAACCCTCGAGCTGCCTGATGCTCGGCGGCCGCGACGCCCTGGGTGCGCTGGAAAACTTCGTCTACGGCGATACGCCCGAGCGCGACGGCATCGAGCGCGTCCTGCGGGACATCCGTGATGCCGCGCCCCAGGGTCAGTGGGAGGTACGCCTGAACGCCCTCTCCCAGCACAGCAACATACGGCCGCTGCCGCTCAAGACACTGCTGGTGAGACTCGAGCTCGAGGGCGTCATCGCCCCGCGCTACGCCTATTTCGCCGAATATCGCTTCAAGTATCTGATCGAGCCGGAGGCACTGATCGAGCGTTTCAACGGCGAACGTCGCGATTTCGTCGCCGCCCTGATCGAGGCCTCGCCCAGAGCCAAGACATGGTGCGCGCTGGACCATGAGGCGCTCGATGCCCTGGGTGCCGAGCGCGGTCTCGATACCACACGGCGTCGCGTCATCAGCGCCCTGGAGTATTTCAACGATCAGGGCTTCATCCAGCTCGAAAGCAAGCAGATGACCGAGGTGTACGGAGTGCTGCAGGCCGAGTTCGATATCGCGGCGCTCGCGACTCACCTGACCGAGTATTTCCAGCGCAAGGAAGCCGCCGAGATCGAACGGCTGCAGGCCATGCTGACCCTGTTCGAATCGACGACCTGCCTCAGCCGCCGTCTGGCCGATTATTTCGGCGATCACCAGGCGCCCGAGCATTGCGGTCATTGTTCGGTATGCCGTGGCCACGTCGCCCGGTTGCCCGCGGACACCGCACGCGCGTCGCTCGATCCCCGACAGCTCGCGGCATGGTGCGCGCCGCTTCAAGAACGCCTGGCCACGCTGGCCGACGCGCCACCGCCCAGCACGGACCTGTTCACGCGCTATCTCGCGGGACTCACCACCCCGCTGCTGACGCGCCTCAAGGCACGCCAGCTCGAGGGGTTCGCGGCGCTGGAAGACCGCCCCTACCGCGACATCCACGAGGCCGTGCGAGTGTTGTCCACGGATAACGCTCAGGCCTCCGGACGCTAGGCTCTCCTCGGCTTCGACCTCTACACTAGGGGACAGGTACGAGACATACGGCTTTCAACGATCTGACTTTCAACGACCAGGAGACAACGTCATGAGCGAGCTTTCCGAGCTGAAATGCGAGGCCTGCAGCGCCGACGCTCCCACCGTCAGTGAAGCGGAAATGCATAGCCTGGGCGCCGATGTTCCCGAGTGGCGGATCGTGGAGCGCGATGGCATTATGCAACTGGAGCGTGAATTCACGTTCCGCAATTTCGCGCAAGCCCTGGCGTTCACCAATCAGGTGGGCGATCTCGCCGAGGCACAAGGCCATCACCCGGCGCTGATCACCGAATGGGGCAAGGTCACCGTCACCTGGTGGTCCCACAAGATCGGGGGCTTGCACAAGAACGATTTCATCATGGCCGCCAGAACCGACGAGGTAGCGCAGTCCAATGTTCGAGCAGATTGAACGCGTGCCCGGGGATGCCATCCTCGGGCTCATCGAAGCCTTCAAAAAGGATCCCAACCCCCAGAAGGTCGATCTGGGGGTCGGCGTTTACCGTGACGCTCACGGCAATACGCCCGTCATGCGGGCCGTCAAGGAGGCCGAGGCGCGGCTGCTGAAGAACGAGACGACCAAGAGCTACATCGGCTCGCATGGCGATCCGCGCTATGGCCAGGCGGTGCTCGAGCTGGTCCTCGGCGCGCAATCCCCGGTGCTGGCCGCCAATCGCGCCAGCGCGACCCAGTCGCCCGGTGGTACCGGCGCGTTGCGTCTGGCGGCGGACTTCATCAAGTCGCAGCTGCCCGGCAAGGGCATCTGGGTCTCCGATCCGACCTGGCCCAACCACCTGGGCATCTTTCATGCGGCGGGCGTCGAGCTGAAGAAGTATCCGTACGTGGATGCCGACAACCGCCTCGACTTCGAGGGCATGCTGAGCGCCCTGCAACAGATTCCCGAAGGGGATGTCGTGCTGTTGCACGCCTGCTGCCACAATCCGTCGGGCTTCGACCTGTCGCGCGAGCAATGGCAGCGCGTGCTCGAGGTCGTGCGTGAGCGCCGCCTGCTGCCGCTGGTCGACTTCGCCTATCAAGGCTTCGGCGATGGCCTCGATGCCGACGCCTACGGGCCGCGCCTGCTGGCCGAAAACCTCGACGAGGTCATGATCACCAGTTCCTGCTCCAAGAACTTCGGGGTCTATCGCGAGCGCACCGGCTGCATGATCATGATCGCCCGCGACAGCGAGCAGATGGAAAACGTCCGCTCTCAGATGGCCATCGTCGCCCGCGAGAATTACTCCAACCCGCCGGCCCATGGCGGCGCGGTCGTGGCCGAGATTCTCCACGACGATGCACTGGCCACGGTGTGGCGCGAGGAGCTCACCGAGATGCGCGACCGCATCAATGGCTTGCGCCGTGACTTCGTCGAGGCACTCAAGCCCTATGGGCTGGACGAGCGCTTCGCGTTCATCGCCGAGCAACGCGGCATGTTCTCCTACACCGGGCTGAGCCCGGAACAGGTCGACCGTCTGCGCGACGAATTCGGTATCTACATGGTGCGCTCCGGCCGCGCCAACATCGCTGGCCTGTCGCAGGAAAACCTGCCCTACGTGGCCAAGGCCATCGCTGCCGTCGTCGGCTGACGACGACGATGACCGGCACGAAAACGCCCGGTGCGGTTCTCCGCATCGGGCGTTTTCGTTTCTCGCCTCGCCGCTTCACGACGTGGCGTACGACTCAGGTCCGGGCCTGTCGTCGGCAAATGGGCAGACACATTGTCACCCCGCTTTCAATCCGCCACCTCGGGCAGCGTCTCCGAGCCGACCTCGTCCCGGAACGTCTCCCGCGTGACCTCGCCCGTGCCGTCATCGAGCCTTTGGAAGAGCTCGAGTTGACCGGCCTGACGCGCCTCTTCTTCGCTAAGCACGCCATCCTGGTCGACATCCATCTGCCCAAAAGTCACCGCGTTACGGCGCTGATCGAGCGGGGTCTGCGCGCCCCCCTGCCCGAAACTGGCCTTGTCTTCGCCGACGCCGGTCGCCTCGTCGCCGATATCGCTCGCTTGCGTGGTCGGCCCATTGTCGCTTTCGGATGACGCCGCATCCGTCTGGGCCAGCACCGGACCACTCAATAACACCACCAGCGCACCGACTCCCCACCTGCGCCAGACAGCGGACATCGTCATCGCGGCCTCCTGTTCGCTTTCGTCGCTTTCCGCTTTCATGGCATCCCGGCTCACAGCAGGAACCGGGACGAATGCCAGCATTGGACAAGCGAAGCCCGCAGGGATTCCCCCGTCGACGAAATCACGCGGCGTAGCGGGAGACGTCCAGTCCGATGGGGTCGATGGCGGGCCGACGCCCGGCCATCAAATCGGCGAGCAGATGGGCACTGCCGCAGCTCATCGTCCAACCGAGAGTGCCATGACCGGTGTTGAGCCAGAGGTTGTCGTAACGCGTGGCGCCGATGATCGGCGTCGAATCCGGGGTCATCGGGCGCAGCCCGGTCCAGAACTCGGCCTTGGCCGCGTCGCCGCCTTCGGGAAAGACATCGCGCACCACCATGCTGATGGTCGCACGCCGCTTTTCCAGCAGGCTCAGATCGTAGGAGGCCAACTCGGCGGTACCACCGACACGTATCCGGTCGTCGAAACGCGAGATCGCGACCTTGAAGGTCTCGTCCATGACCGTGGATTGAGGCGCGCCCCCATCGTCGGTCACCGGCAGCGTCAGGCTATACCCCTTGACCGGATAAATCGGCAAGCGGATATCCAGGTCCTTGACCAGCAGCGGCGAGAAGCTGCCCAGGCACACCACGTAGGCATCCGCTCGAAGAGAGCCCGCCGACGTGACCACGCGCTCCACGCGCCCGGCCTGGCGTTCGATACGCTGAATATCCACACCGAAGCGGAACGTGACCCCCAGGTGCTCGCGACAATGCTCGGCCAGGCGTTGCGTGAACAAGTGGCAATCGCCGGTCTGATCGTCGGGCAAGTGCAGCCCGCCCACGAACTTGCCCGGCACGCGCGCCAGTGCCGGTTCGGCCGTCACCAGTTCCTCGGCACCCAGCAGCCGGTGACGCACGCCGCATTCACTCAACACCCGCATGTCCTTGCCAGCCGCCTCGACCTGCGATTCATGCCGGAAAAGCTGCAGCAGACCGCGCTGGCGATCCTCGTAGCGAATTCCCGTATCGCGGCGCAGTGCATCGATGCATTGGCGGCTGTACTCGGCGACACGCACCATGCGCTCCTTGTTGACGGCATAGCGCTCGGGCGTGCAGTTGTTGAACATCGCCATCATGAAGCGTGCCATGGCAGGGTCGCGCTTGGGCTGAATCTTCAGCGGTGCATGCTCCTGGAACATCCACTTGAGTGCCTTGCGCGGGATGCCGGGCGCCGCCCAGGGGGAGGAAAACCCGAACGACACCTGACCGGCATTGCCGTAGCTGGTTTCCATGGCGGGGGCCTCGCGACGATCCACCACCGTGACCTCGTGACCCTGGGTCGCCAGGTAATAGGCGCTGGTGACCCCGACGACGCCGCTACCGAGAATGAGTACCTGCATGGATGCCTCGCCTCTGTACTGAACGCGCTGAAAAGAAGCGCCAGTATAAGACGAGAAAACCAGTGGAATATTTTGTATTGACGCTATCACATGTTTGATATGAACGAATTTTTTATGAAAGTCAGTCCTTGAAACTTAAAAAACAGCGTTTTGCAGAATCACTCCGCGGTGGCCATGCGACGCTTCAGGGAGCGGCGGAAAATCCCCCAGGCCAGTCCCCCGGCCAGTACGTTGCCCAGGGCGGCGCCCCAGGCGACGCCGAAGACGCCGGCCAGCCATGCCCCAAGCGCCAGGCAAGGCAGATAACAGACGAACAGGCGCATGAACGACAACAGCATCGCACGCATCGGCCACCCCAGGGCATTGGAGGCAGACACCACGAGCATGCACAGCCCCAGCAGGCTGTAGCTGGGCAGCAGCCAGCGAATCAACATGGCGAGTTCATCGCGTATTTCCGGATTGCCCGACAACGCCACGGCCACCCAGGGCGCCGCCACGGCCATGACGATTCCCAGACCGAGCTGCCAGATGGCAGCGGTGCGTGCCGCCAGCATCATCAGCGCCTCGATACGTGGCCAGTCTCCCGCCCCGTAACAGCGCCCCAGCCAAGGTGGCAGCGACATGGTCAAGGCCAGCACCACCATCAGCGACAACGTTTCCAGGCGGCTGGCGAGCCCCCAGGCCGCCACGGCGGTTTCGCCCAGTCCGGCCACCACCCAGGTCGCCAGCATCGCGGAAAGCGGAGGCATCAGCTGGCTGACCATCGCCGGGCCCGCGATGGTCACGAACGGACCGGACGACTCGCGTACCTCGCGACGCAGTCCATGACGCGCCAGCCAATCATGCGAACGAAGACGCCGTACCAGCAGCCAGATGCCGATGGCGAACGCGAGTGCCGTTGCCCACGCCGCGCCAGGCAGCCCCCAGCCCGACCAGTCGCCGACACCGAAGATCAGCAGTGGATCCAGCCCCAGGTTGAGCAGGCTGGTGACGACCATGAGCTTGCCCGGCAGGCGGGTATCGCCGTGCGCACGAAACAGGCTATAGCCGAAATACAGCACTGCGCCCAGCCAGTTGGCCAGCAGTTGCGGTCCCCAGTAGGCACGGATCAGGGCACGCGTGGGCGTATCGGCCCCCAGCAAGGTGAACAGCGGCGTCTGCGCCAGCCACATGATCAGCATCAGCACTGCCATCAGCGCACTGCCGCCGAACAGAACGAGGGTACCCAGGCGTCGCGCACGCGCCATGTCGTCGGCACCGAGGGTTCGCGAAATCAACGCCGCAATGGCGATCCCCATCCCCACCTGCACGCCAATGATCAGAAACGACAGCGGAAACGTGAAGGACTGAGCGGCGAGCGGTTGCGTCCCGAGGCGGGCGATGAAGGCACTGTCGACGAGCTGGAAGCCCAGAAGCGCCAGGACGCCGATAGCCATGGGCCAGGTCTGCTGCCACAGCTGGCGGCGTAACGAGGATGTGGATTCCGTCACGGAAACCTCTTTGCGAATCAGCGTTCAAGGTATCAAACAGGGCGCCCCCGGTATCGAGAATACCGGGGGCGCCAAGCCTAGCAGAAAGCGTCCTCAATGGCGCCGGTCTTGCGCGTTCAGTCCCACTCGGGGGCAAAGTCCGGGTTGGCGATACGCTCGCCGCGATCCAGCGCGTCGATGCGAGCCATCTCCTCGGCACTCAGCGTGATCCGCATCGCCTCGAGATTGGACTGCTGGTGCGCCGGCTTCGTCGAGGACGGAATCACCACGATATCGCGGGCCGCCACCCAGGCGAGCGCGATCTGAGCCGGTGTCGCCTCGTGCGCCTCGGCGATCGCCTGGAGTACCGGATCATCCATCACCTTGCCTACTGCCAGCGGCATGTAGCCCGTCACCTGCAGGCCCTTGTCCTGACAATGCGCCACCACCTTGCGGTTGGCCAGGTAAGGATGCACCTCGATCTGGTTGGTGATCAGATGCTCGCCGCCCGGCACCGACAGCGCCCGATCGATCTGCGCCACCGTAAAGTTGGAGACGCCGATGTCGCGCGTCAGGCCCTGTTCACGGGCTTGGTTCAAGGCCCCGATGTAGTCGGCCATGGGCACTTCATCATCGGGCGAAGGCCAATGCACCAGCGCCAGATCGACGTAATCGACCCCGAGCTGTCGCCGACTTTCCTCGAGGCTATCGAGCAATGCCTGCGGCTGCAGTTGATCCCACCATACCTTGGTGGTCAAGAAGATCTCCTCGCGCGGCACGTGGCTTTGCGCGAGCGCCTCGCCTACCGCGCGCTCGTTGCCATAGAACTGCGCGGTATCGATATGCCGATACCCCAGCGACAGCGCCGAGGTCACGGAATCGATGACGTCCTGATCCTTGAGGCGAAAGGTACCAAGCCCGATACGAGGCAAGACCGTGCGTTGCGTAGCCATGCTGACTCCTTGTCATGCTGCGAGAAAGGCGCCTGGATACAACAGGAAAAAGTCATTAAGCGCCCTGTTTTACGTTTAGATCACGTGGGGCCCCCGCCATTGACTTTCAATACCGTTCACCCCCTAGATCATGGCGACGATGCGTCCCTTGCCGCCTTCATATGCCACACGGTAGAAATATAAAGTTACATTTTGAAAAGATTTCATTGCATGCCTCATTCATTCTATGCCCGCATGGTCATCGCGGCGGTCATGCCTTTCATGGTCATGCTGACGGGCTGCATCACGCTCTACCAGGCGTCTCAGGCGGAACAGCACACGGCACGCAGCGTCGCACAGACGCTGGGCGTGATCGCCGATGCCAATCATCTGATGCGTCTGTTCATGGATGCCGAGACCGCCCAGCGTGGCTACGCGCTCACCAGAGACGGCGATTACCTGGCACCCTACCAGCGGGCCCTGAGCATGTTTCCGCGTACCCTGGGAACCCTGCGTGACAGCGTCCAGGGCGAGACGCAGCAACAGCGTCTGGCACGTGCCAACCGGCTGTTCCGTCAGTGGGTGAAAAACGTCGCCAATGTCAGCATCGTCGAAACACAAGGCAACGGCAGCGGCCTGCCGGGGGCTGCGACGCCTGCCAGCAAACGCCTGGTGGACGAGTTTCGCGTGATCATGGGCAACTTCATCGATACCGAGGAGGCGTCCCTGCATGTACGCCAATCCGACAGCCGTGATGCCGCCATGAATGCACAGCGGATCATGATCGTCAGCATCCTCCTGGCGCTCGCCGGTGCCCTGGTCACCTGGTGGCCGCTTTTCCAGCGCACACGACATGCCGTGATGGAGATTACCCAGCGTTCGCGGCGCATGGTGGAAGGCGATCTCAGCCAGCGCGTCATACTGCCCGGGCGCGATGAGTTCGCCTGGATGGCACACGCCTTCAATGCCATGGCGGCACGCCTCGAAGCCCTGGTCATCACCGAAAAACGCACCAGCCGAGAACTCGCCGAACGCGTCCATGCCCTGGTTCAGGAGCGTACGCGCGACATGCGGGCTCGCCATGCCTTGATCGAAACCCTGCAAGCCTGCCGCGACACCCGCAGCGCCCAGGACGCCCTGCGCGATCAATTGCCTCATGTCTTTTCCCACGCACGGGGCGGCGCGCTGTGGTGCCTGGACATGCATTCTCCGCAGCCGCCTCAGCGTGTGTGTCACTGGGGCGATGCGCCGGGAAACGACGTGCAAACGTTCCAGACGTGTCATGCCCTGCACACGGGCCAGCCGCAGGACATCGCACTGCCATCGGCACGACACGCCAGCGCATGCCCGCACGTGCTGGCGTCACCGACGCCCGGACGTCATTTGTGTCTGCCACTGAAGGGCTCGGAGGGCATTCTCGGCGTGTTGCAGGTGCACTGGCTGCCCGAGCGCGATGCCGACGACGACAACGATGCCCGCGTCGACTTCGCCAAGGGCGTCGCCGAGGACATGGTATTGTCCCTGAGCAACGTTCGGCTGCGTGAACAACTCGAGGAGGCCAGCATCCGCGATGCCTTGACGGGCCTGTACAACCGGCGTTTCCTGGACGAGACCCTGGCGCGCGAACTGGCGCGTGCCGAGCGGCAAGCGGTCCCCTTGTGCGTGCTCATGCTGGATATCGATCATTTCAAGCCGATCAATGACGATTACGGGCATGCACTGGGCGACCGAGCGCTGGTGGCGGTAGCCGAACTGCTGAACGCCCATGTCAGGCGCGACGATATCGTATGCCGCTACGGTGGGGAGGAATTCGTGATCATCATGCCCGGCGCCGGCCTGGATGCCGCACAGCGGCGTGGCGACCATTTACGCCGTTGCGTCAGCGCGCTGGACGTCGAGGCGAATGTCCCGGCGCCGATACGCTTGACCGTGTCTCTGGGGCTCGCCTGTTACCCGCAACATGGCGACAACGCGGAACACCTGCTGCACAGTGCCGACATGGCGCTCTACGAAGCCAAGCAAGGCGGCCGCAATCGCCTGACGATCGCATCGCCGTGAACTGAACGACATCGCCCCGCCGAAGCGGGGCGATGTGGAAGACATCAAGAGCGGGCATGTCCCGTGGTTATTGGCGAATGCCCTCGACCACGAGGTACATTTCCACGGTGGAAGCCGTGGGCCCCAGCTTGCTGGTATCGATGCCGAAATCGGCCAGCGTCAGCGTCGTCGTGCCCTCGAAGCCATGGCGATATTCGCCCCAGGGATCATCGCCCCCACCGATATGCTCGACATCGATGGTGATCGGCTGCGTTTCGCCATGCAGCGTCAGGTTGCCCGACAGCTCGCCCTCACCGTCGCCGGTCGACTCGAATCCCGTGGACTCGAACGTCGCGGTGGGATACTCCGAGGCGTCGAGGAAGTCGTCGCTCAGGATGTGCTTGTCGCGTTCGGCGTGTGCCGTATGGAGGCTGCTCACGTCGACCTCGACATTGGCGCTGGAGGCTTCCGGCGCGTCGGGATCGTAATTGAACGTCCCCGTGAAGTCATCGAAGGTGCCCAGCACATAGGAATAGCCCAGGTGGCTGATCTTGAACTGGATGAAGGCATGCTGCCCCTTGCTGTCGATCTGGTACTCGGCGGCGTTGGCCTGAGTCATCGGCAACAGCGCGGCTGCGCCGAGGGCGGCACCGGTTACGGTATTGCGTAGCGTTTTCGAGAACATCGTCACCTCCTGAGGTGAAGGATTGAAGTGCCAACGCGGCGGAGCATCGCCACGCGTATCGGACTCATTGGCGTCGGGACACGCTCGGCCACCACATGCGACGCAGCGTGTCCCGACGATCGAGAAGATGATGCTTGAGCGCCGCCAGCGTATGTCCCGCGGCCAGCACGATCAGCGCCCAGGCCGCGTACCAGTGAACGTCGCCCGCCAGCGTCGCCTGATTGGGCAATCCACTGATCAGTGCCGGCACCTCGAAGATACCGAAAACACTGATTCCCTGCCCTTCGGCGGTCGAGATCAAATAGCCGCTCATCAACACCGTCAACAGCAGTACGTAGAGCAGCACATGCCCGGCATGAGCGAGCCAACGCTCCCAGCGTTCCCCCTGGGCCCCGGGAGTGGACTGGCTCAAGCGCCATGCCACGCGCAAAAGCGTCACGCCCAGCAGCAACATGCCGAAGGATTTGTGCCACCAAGGGGCGAGCTGGTACCAGCTGTCATAGTAGCCGAGCCCGGTCATCCACCAGCCCAGTGCAAAGAGTCCTACCACGATCAAGGCACTCAGCCAGTGCATGACGATGCTGGCAATGCCCCACCCATGGATCGTGTTACGCCACATAGCCGCACTCCGCATGCTTTGCATCTCAGCATAACGGCTGGCACGCGGAGCGCCAGGACGTCACGGGGAAAGGCATCATTAACCAGATGGAAACAATGGCCCGCATGAACGGGCCATTATGAGGAGAGATAACAAGGACGCTGCCAGCCGCCTTACCCTGTCAAGGCGCTCAACAGCAGCTTGGCGGTCGGCGCGCTGGACGCCGGGTTCTGGCCGGTGATCAGCAGGCCGTCACGCAACTGGAACGCCTCGAAATCCGTCGTCGAGCGCTCGTAATGCCCGCCCTTGCCCTTGAGGGCGTCCTCGACCAGCAGCGGCACGACGCCGGTCAGACCCACGGCCTCTTCCTCGCTGTTCGAGAAGCCGGTGACACGATGACCCTTGACCACCGACTGTCCATCGACGCCCTGAACGTGCACCAGGACGGCCGGCGCATGGCAGACCGCCGCCACGGGCTTGCGCGCGGCCAGAAAGTCGTGGATCAACTGCTGGGAATGGCGATCTTCGGTCAAGTCCCAGAGCGGCCCGTGGCCACCGGGGTAGAAGACCGCATCGAAGTCGTCGGCACGCATGGTGTCGAGCGGGTGCGTATTGGCCAACTGCGCCTTGGCCTCGTCGTCACCGTCGAAGCGGCGGGTCTCCTCGGTCAGCGCATCGGGCTGCGTGGACGTGGGATCGACGGGGGGCTGCCCGCCCTTCGGCGAGGCCAGGGTCACGTCGGCCCCGGCATCCTTGAACACGTAATACGGCGCCACGAACTCTTCCAGCCAGAAACCGGTGGGATTGCCGGTATCGCCCATGCGGTCGTGCGACGTGAGTACCATCAAAATCTTCATGCGAGCCTCCTTGGCTGAACGACATCGGTGTCGATACCTCCTAGATGGCATCGCCAAGCGCGACTTCAAGGCGCCACGCTCACTCGATGGCGATCTCCACTTCGTATCCGCCGAACTTGCGCAGATTGATCACGCCGGTATCGAGGATCAGATACTGCCCCTTGAGGCCCATTAGCCGGCCGCTGACCTCGGCCGTCTTGTCGAAATTGTGCGAGACCACCTTGCGTGGGGCCTCCAGCACCGGGTAACGCAGCGACACGGGGTCCAGCGCCAACGTGCGAATGGCGGTCTCGCCGAAACGCTGGCGCAACGCCGCCAGGCCGGGTGCCAGCGACGCCAGCAGGCGATCCCGCTCGGCGACCAGGTCGAGCGGCGCGACATCGTCCTTGAGCATCGCCCGCCAATTGGTGCGATCCCCCACGGCCTCCTTGAACAGCGTCTCGACCATGCCCGATTGCAGCCGATTGTCGACTTCGATGATCGGCAATGCCTGAATCGCGCCCTGGTCGAGCCAGCGCGTGGGCAGTTGCGTCTTGCGGGTAATGCCCACCTTGAGCCCAGACGAGTTGGCCAGATAGACCACGTGGGGCTGGAAACAGTGCTGCTCGCCCCACGCCGGCTCGCGACAGGTCCCCTGGTAGTAGTGACAGGTCTCCGGCTTGACGATGCAGGTATCGCACTGCGCCAGCGACTTGAAACAGGGGTAGCAGTAGCCCTGCGCGAAACTCTTGCGAGTGGCGCGTCCGCAATGCAGGCAATGAATCTGGCCGGTGTGCGTCAGTCGCACCCCCGCGCCCAGATGCACGTTGAGCGCGAGACGCTGCTCACCGGCGCGCAGCGTGTAATGCGCCGGCGCATCCCCTTCGCCGGGAACGATGCCCATCTTGCGCAGCGTGCCACGAGCCGCGCTGACATCCGCCACATCGAACAGATCCCCCATCAGTTCATCCACTTGATGGCATCGGGCTCGCCCGGATCGTCGCCGCTGCCGCAGCTGACGCGATCGAGATGCCCCACGCGCTCGTGTTCGGGCACGCCATGGGCGATTTCGTACTTCATCACCGCCTCGAGACACAGCTCTGTCTGTTCCTGGGTGAGACGTCTGCCGTCCGGCCATTTCCGCAACGCGATCGCCTGCTTGAAACTGTCGTACATGGCCGGCGTCATCTGCGCCACCATCTTGTCGAAGGTCATATCACTCATGTTCCGTCTCCTTTCGCGGCACGTCCACCGGCCCACCAGCCCCAGGCCAGCCCCACCAGCAAACCACCAAGATGCGCCTCGTTGGCAACGTTGCCGAACCCGAACAGCCCCGCCATGTCGGTCATGGTGAATACCATCCAGGCCAGCATGAACACCACCAGCATTTGCGGCACGAAGAATCCACTGGCAGGCGCCCGTCGGGCCATCAGCCAGACATAGCCCAGCAGGGCATAATCGACGCCGGACATGCCACCGAACAGCACCGTGCCCGTGGCATACTGCGCCAGATTGGAGGCCAGCGCCGCCACGACGACGATCGCCGCAAGCCGCAGCGGCCCTTGCAACGCTTCGACCTGGCGTCCGAAATACCACAGCCACAGCATGTTGAACACCAGATGCATCCAGCCGAAATGCATGACGGTCGGCGACAGCAGGCGCCACAGCTGACCGCTGGCGATCACGTCGCCCAGCGTGCCCACCATCAAGCGTCCCTGCGAAGGCTCCACCGGCACGAAGGTCAGCGCGGCCACCACCCGGTCGCCGAACAGCGCCATCAAAGCAAACACCGCGAGACACAGCGCGACGCAGGCCGCCGCCAGCGGAGCCTGTGAAAAGGCACTGCCGAACAGGCTTGTCGAGGGACGCTTGGGGGGTGACGCTGGACGCTCGGACAATGCGCCGCGGTGCCATTGCTCGATCAGGCGCGCGGCGTCGTCACGCTGGCGCGGATCGGCCAGCCACACCACCTGCACCGCCTCCTCCTCGGTCACCTGATGACCAATGCGGTGCGCCCACAGCGCGCGGCGCAGTGCGACGATGTCCTGTTGGCGAGGCAGTTCCAGCAACTTGTACATAAAGGGATTCCCTTTCATGACGCATGGCATGCGCCCAACAAGAAAAAGTCCGGCGGAGGGGGCCGCCGGACAAGAGCAAGGGATCATTCAAGGGAACACCTACTCTGACGACGCCCACCGCAATGAGTTCCCAATGCGGCGAAAATTTTTTCAATCTTTCCGCGATGCCTGCCAGACGCCCTACGCCAGCTCGATGTCGTCCGGGCGGGATCGCGCCGGTTCGTCGCGAGACACTTCGACCCACACGAAGCGGTTGGCATCCAGGCGCCGCTCTCCATCCCAGCGGTAGGCCACCAGGCGCCCATACTTCACCGCGCTGTAATCGAGACAGGCGATATTCGGTGCCGGCAGCGCCGGGATGCCCTCGCACCAATAATGGCCGATAAACAAGGGCGGCTCGTCCGGGCCATAGTAAGGCAAGCGCCGACGCTCTTCCGCGCGCAGCGGCTGGTTTTCGATGCCGCCGGGCAGGTTGTCGGGCTGGAAGACCACGTCGCCATAAGTTTGCGGGTCGCGGGCCCAGAAGTGCGCGCGGAACGAACTGCGCGTGAAGCCATCGCCGGAATGGATCTTGAGCCCCGACGGCAACGGCAGATGCGGCCCGCGCGTGAGCCGGTCCATGACACGAAACGCGAACGTGCCCGGGCGCGCCGAATCGTAAAAGAACGCCTCGCTCATGCGCCCGTCGGGACATTGCTCGCGATATGCCGCGATCAACTCGCTGTCCCAGCAGGCGTGGACCACGCGCAGCCCATCGCGCTCGAGGCACAGCGGCATCGCCATGAACCAATCCAGGTAGGCATCCCACTCCTGGGGATGTTCGCGGAACTGCGCCAGCGTTTCGTTGATGATGCGGTTGTGGCGCGGCGAATGCTCACGCAGCCACTCTCCCGACCAGCCCGGGGGCGAACGACGACAATAGGCCAAGGCATTGTATTCGTGATTGCCCATCACGATATCCGCCTGCCCCGCTTCTACCATGTTCCAGGCGATGCTCAGCGCCAGCCGAATGCGTGGGCCGCGATCGATCAGGTCGCCGAGAAAGATCACCCGGCGGCGCGGATGGCGGTACACCCCCGCCTGCAGGCGATAGCCGAGCTTTTCCAGCAGCACGGCCAGCGACGCGCCACAGCCGTGGACATCGCCGATCAAGTCGTAGCCATCGAGGTCGTGGCGAGGCAATGTCATGTCACTCTCCCAACCGGCTGCTCCAGCCGAGCTTGGTGCGACAGGTCTCGAAGTAGTTGTGTCCGCGTGGGTGAATCAGGGTCAGGCGTTCGCGCTTGCGACGCACGACCATGATGTCGCCGGGTTTGGACACCACCTGGGTCTGGCCATCGCAACTGACGTGGGGATACGCCTGATTGGTCTCGCCGATGTGAATCGTGACCTCGCTGGCGGCATCGACGACGATCGGCCGGCTGGAGAGAGTATGAGGGAACATCGGCACCAGGGTGATGGCCTCGAGGCGCGGGTGCACGATGGGTCCGCCCCCCGACAAGGCATAGGCGGTGGAGCCGGTTGGCGTGGCGATGATCAACCCATCGCTGCGCTGGCTATAGACGAACTGCCCATCGATGAACAGTTCGAACTCGATCATGCGCGCCGCCTTGCCGGGGTGGATGACCACGTCGTTGAGCCCCGAGGCTGTGCCCACCTGCTTGCCGGCGCGAAAGACTTCCGCTTCGAGCAGAAAGCGCTGCTCGCTCTCGAAATGGCCGTCGAGCACCTCGCCGATCCGCTCCTCGACGTCGTCCGGAGAAATATCGGTGAGAAACCCCAGGCGCCCGCGATTGACCCCCAGCACCGGCGTCTGGGTCTGGCACAGCACGCGTGCCGCGCTGAGCAGGCTGCCGTCGCCCCCCACCACGATCACCAGGTCGCAAAGCTCACCCAGGCGACTGCGGCTCGCCTCGGGGTAGCCGTGGTTGAGCAGCACCGTGGCGGTGCGTTCGTCGACGATCACATCGAGCTCACGGGTGCCGAGGAAGCGCAGCAACCGCTTGAGCGTCTCCACTGCATTGGGGCTGCCCAATCGCCCGATCAGGCCAATGGTCTTGAATGGCTGCATGAAAACGTCTCGTTGCCGGCATCGCGGCCCGTCATTATGCGGACTGGCGCTCGGGGGAGCAAACCGCGAGCACCCGCGACGCCGCCGGCCGGCGGCATGCGACGCTCAGGATCGGGGATCGTTGTACTGATCCGAGTCGGCACTCTGCACCGGGTGCAGCTCCCACCAATAGAGGTAAACGGCGACAGGTGATGCGAAAACGGTGTTCAAGATCATGAAGGCCACCAGCGCGGCCCATCCTTGTCCATCGACGCCCCCGTAATAGAGCATCATGAACAGGATCCCGGCGACTCCCACGATGAGATTGATGATGACGATGGCGGCGAAGAACTTGATCAGGCCACGCCGTCTCCGACGGCGTTTCGCCGCGTCCGAACTGGCCACTTCCGATGACGTCATGAGGCGTCTCCCGTGAAAACACGCTGGCAAGATAGGGCATGGCACCCCGACATCTCGACGGCTGCATGCACATGAGTATATTGTCCCTGGACGTGTTTTCGGCACAACCCCGACCCCAGCGACGCTTTGACGCAGTGCCCGGGCGGACCGCGCTCACTTGCGAAGGCGTGACGCACATGGCACGCGAATGACACATTCCCGATGCGCCAACGGCGATACGACAGACAGATACGAGTGGGATTCACTCACCCATCCCTGGGTGCGCGATCTCGCCTGGCTGCTGCATGCCCCCGATCTCGTCGCCACTGCCTATGCCGGGCGACCGACACTCGCGGAACTCGGGCTAGAGAATAGCGCCTGCCGTCAGGCATGGTTGCGTGAGCTGGACATGGCACCAGAGAGGCTCGAGCCCTACCTGGGCGAATGCCCTCGCCGCCTGGGGCTTTACCACGAGCGTCTCTGGCATGCGCTGCTCGATCTCGCGCCGGCCACCCGGTTGCTCGCCACCAACCTGGTGCTCCACGCCCATGGCCGAACCCTCGGCGAACTCGACCTCCTTTACGTCGATGCCCAGGGGAGACCGGTCCACCTCGAACTCGCCATCAAGTATTACCTGGGGTTGCGCGACGGCCCGGGCGACGCCCGCGACCCCGCACGCTGGATCGGCACCGGCTGCGCCGACTCGCTGGCGCGCAAGCTGCATCATACCTTGCGACATCAGCTACCGCTGGCGCATCATCCCGCTTCGCTCGCGGCCTTGAAGGCGAACGGCATCGACCCGACATCTCTGGAACAGCGCATCGCCATGCCCGGCGTGCTGTTCTGGCCCTGGCCACATTCGCTGCCGGCGCCTCGCCCCTCGCGACGGACCGCCCTGCAGGGGGTCTGGCTGCCATGGCGAGACTGGCCGGCATTGCATGGCGCCCTTCCCGACGACAGCCTGGGCGTCACGCTCCACAAGCCACATTGGCTCGCGCCGCCACGCGACGAACGGTATCGCCCATTGCCGGTGCTGGAGGCCGAATTGAGGGAGCATTTCGTCGTCGCGCCGACGCCTCGGCAATGCCATCTGACGACGCCCGACGGCACGCAGTGGCGTGTATTCGTCGTCCCCGACGACTGGCCACGCAGCCTGCCCTTGCCCCCCACCACGCAGAGGAGACGTTCGCATGCTGAGAATTGGGGAATTGGCCAAGCGTAGCGGCGTCAGCGTCGATACGCTGCGCTACTACGAAAAGGAAGGGCTGCTGCCGGACGCCCGCCGCGGCGATAATGGCTACCGGTACTATGCCGAGGACAACCTCGAACGTCTGCATTTCATCCTGCGTGCCAAGCGTCTGGGCTTCACTCTCGCCGATATCCGCGAACTGCTTTCCCTGCAGGTCGAGGCCGACGCCCACACTTGCGAAGAGGTCAAGCGCGTCGCCGAGGACAAGCTCGCCGCCATCGACGCACGCCTGGAGGAGTTGCACCACATGCGCCAGGCATTGGCGCACTTGACCGATGCCTGCTGTGGCGGCCCGCATGCCGCCACGCAATGCACCATCCTCACGGCGTTCGCCAACGGTGACGCCTCGCCCGAGCCACACCAGCATCGGCATGCCGACTGATCGGTCCGCCTCAGGCGACCGCCGAGCCGCCGGGCGCATCGGCCAGCGTCAAGGGCGCGAAGCTGTGCGCCTGGGCCATTCGCCAGATGCGTCCGTAGAACGGACGTTGGTCGGGGTCGCGCAGCAATTCACCGGGTTCCAGGAAGGGGTGCAGGTGGGAAAACAGCTTCACCTCGTTCTCCGAGACCCGGTGTACCAGGTGATCGGGGGTGATCTGCCAGGGTCGTGTCAGCCCGGCCGCCGCCACCATCTCGGCCAGGGCATGCAGGGTATTGTGGTGGAAATGGTGCACCTGCTCGGCCTTGTCGCCGACGACCAGGGCCTTCTGGCGTAGCGGGTCCTGAGTGGCCACGCCGGTCGGACACCGGTTGGTATGACAGCTCTGCGACTGGATGCAGCCCAGCGCGAACATGAAGCCGCGTGCGGCATTGACCCAATCGGCGCCCATGGCCAGTACGCGTGCGATGTCGAAGGCGCTGATGATCTTGCCGCTCGCGCCGAGACTCACTTGCTCACGCAGCCCCGCACCGACCAGGGTGTTGTGCACGAACAGCAGCCCCTCGCGCAGCGGCGTTCCCAGATGATCGGAAAATTCCACGGGCGCCGCCCCGGTCCCTCCTTCGCTGCCATCGACGACGATGAAGTCGGGCACGATCCCCGTCTCGAGCATCGCCTTGATGATGGCCATGAACTGCCAGGGTTGTCCGAGACACAACTTGAAGCCGACCGGCTTGCCGCCCGAGAGCTCACGTAGCCGGGCAATGAAATCGAGCAATTCGAGCGGGGTCGAAAAGGCCGGATGACTGGCGGGGGACAGACAATCCTGCCCCATCGGGATCTCCCGTGTCTTGGCAATCTCGGGGGTGATCTTGTCCGCGGGCAACAAGCCGCCATGCCCCGGCTTGGCGCCCTGGCTGAGCTTGACCTCGATCATCTTGATCTGCGCATCGCTGGCCTGCTCGGCGAAGCGCTGAGGATCGAACTCGCCCTGCGGCGTGCGACAACCGAAATAACCACTCCCCAGCTCCCAGATGAGATCGCCCCCATGCTCGCGATGGTAGGGGCTGATACCGCCCTCGCCGGTGTCATGGGCGAAACCGCCCAAACGCGCGCCCTTGTTGAGTGCGCGTATGGCATTGGCGCTGAGCGCGCCGAAACTCATTGCCGAAATGTTGAACAGCGAGGCCTCATAGGGGTGCGCGCACTGCGCATTGCCGATGGTCAGGCGGAAGTCGTCCGGTGCCGCCACGGGGGCGGTTTCCATCGAGTGACCGATGTATTCGTAGGTATTGGCGTAGACATCGCGCAAGGTCCCGAACGGCTTGGCGTCATTGCGCTGGCGTGCGCGCTCGTAGACCAGACCGCGCTGGACATGGGAAAACGGCAATTGATCGGTGTCCGCCTCGAACAGATATTGGCGCAGTTCGGGGCGCAATGCCTGGAACACGTAACGCAGATTGCCGACGACGGGATAATTGCGGCGCACCGCATAGTCGCACTGCACGAGGTCGACGATCCCCAGCACGACCAGGGCACCACAGAGCACGGGGACCGGCCACCAGGCGTGCCACTGCATGGCCAGCGGCAACGTGGCCAGCGTGACCAGGCAGCAGGCGAGGAAAACGCCATAACGCGATAACAGTGAAGGTTTCATGAAGATGTCCTGAATGAAGAGCGTCTTCTTCATGAAAACACAAAACGTCATGCCCGGTTTAGGGGCACGCCCCGAGAGTCCGAGCCCTCAGGCGGCGTGCGCCTGAGGCATCCGCCGCCGACGCCACCAGCCGTTGAGCATGAGTGCCGCCACCAGGATCGCCCCGCCCACGATCAGGCGAGGCACATCGGCATCGCGGTTCCAGATCAGCAGGTTGACCGCCAACCCCGCCGGCACGAGGGCATTGTTCATGACCGCGAGGGTCCCGGCATCGACCCGGCAGGCGCCCTTGTTCCACAGGAAGTACCCCAGACCGGAGGCGACGATGCCCAGCCACGCCAGCACGCTCCACTGCAGCGCGCTCGTCGGCATGGCCGTGGCGTCGCCGAACAGCCAGAATGCCGGAAGCGCCACGCACAACGCGCCCAGATAAAACCATCCAAAGACATGGCGGTGCGCCACCTCGCGGGGCAAACGGGGCGCCAGATGACGATACGCGACCTGCCCCACCGCGAAGCACAGGTTCGAACTCTGCACGACCAGGAACCCGAGCCAATACGCCTGGCTGACATCGGCATAGCGGATCACCGCCGCACCGCATACGGCAAGGGCGGCGGTGAGCAGATAGAATGGGGTGAAACGCCCCTTGAGAAGGTCGTCGAGCAAGGTAATGTAGAGGGGGGTGAAGATCGTGAAGAGCAGAACTTCCGGCACGCTCAGCAACAAGAACGACTGGTAGAAACCGATGTACATCAGGCCGAGTTGTACGGCCCCGATTCCCATCAGGCCCAGCACCTGACCGATCGACAAGCGACGCGGGCGCAACCAGAACAGGAAGATCGCGGCAGCCAGGGCGATCCGCGTGAGCACCGCGAAGTAGCTATCGACCTGCCCGGAAAGGTACGCGCCGATAAGACTGAAGGAAAAGGCCCACAGGGCCGTGACACCAACCAGATACCCCATTATGGTAAACTCCGGGAAAGCAAAAAGTTGACTGCCATTATACGCCTGACACAGCGCTTGCCCAGCATTCGTCATCTCACCTTCACATCTCGCTCCGGCACGGCTTCCGGTGTCGCCTGGTCCGGCCAAGGCCATGGCCAGGTCGAGGTAGACTCCCTCGCCAATGCCATCCGCTTCATCGAGCGCGGCCACTTCCTGCCGCAGGGACAGTCGCGCGAGGTAGCGTTCCGCAATGTCTATCGCTGGGAACTGCAGCCCGACAGGCTCACGCTGTACCACGAACGCCGTGGTCCCGAAAATGCGGTCCGGTTATTCGATCTCGTCGCCGACTCGGCGACGACACTGGTCAGTGACTCGCCCCACCTGTGTGGTGCGGACACCTACCAGGGCCGCCTAAGCCTGGAGGAGCACGGTTTCCGGCTCGAGTGGCGTATCGAGGGGCCGCGCAAGGATGAACGACTCGTCTACCATTACCGGCAAGCGAGTGCATGACGTACAAGGCACCTTTGCCATGTCGACTGGTCGAAGTGACATTGGCACGCTAGAATGGTTTGAGAACACTGTTTCCAAACAGCCAACACCCGCAACGGAGGTTGCCATGAAAGCTTTACTTCCCCTGGTCATGATCGGAGCCCTGGGCATTGCCGGTTGCGCCAACACCTCGCCCTATTCCGGCGATGTCTACCGCAGCGGACAGGCCGAAACGGCTCAGTCCGTGACATACGGGACCATTACCTCGGTTCGTCAGGTACAGATCCAGGCCGGTGAACAGAATGAAAGCATTCTGGGTGGCCTGGGCGGCGCCGTGCTCGGTGGCCTGCTCGGCAACCAGGTCGGGGGTGGCTCGGGGCGCACCATCGCTACCGCCGCCGGGGCCATCGGGGGCAGCGTCGCCGGCAGCAAGGTCGAGAATGCCGCCAACCGCACGAACGCCTGGGAGATAGAAATCCGGCGTGACAGCGGCGACTCCATCGTGGTGGTCCAGAAAGCCGATCGCGACTGGCAGGTCGGCCAGCGCGTTCGCATGATCGGCAGTGGCGCCAACCTGAGCGTCGCGCCTTACTGAGGCGACATGCCAGCCTGAGGCGACAGGCAAGCCCGTGTCTCGCTGACGAGGCGCGGGCGTTTTTCCCTGCCAGCAAGTTTCCCCTATCCGCACCTGCTTACATACGCTATCGTATGTGACGTGATATGCCATGGATACGGAACTGTCTCATGAACCGACTCATGACCTCAGGACGCGCGCTCGGCTGCCTCGCACCCGCCTTTGCCATGACGGCATTCGCCGGGCCCGCCCTGGCAGACGGCTTGCTGACGATCAAAAGCGAGAACGATATTTTCGCCAACGGCGAAGACGGCCACTATACCAACGGACTGGAAATCGACTGGTCGTTCACTCCCGCTGCACGCCATTGGACACGCGACCTGGCCGAGATCGTGCCGGGATGGTCAGGTGCCGGTCTCGATAGCGTTGCCTATCGCGGCGGCCAGCAGATCTACACGCCCAAGGATATCGAGCGCTCGGACCTGGTCGAAAACGATCGCCCGTATGCCGGGTTGCTCTACGCCGGCATCTCGCTGTTCGACGATCGACAGCACACCGGCTGGCGCCAGGCGGACGACCTGCATCTCGATATCGGCATCGTCGGCCCCGCCTCGGGCGGCAAGGCGATACAGAAAAACTTCCACCATCTCATCGGTAGCGACGAGCCCGAGGGCTGGACGCATCAGCTTCATAACGAGCCGATCGTCAACCTCACCTACAAGCGCAGCTGGTGGTTGCAACGCTCGCTTGGCGCCCTCGATGTGGAATACGGGCCCAACGCGGGATTCGCGCTGGGCAACCTGTATACCTATGCCGCCAGCGGCGTCGGCCTGCGCATCGGTGACAACCTGCAACGCAGCGCCGGCATGCCCGCGGTGGCACCCGCGCAGAGTGGACGAAGCCATTTCGACCCCGGCCAGGGCTTCGGCTGGTACGCATTCGCCAGCCTGGAAGGCCGTTTCATGGCCCACAACCTGCTGCTGGACGGCAACACCTTCGAGGACAGCCATTCGGTGGACCGGCGGCAGTGGGTCGGAGACGCGCTTGCCGGTGTCGCCCTGACGTGGGATCGCTGGCAACTCACCTATACCAGTGTATGGCGTACGCACGAGTTCGAGGCTCAGGAAGAGCACGATCAGTTCGGCTCGGTAACGCTGGCATTCTGGCTCTGAAAGACTCCGGCTCTAACGACGCTGTCTCCGAAACGGCGCAGCGCCGCAACGAAAACGCCCCGCACTAGCGGGGCGTTTTCCTCGGAACGATTGGCGGACGGATCAGTGAAACTTGACGCGGCGCATCAGCCAGCAGCCCACGCGCTTTCCCACCCAGAAAAACAGCGCCAGCAGAATCACCGTCAGGAGCATCGAAACCGGATTCACGATAAAGGTGGCCCCCAGCACGGCTAGCGCGATACTCCACACCCAGCGATCGTCGCTGCCCAGCTGCAGCATCGCGGGGATGCGGCGCATGACCATCTGTCCCAATGCACCATCCCAGGCACGCAGCGCGAGGAACAGAATCACGGCAAAGGCGATCAGCCAGATCAGCGTCACGGTCATGTTGGCCTCCTAATAGGCACGTCGATAATAACTCAATCGCGCCGACGCCGGTCGGCATATCGGCAAGAAGTGTGGACCGCATGGCAGGGCCGCGCGAGCGTCGCGTCGACACCGCCCTTGCGTCGATGAAGGCAGGGTACCTTTGCCCCCCTGACCGCGCAACCGGCGCGACGACCTGTCGCAAGCACGCGCCGCGTTTCTTGTCGACCGTCAGGCCCGGCATTGGTTCCCGTCCTACCTTGAAGCAGCGTCATGCAATCGCAAAGGCGCATGAAAACCCCTCGAGGCCCCTGACACACCTAGATGAGCACGTTACCATGGGTACCGACATACACCCAGAAAGGTCTTCAACATGCAGATTGCCCAGAATTCCGTGGTTTCCTTCCACTACACCCTCACCAACAACGAGGGTGAAGTGCTGGACAGCTCGGAAGGCCGCGAACCTCTGACTTACCTGCACGGCGCGGGCAACATCATTCCAGGGCTGGAAAAAGAACTGGAAGGCCGTCAGAGCGGCGAGAGTCTGAAAGTCACCGTCGAACCCGCCGAAGGCTACGGTGAAACGCAACCCGGTCTGATGCAGGAAGTACCGCGCGATGCCTTCCAGGGTGTCGACGAAATTCAGCCGGGAATGCAGTTCCAGGCACAGACTCAGGGTGGCCCGCTCATGGTCACGGTCACCAAGGTCGAAGGCGATACCGTCACCGTCGACGGCAACCATCCGTTGGCCGGCCAGACCCTGAATTTCGATGTCGAGATCGCGGAAGTGCGCGAAGCTTCCGAAGAGGAAGCCGAGCACGGTCACGTTCACGGCGAAGGCGAACAAGAGCAGCACTGAGCCGCTCTCCTTCAGCGTGACGATCGAACGGGCAGCCCTGGGCTGCCCGTTTCATGTCATGCCGCTGGCTGCACCGCTCCCGCTGGGCATGGCCGCAACCTGCCGGCATCCCCCCAACGGTCATACCTCCTGCCGATCGGATGACGAGCGCTCGGCCGCCAGCAGGGCCCGGTACCCTCCCGCGACGCGCGTGGCAGTCGTCACCAGACAGGCCACGGCAAACAGGGTCGCCAGGAGTGCAAACTCCTCCGGCCACAGACAGAACACCACGAAAGCGAGAATCGTCTCGGTCCCCTCGGTCAAGCCATCCAGATAATAGAACGCCTTGTGCTCGAAGCGCGGACGCTCCAGCCCGTGGCGAGTCGCGGCAATCGCGAAAGCCAGAAACGACGAGCCGGTCCCCACGAACGCGAACAGCAACAGCGCCGCGGGCAAGGCATTGCGTTCGGGGACGGCCAGGGCAAACCCCAGCACCACGGCCGCGTAGAACACGAAATCCAGCGCGATATCCAGAAACCCGCCGGCATCGCTCTGTCGTTGCAGGTGTCGCGCCAGGGCACCATCCAGGCCATCGCACAGACGATTGATGATGATCGCCACCAGGGCGAGCCCGTACATCTGGCCAGCCAGTAACGGCAACGCCAGCATTCCCGCCGCGAAACCGCCCAGCGTCAACTGAGCAGGCGTGACACCACGCTCCCCCAACCCGCCGGCCAGGCGATTGAGTGCTGGGGCTACCCAGCGCCCCGTCCATTTATCCAACATGCAGGCTCCTGCCCTTTTCCCGCGTATACTCGATGTATTGTCGACGTCATCGACAAGCCACACCAAACCGATGTTCAGGAGAGTTTCCGATGCGCTTTTCCCTGATGACGTTCTGCGCACTGACCACGCTGGCACTCCTGCCTGCCGACCACGCCGAGGCCGAACAGCGCGAGGCCATTTTCGCCGGTGGCTGTTTCTGGTGCATGGAACCGCCCTACGACAAGCTCGAAGGCGTGATATCCACCACGTCGGGCTATATCGGGGGCGAGACCGAACGCCCCACGTACGAACAAGTCAGCGGTGGCGGCACCGGCCACGCCGAGGCCGTCAAGGTGGTCTTCGATGACGAGGTCGTCGACTACGCGACGCTGCTCGACGTCTTCTGGCACAACATCGACCCCTTCGCCGAAGGGCGTCAGTTCTGCGACGTCGGGGACCAGTACCGCAGCGCGATCTTCCCCCTCGATCAGCACCAGCGGCGTCTGGCCGAAGCCTCCAAGGAGGAAGTGGAAGCCCGCTTCGAACGCGACGTCAAGACACGGATCGAGGCATCGGCGCCGTTCTGGAAAGCCGAGGAATATCACCAGAACTTCTACCAGAAAAACCCCGTACGTTACCGCTTCTACCGTGCCGGCTGCGGTCGCGACGATCGCCTGGAGGCCGTCTGGGGCGATGCGGCCGGCACCCCGTGAACGATGCGGGGCTCCCTGACTCAACGCGCGGCACAGGCAGGCACTCGATGCGGCGGCGACGATTGCCGCCCTCACCGTCTCATGCCGTGGCGCCGCGCTCGATCAACTGGCGTTCGCGGCGCCACAGCCAGGCCGCGACGCTCAGCGTTCCCGCCAGCACCAGCCAGGAGGCGGCGACCACGCCGCCCCACTGCCAGCGCGCCCAGAAAGGCTCCAGATACAACCCACCGAGGCTCGCCCCCAGATAGTAGAACACCAGGTATAGCGAGGAAGCGCTGCCACGCGCGCGTTGGGCGTGGCGCCCGACCCAGCTCGAGGCCATGGAATGCGCCAGGAAGAAGCCCACGGCATTGACGGTCAGCCCGGCGATGATGGCGATCAACGATGGCATCAGCGTCACCAGCGAGCCCAGCATCAGCGTCGTGATGCCCAGCATCATGCAGACGGGCTGCGAAAGCCGCTGCGCGACCCGGCCGGAAAGGGCCGACCCCAGGGTGCCGCCGAGGTAGGTCAGAAAGATCAGCCCCAACCACTGGGAGGTCAGCGAAAACGGGGCCTCGCTGAGACGGAAGGTGACATAGCTGTACTGGTTGATGAAGATGAAGAAGTTGAACCCACCGATGAGATAGGCGGCAATCAGTCGGGGGTCGCGCAAGTGCCCGCCCATGTCGCGTACCGCCCTTCCCACCCGCAGCGGCGACGGCCGAAACTGCCTGGCGGGCGGCAGGGCTCGCCAGAAGATGCTGGTGCAGACGAGGCTCAGGCATGCGATGGCCATGAAGCTCGCATGCCAGTTCCAATGCTCGGCCACCGCGCCACCGATGACGCGACCTCCGATGCCGCCGAGCGTGTTGCCGCTGATGTACAGTCCCACGGCCAGCAACAGCGCCGGCTTGTCGAACTCGTCCCCCATCCAGGCAATGGCCACCGCTGGCAAACCGCCCAGCAAGAATCCCTGCAGAGCCCGCAAGGCGATCAGACTGGCGAAGTTGGGCGCAAATGCCATGACCAGCGTGCACACGCTGGCCAGCACCAGCGTCACGCGCATGATGGCGGCACGCCCGATGGCATCGGAAAGCGGCCCGTAGAACAGCAACGACAACGCCAGGGTCAGCATGCTCACCGACATGGCACTGCCCGCCGCCAGCGTCGAGACCTCGAAGCTCTCGCGAATGGCGGGCAACAAGGGCTGGGCCACGTACAGATTGATGAAGACGGTAAAAGAGCCCAGGCACAGTGCCAGGGTCGCACGCCACCAGGCACGCGTGCGCGGTTCGATCATCATGCCCTCCATTAGCGCAACATGATCGCGCGCAAAAGTGAGATCATGCCTCCGGCCGTCTCGAGGCACACAGCTGCGACACGCCGTCAGTGCTCGTCAGCCCTCGTGCGCAGACCGCTCGAGCCGTGCCGCAAGTTGCGTGCTCTCCAGCGGACGCCGTGACTGCCAGTAATGACGATTCCAATAGACGTTGTCGAGACGGGAAAGCTTGACGCCCTGCGAGGTCGATGCGTGCAAGAAATAGCCATCGCCGACATAGACGCCTACATGGTTGTAGGGGCCGGGCGAGCGGAAGAACACCAGGTCGCCGGCCTTCAGCGCATCACGCGAGATGCGGCGGCCTTCCTGCATCTGCTGGTCGGTGGTGCGCGGCAGAGACAACTGGAACGCATCGCTGTAGACGTGTTGCATCAAGGCGGAACAGTCGATACCACGCCGCGTGGTACCACCGAGACGATAGGGCGTCCCCACCCAGCGTTCGTGCTCGGACAGCAAGGCCTCGCGTATGCGCGCCGGTGACACCAGGGCACGCTGGACGTCGCTGGCACGGTACGTGGCGAGAAGCGATTCGGGTCCCGTCATGCCATTCGCCGCTTCGCCGATCCGGGCGGCGGCCGACAGGGAAGACGGGTGTGCAGCAGGAGATTGCGGGGACGTCGCTGCACAGCCGGCCAGTACCGACAACAGCAAGCCCAGCGCCATGATTCGAAGCATCCAAGCGACCTCATCATCACACGTCGTTCAACCTCGCTGGATGCCTCGGAGCGCTTGCACGAACGCAATGACACGCCCTGCCACCTAGGCACTGCCTGGCGAGGGGGTCGCTGTGGTGGTGGCGCGTTTACAGGTGCCACCGCCAAAGCGGCCTAGACTCGATTCGTTGACGCCTCGCGCCACGGACCGGGCAGCGAGACCGTGACGATGATAGAGAAACTCCCGCCATTTGACGAGAGGTCTCGTCCTCATGAGATGCCTTGAGTCATCCATGGGATGCCTGCATGAGGCGTCAATGCAGCGTGCGGGCATCCCCCGGCAACGTGTCGATATGCAACGGCGCCCAATGCCGCGCGGGCGCGCCCGGAAAATCGAGACTGGCCCAGGCCCCGGCCAGGGGCGGCGCACCGCTCAGCCAGGCGGCCAGGGCCTCGCCGAAGCTCTTGAGCAAGGCATCGCGCTCCTCGGTTTCCCCCATGAAGAACGAGAAGCCCGCGTAGAGCCCCCGCGCATAGTCCCTCCAGCTCGCATAGTGCGCCCGCGCCAGTTGCGTGGCACGCTCGAGGAAAGCGTCGAACTCCGCCGCCGAGAGCCACTCCATTTGGCGGCCGGCGATGGCAAGATCGACGGTCTGGGCGACGTCCCACGCCGTCATGTCGATATCGTTGCATCCCGCCGCGTTTTCCTGAACACGACGCAGGCGCAGCAGATGATTGCGTTCGTCCTCGCTGCATTCATCGGATTCGATGATCGCGATCTCCTCGCGCAACCGTGCCGCATTCAATGTATAGGGCGCGTAGTTGATCAGATATTCCTGGCGGTCGCCGGCATCGATCAGAAAGTCCAGAAAGGTCTTGAGCGCCTCCGCCGACAGTAGCCCGTAATGTCCGTCGAGCCATTCCCGAAGCTCATCGCGCTCGCTGCGCCCCTCGGGAACCGGTGCGCCCCACACCGCCGCGTTGAGCGGCCCGACCAGCGCCAGGGAGGTGAAACGCGGCAGTGACAACCGCTCGCCGGGCTCCAGCCACGATCCTTGGTGCCAGTCGAGCCAATGGAAAGGGCTGCCGGGGTCGTCACGGTGCCAGCGGATTTCCGCCACCAGGGACGGCTCGTCACCTTCGGGCAACGCCGCCTCCCAAGTCGCCCAGGCATCGATCAGTGCCTGAGGGCCAGTGTAGAAACGACTCAACACCCCCCGCAGGGATTCCGCCAACTCGTCCAGCGCCGCACGATCGTAGTCGCCGCTATCGGCACACATCATCAAATAGAAAGCGTACTTCTCGGCCATGAAGATGGTCGCCGCGTGGCGCGCGCAATGCTTCAACTCATTGCGCATGCGCACGGCCTCGGGGTCGGCGCGACCGGTGGGCGTGTCGGTCTCGGGCAAGGCGCCATGGGCGGCATCGGCCGCCAGCTGGTTGAGGTGGTGCACCTGCGCCGGCAACCACAAGCGCGACAGCCCTGCCACGCCCATGGCCGGATCGAGCCCCAGCATGTCATGAAGATACGTACGCGCATCGTCTTGGCGTTGGCGGTCCGGCACCCGGTCGATTCCCTGACGATACGCCAGATCGGGTTCGCGCACCGACGCCAGTGCCATCACCCATTGCCATGCCGAGGCCCGCCACTTGCGGATCATCGACCGCGAGGCGTCGCGCCGGGGGGCGTCGAGCAGTGTATCGAGCGGTACCTGCCAGGGACTGGAGGCCGCATTGAGCAACGCGCTCCAGTCAGCCGCGAACTCGGCGCGACGATCCACTCCCTCGAACAGGCTGCGACCGCGTTGGTACGCCTTGGCCACCGTGGTCCAGTCACGGTAGCGGCGCATCAGCAGATCTCCTGCGTGAGCCGCGAAGGTCTCGGCCTCATGCCGTTCGAGCCAGCCGGCGTTCCAGCCCGCGTAGGCCAGGTCGGCCAGACGCAACCAGTCCCAGGCCGCCCATTCCAGAGGCTCGCCACTGGACAGAAACGTCAGCATGACGTGACCGTAATCACGCGCCTCGCCCAGCGATGCCTGCCAGCGCCGCCGCGCGGTTTCCCCCTGCACGGTCAACCGCTGCGCGTCGAGATCCCAGGTATAGCGATGCCCCTGGCCCCCCAGCCAGAGCAGCAGACGGATCAGCTCGTCCCGGTCGTCGATGCTCCACACCTCGGACAACCAGCGATGCACGTCGGGCCAATCGCGCGATGGCTCGCAAGTGGCGCTCAGCACGGGGGAAAACGCCGCACGCAGCCGCCACACCCCCGCCGAGCCCGAAGGCCAGGGCGGTTGGCGTGAAGCCGCTTGTGCTTCCGCCAGCCAGGTAGCGAGGACTTCCCAGGTGACGCCGGCCGACTCCTGCTCGAGTTGTGCCAGAGCCTCGCACGCCTGGAGAAAGCCGTCGTCGCCTTGCGCCCAATCGACCTGACCGCGCTCGCGACGCAACGCCGACAACCAGGCATCGAGCGAATCGTGCTGCGACTGTATATCGGCGGCCAGCCACGCGGCCCACGCCTGCGCTTGCGTGTCCTCCAGCCATCCGGCTGCGCCCGCCAGCGCCAGCAGTTCCAGCGCTTGAAGACGACGCAGCGCCCCGCCCTGCCCCGACAGGCAGGCCTCCACCAGACGCCAGCCCAGCTCGCCACGCTCACGCACGTCGAACAGCGCCAAGCGCGCCTGCGCCGAGTCGGGCGACACACTCAACGGCTCGGGATCGAACGCCCAGCCGCACAGCACCAATTGCTGGGCCCACCAGGCTTTAAGGGGATCGATCAATGCGCACCTCACTCATGGCTCGGACATTCACGTCATAACGGCGCCATAGTGTACCGGAAAGATGTTCGTGTCGCCGATAACCGCGGCGTGGCATGAAAATCCCGATCGCGGGAAAAAGCACTGGACGTCACCCCGGCCGAGTGTTTTAAATAATGCACACAGCGTCAAGCAATACACGAACCCTGCCAGCCTGGAGAGCCTCCATGAGCCCACAGCATCCCGATATTCTGATCGACCGCGCCTATATTGGCGGTCAGTGGCGTGACAGCGAGCGCCGCTTCAAGGTAACCGACCCGGCCACGGGCGAAACGCTCGCCGAGGTCCCCGACCTGGGCGCCGCGGACGCCCGTGACGCCATCGCCGCGGCCGACGCCGCCTGGCCGGCATGGCGCAAGCGTGCCGCCAAGGAACGTGCAGGCCTGCTGCGCGCGTGGTTCGACCGCGTCATCGAACAGCGCGAAGCGCTGGCCCAGCTCATGACGCTGGAACAAGGCAAGCCGCTCGCCGAAGCACGCGGCGAGGTCACCTACGGCGCCAGCTTCATCGAATATTACGCCGAACAAGCCAAGCGCATGGCCGGCGAGACACTCCCCGGCCATGGCGCCGACAAGCGTATCCTCGTCATGCGCGAGCCGATCGGCGTGGTCGCCGCCATCACGCCATGGAACTTTCCGCTGGCCATGATCACGCGCAAGTGCGCGCCCGCCCTGGCGGCCGGCTGCCCCGTCGTGATCAAGCCCGCCGAAGCCACGCCGCTCACGGCGCTGGCGCTGGCCAAGCTGGCCGAAGACGTCGGCCTGCCGCCGGGTGTCATCAATGTGATCACCGCCGAAAAACCCGCCGAGATCGGCGAGGTGCTGACCACCGACCCGCGCGTGCTCAAGGTGTCCTTCACCGGCTCGACGCCGGTCGGCAAGCGCCTGCTGGCGCAATGCGCCGACACGGTCAAGAAAGCCTCCATGGAACTTGGCGGCAATGCCCCCTTCGTGGTCTTCGACGACGCCGACCTGGATGCCGCCGTGGAGGGCGCCATCGCTTCCAAGTTCCGCAATGCGGGACAAACCTGCGTATGCACCAACCGCTTCCTGGTGCAGGATGGCGTGTACGATGCGTTCATCGCCAAGTTTGCCGCGCGCATCGAGGAGCTTCAGGTCGGCAACGGGCTCGAGGAAGGCGTGACGCTGGGGCCCTTGATCAACGCCGGCGCACTCGAGAAGGTCGAGGCACACATTCACGACGCCCAGTCCAAGGGCGCGCGCCTGGTCTGCGGCGGGAACCGTCATGCCCTCGGCGGCACCTTCTTCCAGCCCACGTTGCTGGCCGATGTCACCGAGGACATGCAGGTCGCTCGCGAGGAGACATTCGGGCCTCTGGCGCCAATCTTCCGCTTCAGTGACGAGGCACAGGCCATCGAGATGGCCAACGCAACCGAATTCGGCCTTGCTGCCTATGTCTATGCGCGCGATTATCGGCGTATCTGGCACGTCATGGAGGAGCTCGAATACGGCATGGTCGCCATCAACGAAGGCCTCTTGTCGACCGAACTGGCTCCCTTCGGCGGCATCAAGGAATCCGGGTTGGGCCGTGAGGGCTCACACCACGGTCTCGAGGAATACACCGAGCTAAAATACGTCTGCCTGGGCGGACTTTGACAAGGAGGCAAGCATGAACAACGCACAGCTCAACGAACTCAAGCAGCGCTATGTCGCCAGCGGCGCCGCGAGCCCGGCCGGCCAGTTTGCCGAGCGCGCGGAAAACGCCCTGATCTGGGACGCCGACGGCAATCGCATCATCGATTTCGCCGGCGGCATCGGTGTGCTCAACATCGGTCACCGTCACCCCAAGGTGGTTCAGGCGGTCAAGGACCAGCTCGACCGCGTGATGCATACCTGCCAGACGGTGATGCCCTACGAGGGCTACGTGAAGGTGGCCGAAAAGCTCAGCCAGCTGACGCCGGTGCGCGGTCACGGCAAGGTGATGCTGGCCAACTCCGGCGCCGAGGCGCTGGAAAACGCGGTCAAGGTCGCCCGTGCGGCCACCGGGCGCGACAACGTCATCTGCTTCACCGGCGGCTACCACGGCCGGACGTTCATGACCATGGCCATGAACGGCAAGGTCGCCCCCTATGCCACCGATTTCGGCAGCATGCCGGGCAATGTCTTCCGCGCCCCTTATCCGGTGCCCTACCACGGCGTCAGCGAGGAAGATGCGCTGCGCGGCCTGAGAATGACGCTCAAGACCGATGCCAATCCGCACAATACTGCTGCCGTGGTGCTCGAGCCGGTGCTCGGTGAAGGCGGCTTCTATGCGGCCTCGCCCAGCTTCCTCAAGGCGGTCCGCGAGATCTGCGACGAGCACGGCATGCTGATGATCGTCGACGAGGTGCAATCCGGTTTCGGGCGCACCGGCAAGCTGTTTGCCATCGAGCACAGCGGCGTCGAGCCGGACATCATCACCATGGCCAAGAGCATGGCCGACGGCATGCCGATCTCCGCCGTGGTCGGTACCGACAAGGTCATGGATGCCTCCGGCGGCAACTCCCTCGGCGGCACCTACACCGGTAGCCCGGTGTCCTGCGCAGCCACCCTGGCGGTGCTGGAAGTCTTCGAAGAAGAGAAGATTCTCGAGAAGAGCCAGGCGCTAGGCGACAAGCTGGCCGAGCGCTTCGCCAAGTGGCAGCAGGACTTCGCCTGCGTCGACAACGGACGCAACCTGGGCGCCATGGCCGCCTTCGACGTGGTGTCCGACAAGGCCAACCACACGCCGGACGCGGACCTGGCCGGCGCGCTGTGCAAGAAGGCGCGTGAAAAGGGCCTGATCCTGCTGTCCTGCGGGCTCTACGGCAATACCATCCGCTTCTTGATGCCGGTGACCATCGAGGACGAGGTGCTTCAGGAAGGTCTGGGCATCGTCGAAGACTGCCTCAAGGAACTGACTCAGGCATAACGAGCCAACCTGAGGTCCATCGTCGAAGGGGCGCCATGCGGCGCCCCTTCGTCGTTTACGGTGCGCTTTCACGCTGGGGGATGGGACGATGTCACCCGCGGCAGCAGCCAGCGCTGCATGGCATTGCGCACGCGCAGCACGAACTGCTCCTGGAACATCACGCAGAACATCACGGTGAGCAGGAGAAACAGCGGATAAAACGCCAGCGAACTGTCCCCCGCCGCGTCGAGACATCCCCTAAGGTCACTCCCGCAGAGCGTGGGCTCACCGGCCCATACCCGCTCGATGCGGGTGAAGATCACGAATAAGGGTACGTGCAGCGCGAACATCGGCAACGAGGCGCCCCCCAGGCGCGTCGCCAGGCGTCGCACACGCCGGCTGTCGGGCGTGCGCCACTGAGTGGCCAGCAGAATCAGCGCCAGCTGCGCCGGCAGCAGCAGTCCGTTGTGCAGCACGTAATACCAGGCATGCCCCTGCCCCAGCAGCCATACCGCTCCGATCACGCACCCTGCCACGAACGCTGCAAGACCACAGCGCTGCATCGCGCTCAGCCATCCTCCCGCCGCCCGATAACGGGTGTACCACACGCACAACAGAATTCCGGCCACGAATTCGGGCAGGCGGATCAAGGGATTGCGATGCAGAATCCCGGTCTCCGGCATGCCGAAATCGGTCGTCGCGATCACCACCAGCGGCGGTATCAGGTAAAGCAGGTTGGTCAACAGCAGAGCCCGCCCCACACGGCGAAGACGAAACAGGCGCGGCGCCAGCCATGGAAACGTCAGGTAGAACGCCATCAACGCCGAGATCGACCAGGACGGCGGGTTGAAGGTCAGGTAGTACGGGTTCCAGGCATGCAGCAAGGCGACATTGAGTCCCAGGTTGAGCGCCAGCTCTCCGTTGCCCATGAAATGTTCCAGGGCCCCCGGTGTCTGGCCGAGATCGTTGTTGACGTCATAGATGACGAAGCGCAGCGACATCCCGGCATCGTCCGGCGTGATCGCCAGGTACCCGATGAGCGACGAAATGCCGATGGCCAGCAGCAGGGAGCCGATGTGAATCGGATAGAGGTTCGAAAACCGCTTGACCCAGAAGCTGCGTGCCGGTTCGCGCAGCTTGCGCTCGTTGTCCAGGTAGACGTGGGTCAGCAAAAACCCCGACAGCACAAAGAAGGTACTGGTCGAAAAGAAGCCGATGTCGGTCACATAATGCGACCAGTCGCGGATCGACGGGTAGGTATGCAAGGTGTGAAAGATAACGATATAGAGTCCGAGCGCGAAGCGTAGCCATTCCAGGCCGATGAAGCGCTCCTTCTGACTCGTTTGCCGTGCCTTTTCCATAAGCCCAAGTTCCTCGAGTGGCGCCTGAACGGCGGCGGCCACGAAAAACCCCGGCCTCTCGTCGAAGCCGGGGCCACACATTGTCGTGCTTTCGTCGCCAGCCAGGCGTCAGCTCTTGCGCACCTTGGCCACGACCCACAACAGAACGACGGCACCGATCACGGCCATGATCAGTGAACCGATGACATTGGTATGCGACAGGCCCAGCAGGCTGAAGAGAAAACCGCCGATCACGGCGCCCACGATGCCCACGCCGATATTGCCCAGCACACCGAAGCCGCCACCGCGCATGATCTTGCCGGCGATCCAGCCGGCCAGGCCACCGATGATCAGCCATAGAATGATGCTCATTGCCTCATCTCCTTCTTTCCTTGAAAGCTATCCGTTCATGACACACGACGGGGTGAATGTCGTCTCCAGCATAGCAGTTACCCGAACGAAACGGCGCATGGCGACAGCCCCAGTCCGTCGCCATGCGCCGTTCACCCCGGCACCCGCCAGGATACTTGGCGAGGCGTGCCGCATTCGCGCCAATCCGGGTGCGCGTCGGCGGAACGCCACACACGATGGTGCAGCATCGACAGCAGCACCGGGTCGTCGAGGAACCGCAGTCGCGTGCTCGCGCCTATCCGCTCCGGATTTTCGCTCGCCACGTCCGTCACCTGCTCATCGCGGTGACGGCGCAGCGCCGCCGACAGGCCATGGCGGCTCGTCGCCAACGCACATCCCAGCGCATTGGCGACGGGATCGACCACGACCTGCACGAAGTTGGGCGCGGCATCCTGCTGTCGGCGCATGCGCTTGAGATGGCGCACCATGCGCCGCAATACACGCGGCGGATGCGTTTCCTCTGGAATGCGGAACAGGCGCGCATGCTGACACCAGCGCCCCAGCGATACACGGCTGGAAAATACCGACACCGGAATCGAGAGCATCAGGGCTCCCACGATCGGCGCCAGCCACCACAGGAAGGTCGGCTCCATGTAATACACTCCGGCAGCCCATACGGCGCCGATCAGCGTCTGCATGCCATGGTGCCGCACGGCATCGCTCCATGGGGTATCACTGTTGTCACGCGAGGGCGAACGCCACTGGATGGCCCGCCCCATCAACGCGGTGAGCACGAAGCGTGTATGGAACAGCATCCTCACCGGCGCCAGCAGCATCGAGAACAGCGATTCCAGCACCATGCTCGCGAACAACCGCGCCCCGCCGCCGAAGTCCTTGGCACCCTGGGAAATGGCCAGAATCACGCTGAGGACCTTGGGCAGGAACAGCAGGGTCGCCGTCGCCGAAAACAGCCCCACCGCCAGGGTCGGATTCCACTGAGGCCAGACCGGGAACATCATGCCGGGCTCGGGGAAGTATTGAGGCGTGCTCAGCGTATGCACCGCCAGCAAGGCCGTGGACAGGATCAGGAACAGACACCACAAGGGCGCCGAAATATACGACATGACCCCCGTCAGGAACACGGCGCGATGCACGGGATGAATCCCCTTGGCCAGGAACAGCCGGAAGTTCATCAGGTTGCCGTGGCACCAGCGCCGGTCACGATTGAGTTCGTCGAGCAGGTTGGGCGGCATCTCTTCATAACTGCCGTCGAGATTGTAGGCGATCCACACGCCCCACCCGGCACGACGCATCAAGGCCGCTTCGACGAAATCGTGCGACAGGATCTCGCCCGACAGCGCCCCCTTGCCCGGCAGAGGCGCCAGCATGCAATGCCGCATGAAGGGAGCCAGACGAATGATCGCGTTATGCCCCCAGTAATGCGACTCGCCCAGTTGCCAGAAATGCAGTCCCGCCGTGAACAGCGGACCGTAGACCCGCGTAGCGAACTGCTGCATGCGGGCGTAGAGGTTCAGGCGTCCCGAGGCGCGTGGCGCCGACTGAATGATGCCCGCCTTGGGATGCGCTTCCATCAACCGCACCAGACGCGTCAGGCAGGCGCCGCTCATGACGCTGTCGGCATCCATCACCACCATGTAGCGATAGTTGGCGCCCCAACGGCGGCAGAAGTCGTCGATATTGCCGCTCTTGCGCTTCACGCGGCGTTGTCGCCGTCGATAGAAGACACGGTCGAAGGCATCCAGCTCGCGACATAGCGAGAGCCAGGCATGCGTCTCGGCGATCGCCAGGTCGGGGTCGAAGGTATCGCTCAGAATGAACAGGTCGAAGTGGCGTTCCTGGCCGCTGTCGCGCAGCGACTCGAGCGTGGCGCGCACACCCGCGAACACCCGCGCCACGTCCTCGTTGCAAATCGGCACCACCAGTGCAGTGCGGGCCGTGTCGTCGATGGGCGCGTCTTCATGCACGTCGCGGGCGTCGATCGCGTAGCGGTCACGGCCGCGCAAGAGCTGGAAGAACCCCATCAGCGCCGTCCAGAACCCCGCGGACACCCAGCAGAACAGGAGCACGAACAAGGCCAGAATGGCAACCTCGAGCGCCTGCTTGCCCTGATAGGGCAGCACCGAGCGCATGTACTCGGCAGCGACCAGGCTTTGCCCCACGACCAGCAGCAACAGTACCTTGCGCCGCCACATGCCGACCTTCTGCCAGCGCGGCGTGGGCGACTCCTGCCGGGCCTTGTGACGCCGCCGAAACCCGCGCCCGATCCAGTTACGGGTACGCTGCGCATAGCGCACGAAGGGATTGGCGGCCCAGGGCTCAGGCGCCAGGGGGGTACGCGCCAGCGGCGGAGCCGTGTGCAGGCGCGTGATGCCGTGTGCATCGGTGGTGAGTACCTCGGGCGGTGCCAATGGACGTGCGCTGTAGGCCAGCGACAACCTGGCGCCCACCGACACCGCAGCGGGATCGTCCGGCGGCGGCTCATGGCCACCTAGCCTCCCGTGCAGGGCCTCCAGGCCCTGCGCGTCGATGTCGCTGGCGAGCAACGCTCGCCGTGCACTGCGGACATCCGTCTCCTGCGCCAAACGTTCCAGATAATCACCCGCCACCGCGTTGGAGTCTGACTCAATCATTGGCGGGTAGCCGGTAGTACCAGGTTTCCGACAGGCGTTGATCGCCGTCCTTCAAGAAGGCGCGCATATCCAGAGGTTGACCGTTGTTGCTGCGCTTCACACGCAAGAACATCCGCCAGCCACCTGCGGCCTTGTTGGGCTCGACCCGGCTTTCTACCAGCTCGCCGTTATCGCCGATGTCCGTCTCGACCGTGATGTCGGCATCGCTTTCCAGCGATTCCAGCCCCGGCCCCTTGAAGTCGACGATAAACGCCAGCGACCCATCGGTCTCGCGCACCAGATTGTCCTGACGCACTTCACCCCGCGAGCGGCGCGTCTGATCGACCCAGGATAGATCAGGACTATGGAACTTGGCCTCGTGGGTGGTCCAGTACATGCGGTAGTTGAATTCGAACGCTTCGCCGGCTTCGACCGCCCCTTCGGGCTTCCACATCGCCACGATGTTGTCGTTGGTCTCGTTCGGCGTCGGAATCTGGATCAACTCGACCTTCCCTTTGCCCCAGTTGCCCTGTGGCTCGACCCACACGCTGGGACGCCGGTCGTAACGGTCCGTCAGATCTTCGTAATCGTGGAAGTCGTGACTGCGCTGCAGAAGGCCGAAGCCCTTGAGAGAGGCGACTTCCTGATTGTTGACCATCAACTGGCCGGGATTGGCAAGCGGACGCCAGGTCCAGCCGGGCTTGCTGCCATCGTCCTTGCTCTCGCCGTCACCGCTGCCATTGGTGCCGGCACCCCCCCCGTCATGAATCAGCAAGCCATTGGCATCGTGAATGGCCGGCCGGTAATTGAGGGAGTCGGAGGGCTGCGCAGGACCATACAGGTACATGCTGGTCAACGGGGCGATGCCCAGTTTCTCCACGGCGTTGCGCGTGAACAGGCGCGAGGAGACATCCACGACGGTGTCCTCGCCGGGCCGCAGCACGAAGCGGTAGGCGCCCGTCAGGCTCGGCGAATCGAGCAGCGCGAACACGGTAAGGTACTGGCTGTCCGGGCTCGGTTTGACCACCCAGAATTCACGAAAGGCGGGGAACTCCTCGCCACTGGGCAATGCCGTGTCGATCGCCAGGCCACGCCCCGAGGTGCCATAGGTCTGATGGCGCCCCACTGCACGGAAATAACTCGCCCCCTGGAAGGCCATGACCTCGTCCATCACCTCGGCGTCGTTGATCGCATTGGTGACCTTGAAACCGGCAAATCCGAGCCCCTCGAGATCCTCTTCGGGAATGTCCAGATCGCCATAGTCGAAGTCGCCGGGGTCGAAGGACAGGTCCTGAACCTTGCCATCCACGATGGTGTGCATCGTCACGGCGCTATTGTAATGCATGCCTTCGTGGAAGAACTTCAAGTTGAAAGGCAGGTCTTCGCCCTGCCACAAGGCCTGGTCGTCCTTCATTTGAATCTGAGCATAGTCGGCGTACTCCAGCTGACTCAGCGATTCCGGCAAGCTGGACTCCGGGGCCTGATATCCTTGCTTGGACAGCTCTGAAGCCTTCTTCACCACGTCCTCGAATCCGAAGGCAAAGCACGTCTGCGCCGCGAAGACCAAACACATACCCAACACACCCGCCAGGGGCCAACGACAGCGGCGCGTGGCACTTGCCGTCAAACAATGTCGATTCGGTACACTCACATTACTACTCCCTTGCGGCTTTTCAGGGGCAGACCACCCCTTCCTATCACATTCTTCGACAGGCGGCGTCACGCCAGCGAAGAGGAAAGTTACCAAAGAAGACACAGATTTCGATGAGACGAGCAGCCTCCATGCTCTCGAACACTGAGCTTAGCATTGCGGCGGGTCCGAAGGGAGCCCATGGTAGGCTTGGATCGCATTCGCTTTAACCCCCAACGCTTGAATGATGACGAGAAGCGCGCATGTCGACAGCCAGACGCCCATTTGTCCCCACGCCCTCATCCCCCGATCTCCGGCGAGGGGCCGCCGTCTTCGCCCTGCTGATGTTCGCGACCTATCCGCTGGTCATGGCCGACCGCCTCTATCTCGACGATATCTGGCGCAGCATGCATGGACAGCTGGGCTGGACCTCGAACGCACGTCCGCTCGCCGATGGCGTCATGATCGCGCTCAACATGGGCACACGCGTCGTGGATCTCGCGCCCTTGCCATTATGGCTGGGGTTGGCGGTGATCGCCGTGCTGCTCGTCGTGCTGCGTCAAGTCTTCGCCACTTTTTCCACCGGTCACGCTTGGTGGGCCATGGCGTTGCTTGCCCTGCAGCCTTTCTTTTTGCAGAACCTCTCCTATCGCTTCGACGCTCTTCCCATGGCGCTCGCTCTGAGCACGTCAGGACTGGCCCTGGCGGCCGGTGTGCTGCGCCCCGGCCTGCCCGGCCTGGCCCTGGCGGCACTGAGCCTGATGGCCAGCCTGTGTTTCTACCAGGCGGCGGTGAGCGTTTACTTCGTCCTGCTGGCCTTCCACGTGTTATTGAGTCTCGCCACTCACGGCACGCCCCGCTGGCGACTGCATTTGGGCTTGCTGATCGTGGGGGCCGCGACCGTACTGATCTACAAAGGACTGTCGAGCCTGTGGCTGGCCGGCGGCTATAGCCTGACGCACAGCCAGATGGTGGCGCCCGGCTCGCTGCCCGGCCACCTGCTCGCGCAAACGCTCGACTTCTGGCGTTACGCCGCGCATGTCCTGGATGGAGCACCGTGGTGGGGGCTGGCGATCATCGCTGTGGTGGCTGGCATCGGGCTATGCCTCGGTACCGCCCGCCCGCCACGAGACGAACATGCCCTGGCCCTTCCCTGGCGGTGCCTGCTCCTGGTCCTGATCGTCGCGCTGCTACCGCTCGGCGCTCTCGGCATCATGGCCGCCCTGCAAGACCCCATATGGCGACCGCGCACCTTCATCGGCTTCGGCGCTCTGGCGGCCGGCACGCTCTTCTGTGCCGTCCTCGCCTGCGAACGGCACGGCCTCAGATGGCTGGGCAATGGACTGCTCATCGTCGTTCTGGGCGGGGCTACGGTCATCGCCTATGCCTACGGCAACGCACAGAACCACCAGAAGCACTTCGAAAACACCATCTCGCAGCGCCTGATCGACGACCTGAGACGGCTCGAAACGTCGGGACCGCTGGTCTTGGTGGGCACACTGCCGCTCAGTCCCGCTACTGCCAACGCGATGAAAGCCTTCCCCATCCTCGATGAGCTGATGAAAAGCTACCTCGACGGCGGCGACTGGTGGGGATACCAAAACCTGTATCGCCTGGGCCTCCCCGAACGCTATGCCTTTCATGGCGGCAGCGAATTGCGGGAAGCATTCGTCGCCCGCTGCGACACACTCGCGCCGCTGCAACGGCGCGGCTGGTATTCGATCTATCGCTGGCGGGAGGCCGTTTTCGTCGCCTTCGATGGCGGCTGTCCCGAAAAATGACGCGCATGCAGCCGCCGTGAATCGAGTCAAGCAGACATTGACTCCTCAATGTCAGACAAATGGCGAATGGTAGTTTACTATTCGCAGACTAAAATTCGTCCCCACGATGCAATGATATCGACGCGGTCGTTGCGCCAAGGCCGACGATAGGTGCCGGGCATGTCGCCGGCCTTCTTCTCGTCACGACCATGATTCATGAGAGTCCAAGGATGCCTATTCCATGCATGCCCTGACCCTGATCTCGTTTCTTTTCTTTACCGGGCTCGTTGCCCTGATCACCTGGCTGATCACGCGCCGGGATGATCTGCGCAGCACACGCGGCTATTTCCTGGCCGGGCGCAGCCTGACCTTTCCGCTGATCGCCGGCTCCCTGTTGATGACCAACCTTTCCACCGAGCAGATGGTGGGCCTCAACGGTGCCGCCTTCACCGATGGATTGAGCGTCATGGCCTGGGAGGTGGTGGCCGTCGTGGCCCTGGTGCTGCTGGCGCTGTTCTTCCTGCCGCGCTTTCTGCGCAGTGGCATCGCAACGGTGCCGCAGCTGCTGGAAATCCGCTTCGACCACGGCACCCAGTTGATCTGCAACATCATCTTCCTGATCGCGTATGCGGTCATCCTGCTGCCCATCGTGCTCTACTCCGGTGCCATCGGCCTGCAGGGCATGCTCGACCTGCAAGGACTGACCGGTATCGAATCCAGCAGCTTCCTGCTCTGGGCCACGGTATGGATCGTCGGGTTGATCGGCGCGGTCTACGCGCTCTTCGGCGGGCTGCGCACGGTGGCGGTGTCGGACACGCTCAATGGCGTGGGGCTGCTCATCGGCGGTTTCCTGATCGTGTTCTTCGCCCTCAATGCGGTCAGCGACGGCAACGGCATCCTCGCCGGCTGGGACATTCTCAACACCCAGCATCCCGAGATGTTCAACTCGATGGGACGCGAGGATCAGGCGGTTCCCTTCGCCACGCTGTTTACCGGTGTCTTCTTGATCAATCTGTTCTACTGGACCACCAATCAGCAGATCATTCAGCGCACGTTCGCCGCCAAGTCCCTGGCCGAGGGCCAGAAAGGCGTGCTGCTGACCGGTTTCTTCAAGCTGCTGGGGCCACTCTATCTGGTACTCCCGGGCATCATTGCCTATCACATGTATGCCGATCAGGGCATCCAGGCCGACGAGGCCTATGGCCATCTGGTCTTCGACATTCTGCCGCCGTATCTGACCGGTTTCTTTGCCGCGGTGATGGTCGGCGCCATCCTGTCCTCGTTCAACTCGGCACTCAACAGCACCACGACCCTGTTCAGCCTGGGCATCTACAAGGGCGTCATCAACAAGAACGCCGATGAAGCCCAGGTCGTCAAGGCGGGCAAGATCTTCGGCTGGATCATGGCCATCGCCGCCATGGTCATCGCACCGCTGCTGGCGGGACAGGAAAGCCTGTTCAGCTACCTGCAGACGATGAACGCGATCTACTTCATTCCCATCCTCGCGGTGGTACTGGTGGGCCTGCTCACCAAGCGCGTGCCGGCGGTCGCCGCCAAGGTCGGCCTGGTCGCGGGCTGTCTGTTGATCGCAGCGGGCTACTTCGTGCCACCCTTCAACAAGATTCTCGACGTCACCAGTCAGTATCACTTCGTGGCCGGCGTCTTCGTGCTGCTGATCGCCATCATGCTGATCATCGGCAAGATCTGCCCGCGTGAGACCAAGTGGGTCCATCGGGATGTCGAGGCCGTCGATCTGACGCCCTGGAAAGGCGCCTGGCCCGTAGGGCTGGTACTGGTGCTGTGCGTCATCGCCATCTATGCCGCCTTCGCCGGCTAGACGACGTTCGTGTGCCGAATGCAAAAGGCCCGCGCCATTCACGGCGCGGGCCTTTTTTCATGTTCGCATCCGGGTGATAACCGATACCGACACTCCGCATACCGCATCGGCAACGCTCGACATTCACGGGTCGCCAACGAACGAACGCCCGACCGGCAGTGCCGGGCGGGCGTCTTTCACTCTCTCGGTGTGACGCACTCAGTCCAGAAACGGATTGCGCAGCACGATCGTCTCGTTGCGGTCGGGGCCGGTCGAAATGATATCGATCGGTACGCCCGTCTGTTCCTCGAGGAAGCTGATATAGGCACGTGCGTTGTTGGGCAGGTCCTCGATCCGCTTGACGCCCAGTGTCGACTCGCTCCAGCCCGGCAGGTCCTGATACAGCGGCTCGATGACTTCGTAGCCTTCCGAATCGACCGGTGTATCGATGGTCTCGCCGTCCTTGCTGCGATAGCCGATGCAGACACGAATGTTCTCGAGGCCGTCGAGCACGTCGAGCTTGGTCAGGCACAGCCCCGAGACCGAGTTGATCTGCACCGCGTGACGCAGTGCCACGGCATCGAACCAGCCGCAGCGGCGCGCGCGACCCGTGGTGGCACCGAACTCATGCCCCTTCTCCGCCAGATGGCGACCGAACTCGTCGAACAGTTCGGTGGGAAACGGGCCGGACCCTACCCGGGTGGTGTACGCCTTGGTGATGCCCAGCACGTAATCCAGGTACAGCGGACCCACGCCCGACCCCGTGGCCGTGCCTCCCGCCGTGGTGTTGGAACTGGTCACGTAGGGATAAGTACCGTGATCGATGTCCAGCAGCGACCCCTGGGCCCCTTCGAAGAGGATGTTCTCGCCCGCCTTGCGGGTGTCATGCACCAGAGAGACCGTATCGCAGACCATCGGCCGCAGCTCTTCGGCGATTTCCATCGCCTCGTCGAGCACGCGCTGGAAGTCCACCGGCGCTTCGTGGTGGTACTGCGTCAGCACGAAATTGTGATAGTCGAGCACTTCGCCGAGCTTCGAGGCAAAGCGTTCGCGATGCAGCATGTCGCCCAGGCGCAGCCCACGACGCGCCACCTTGTCCTCGTACGCGGGCCCGATACCCCGGCCAGTGGTGCCGATCTTGGCGATGCCACGCGCTTTCTCGCGCGCCTGGTCGAGACGCACGTGATACGGCAGGATCAGCGGACATGCCGGCGACAGACGCAGGCGTTCGCGCACCGGCACGCCCTTGGCTTCAAGCTCGCGAATCTCGTCCATCAGCGCTTCCGGCGAGAGCACGACCCCATTGCCGATCACGCACGTCTTGTCGGCGCGCAGCACGCCGGACGGGATCAGATGCAGGACGGTCTTCTCGCCGTCGATGACCAGCGTATGGCCGGCGTTGTGACCGCCCTGAAAGCGCACCACCGTGGCAGCGGATTCGGTCAGCAGGTCAACGACCTTGCCTTTCCCCTCGTCACCCCATTGGGTACCCAGTACGACTACGTTCTTGCCCATTGCTTTCGTCTCTCGATCAAAGGATCCGCCGTTTTACGCGAGCGGTTCGACCCGCCATTCGCCGTTCGATTCCACTAGCTGCCGATCGCAGCGCTGTTCGCGGGGCCCGACGCGCTGTCCGGGCAGCGCCTGAATGACACGCTCCCCGGATGCCCGCAGACGCGCGATGGCGTCTTCCAGCCCCGCGCGCTCGTCCGCCGGCGCCCAGATGCCATCACAGCGCGGGCCGCTTTCCTCCAGCGACGCCAGCAGTTTGAGGTCCATGGAAAACCCCGTCGCCGGACGGGCGCGCCCGAAGGCGCGCCCCGTATCGTCGTAGCGCCCGCCCTTGGCCAGCGCCTGGCCGTACCCGGGCACATAGGCGGCGAACACCATGCCCGTGTGATACAGGTAACCGCGCAGCTCCGCCAGATCCAGATAGACCTCGGCCCGCAGGTGATTGTCGGTCACCGCGCGACACAGTGCCTGCAGCTCATCCAGGGCCGCCATGACGGCGGGTGGCGCCCCGGCGAAGACCTCGCGGGCCTGGTCGAGCACTTCCTGCCCGCCATAAAGACGCGGCAAGGCCTGCAGCATGTCGACCAGGGCGGGGTCGCTGACATCACGAGCCACCAGCGCATCGACATCGTTGAAAGCCTTGCGCTCGATGGCCTCGAAAAGCGCCTGCTCGCTTTCGGCACTCAAGGCCGCCGCATGCACCAGTGCACGATAGATGCCGATGTGGCCGAGTGCCAGGTGAACCTCGCCGGCCCCGGCCACTTCCAGGCCGGTCAGTGCCAGCCGCACCACTTCGATGTCGGCATCCAGGCCGGCATGACCGAACAACTCGACGCCGACCTGCGTCGGACTGCGACCGCCCTGATGCTTGTCCGCCTTGGCACGCAGCACGGTCGTGCAATAGCACAGCCGTGCGGGGCCGCTGCGCTTCAGCGAGTGCGCGTCCATGCGTGCCACTTGCGGAGTGACGTCCGCGCTGGCGCCCATCATCCGCCCCGACAGCTGGTCGGTGAGCTTGAATGTCTGCAGATCGAGGTCGGTGCCCGTGCCGGTCAACAGCGAATCCAGGAACTCGACCGTGGGCGGGATCACCAGGTCATAGCCCCAGCGGTCATAAAGATCGAGCAACGCACGGCGCAGTTGCTCCATGCGCGTCGCCTGCGGCGGTAGCACTTCATCCATGCCGTCGGGAAGCAGCCAGCGGTCAGCGATGGTCATCGTTCGGTCCTGCCAGAAATGAGTGGCGTATTGCATATTGGCATCGTCACGTGCGGACGCGCCAAGGCATGGTGGAAACATGCCATGCCAGACAGTCGCATCGTGGCCTCGCCGCGATCCCGCTTCGTGGGCACTCAGGCCGCGGACAGGCCACAAAAAAACCGGGCCTCGCCCGGTGTCAAGAGTCTATCACGTTTGGCCCCCGGGTGTACCCCGGGGGCCCGAGTGCCACTATGGCTGGCTTGCGTCGTCGTTGCCGTCAGCCGAGCGGAAGTAGCGGAAGAACTCGCTGTCCGGGCTCAGCAGCAGCATGTCGTCACCCTTGTCGAAGCTGTTGCGGTAGGCTTCGAGAGAGCGATAGAAGTTGAAGAAATCTTCATCCTGCTGATACGCGTTGGCGTAGATCTGAGCGGCCTCGGCATCACCTTGACCACGCAATGTCTCCGCCTTCTCGCGTGCCTCGGCCAGTTTCACCTGGCGCTCGCGATCGGCTCGCGCACGAATGCGCTCGGCCTGTTCCTGCCCCTGCGCACGGTACTGGCGTGCCTCGGCGTAGCGCTCGGTGCGCATGCGCTCGAACACCGCCTGACGAACTTCCTGCGGCAGCTCGACACGCTTGAGACGAATATCCAGGATCGCCACCCCGACTTCGTCGCGCAGCTCCTCGTCCAGCGTCTGCTGAGGCTTCTGCAGCATTTCATTGCGGTCTTCGCTGATGATCTTGTTCACCTCGCGACTGCCGAATGCGTTGCGCAGGCTCTCGTCGACACGTGGCGCGATGAGGTTCTCGGCACGCGCTATGTCACCGCGTGTCGCCTGATAGAACAAGCTCGGATCGACGACCTGCCATTTGACATAGGAGTCGACGATCAAGGCATTGCGACGCGCCGTCAGAAAGCGGCTTTCGGTGCTTTCCAGCGTCTGCACGCGTGCATCGAAATAACGCACGGTGTTGAGAACCGGCCACTTGAAATGCAGGCCGGGCTGGATGTCGGATTCGACGACTTCACCGAAGCGCAATTTGATGGCCCGCTGCGTTTCCGTCACCACGTACAGACTGGCACTTGCGAGCCAGGCCCCCACGGCCAGCAGTGCGACGATACCTAAGGCACGATTGTTGACCATGATTAACGACCCTCCCGCGAAATGCCGCCCGACTGGCGCTGACTGCTCGTGTTGTCGCTACCGGAAAGCGGCTCGTTCTGCACCTGCTGGGAGATCGATTCCAACTCCCGAGCCTCCTGGCTGTCACCGTTGTCGGCGTTCGACGAACGCGGCTGACGCAACTGATCGAGCGGCAGGTAGATCATGGAATTGTTTTGCGGTCCCACATCGAGCAATGCCTTGCGATTGTTGCCCAGCACGTCGCTCAACGTATCCAGATAGAGACGCTGACGCGTGACCTCCGGCGCCTGCTGATACTCGCCCAGCACCGACAGGAAACGACTGGTCTGACCCTGTGCATCGGCCACGACCGAATTGCGATACCCGGTGGCCTCCTCGATGAGACGCTGCGCATTACCTTCGGTACGCGGTTGCAGCGCATTCTCGTAGGCACGCGCCTCGTTGATCAGGCGCTGACGATCCTCGCGCGAGCGAATCACGTCATCCACGGCTTCCTGCACTTCTTCAGGCGCCTGGGTGCTTTCGAGGTTCACGGTCTGCAAGCGCAAGCCCAACCCATAGGCATCCAGCGATTCCTGAAGACGCTTGGCCACCATCGGCCCGAGCTCTTCACGGCCGCTGAGCAACGAGTCCGGCACCGGCGGCGTCATGGTGATGACCGGCAGCTCGCTGGGATCGGTCACGGTTTCCGGCATGTCCGGCACCTCGCCGCCCTCGTCGATCTCCTTGACCTCCTCGACCTCCGTGGTACTGGTCAGCACGTTCTGCATGCCGCTCGCGCCCACCACGTGACGCAGCGTGGAATCGAGGGCATTGCGCAGGCTCTGCTCCGGATTGCGCACATTGAGCACGTAATCACGCGGATTGGAGACCTGATACTGTGCCGAGAGGCGTACCGTGACGATGTTGGTGTCGCTGGTCAGCATCGAGGCATCCTGACGGAACGAACGCACCTCGGTGACATTGACCATCGTCACCTGATCGACGAATGTCGGATTCCAGTGCAGGCCAGGCCCCACGGTTTCATGGTACTCGCCGAAGCGCAGCACCACCCCGCGTTCGGACTGATCGACCCGGTAAAAACCGGAACCGGCCCAGATCACCAGAGCCAATACCGTCAGTACCGCCGGCAGTATGAAGGGGTTGCCCTTGCCGCCCGAAGCACCGCCATTGCCATCGCCGCCGCGCTTGCCGCGCTTGCCCATCAAGCGGCTCAGTTTGTCCTGAAACTTCTTCAGCGCCTCGTCGAGATCCGGTGGGCCCTGGTTGTTACCACCATTGCCCCCTCCGCTACCACGGCGACCACCGCCACCGCTCCACGGGTCCTGCTGATTTCCACCACCAGGCTCGTTCCAAGCCATACGTCTTCTCCACTATGCATTGATTGCGATGCATCTCGCCGGGGACACCCATGACGGGCGCTGTCAGGGGCGTTCCCATTCCGGGCGATCGAGGGCTCCCGGCGGCAAATAATGTTCTGCGTTTTCACCGAGACGGGCCATTAACTGAAAGAAATCACGCCTAGGCAGACGAATATCCAGCAGGATTCGGCCCTGCTCGTCAAATTGTTCTTGCTGAACGGCATTCAACGCGTGCAACGCTGCGCGCAATCTTCCTTGTTCGGGCGCCAACGTCAAACCCGTTTCGAGCAGGTCCTCGGCCAGCAGCTCGCCGAGCGCTTCCTGCAACAGCTCGAATCCCCGGGCCTCGCGTGCCGAGAGCCAGACGATCCGGGGACGGCCATGCTCGTCGCGCTCCAGGCGCGGCGCCGTTCCCAGCAAGTCGATCTTGTTCATCACCAGCAATTGCGGTACGTCACCGGCCCCGATTTCCTCGAGTACCGTATCGACCTGCGCGACGTTGAAGTCCCGGTCCGGGTCGGCCGCGTCGATGACGTGCACCAACAACGATGCTTCGGCGGCCTCCTGCAGCGTGGCGCGGAAAGACTCCACCAGCTTGTGGGGCAAGTGGCGGATGAAACCGACGGTATCCGCCAACACCACCGGGCCGACGTCCGCCACATTGAGCCGCCTCAGCGTCGGATCGAGCGTGGCGAACAACTGATCGGCAGCGTACACCTCGGACTCGGTGAGTGCATTGAACAGTGTCGACTTCCCCGCGTTGGTATATCCCACCAGGGAGACGCTGGGAATTTCGGCCCGTGCCCGTGCACGCCGATTCTGATCGCGCTGCGTGCGGACTTTTTCCAGGCGCTTGTGAATCGCCTTGATGCGCGCCCCGAGCAAGCGCCGGTCGGTCTCGAGCTGCGTTTCCCCGGGGCCACGCAGGCCGATGCCGCCCTTCTGGCGCTCCAGGTGGGTCCAGCCGCGTACCAGACGTGTCGACATGTACTCGAGCTGGGCCAGCTCGACCTGGAGCTTGCCTTCGTGGGTACGCGCACGTTGCGCGAAGATATCCAGGATCAGACCGGTGCGGTCCAGCACACGGCTTTTCAGCGCACGCTCGAGATTGCGTTCCTGCGAGGGAGACAAGGCATGGTTGAAGATGACGATATCGGCACCGTGAAGCTCGCGTATCTCGCGAATTTCTTCCAGCTTGCCGCTGCCGATGAAGGTCTTGGGATCGGGACGACGCCGGCTGCCCTCGACGAGGGTCGCCGGCGTCACACCCGAGGAACGCACCAGCTCCAGGAATTCACCCGGGTCTTCGCGTTCCTGTTCGTCGTGGAAATCCACATGGACGAGAACCGCCGTTTCACCGGCGTCGGGACGTTCGAAAAACAATCAGCGCCTCTCGATCAACTGTCTTCTTCTGCCGGGGCATTCGGGTCCTGGACAGGAAGACGCACGTTGCGTGACGGCACGACCGTGGAAATGGCGTGCTTGTATACCATCTGGCTGACGGTGTTGCGCAGCAGGATGACGAACTGATCGAAGGACTCGATCTGCCCCTGAAGCTTGATACCGTTGACCAGAAAGATGGAAACCGGAATGCGCTCCTTGCGCAGGATGTTCAAGTACGGGTCTTGAAGGGACTGTCCTTTGGACATTTTGCTCTCCCTAACTTCTCGCTGTGGTTTATGGTCGTTTTCGAAGGGTCACAGCCGCCGATCGGGCCGCCGCCGCCGTTTGCGGAGACGCTCGCCAGACGTTGTCGTGACCGGACATCTTACGCTAAGTGCTGCTTCCGCGCACGATTTTCAATACCTGTTCATGTGCGTCCGAGGCATCGCTGTCGATCCAGTGCACGCCCTCCCAGCCGCGCAGCCAGGTCAACTGACGCTTGGCGAGTTGTCGCGTCGCGGCCAGGCCGCGCTCGCGCATCGTCGCCGCGTCCGTCTCGCCGCGCAGATGCTCCCACATTTGACGATAGCCCACGCAACGTATGGCGGGGAGTCCTCGATGCAGGTCTCCGCGTGCCTGAAGCGCCGCCACCTCATCGCGGAAGCCCGCCGCCAGCATGCTGTCGAAGCGCTCGGCGATGCGCGCATGCAGCACGTGGCGCGCATTCGGCGCCAGGGCTATGGACACGAGCCGCCAGGGAAAGGTTTCGCGGGCCTGTTCGGCCCACAGTTCCCCCAGCGCCCGCCCCGTGAGCTGATAGACCTCCAGGGCCCGCAGCAATCGCTGTCGGTTGTGCGGATGGATCGTCTCGGCGGCTACCGGATCGACACGCGACAGCTCCCGGTGCAGAGCCACCAATCCCTCGCTCTCGGCCCGGGCATTCAGCGCTTCCCGGAGTGCCGGATCGCGTGCCGGCAACGAAGCCACACCATCGATCAAACGCTTGATGTACATCATGGTGCCACCGACGAGGATCGGCGTACGCCCCTGCGACGAGATGTCGCGCATCTCGGCCAGGGCATCGTCGCGAAACTCGGCGGCGGAATACGTCTCGGCCGGATCGCGAATGTCGATCAGGCGATGCGGCGCACGCGCCAGCTCCTGGGCGGACGGCTTCGCGGTGCCGATATCCATGCCACGATAGATCATCGCCGAGTCGACGCTGATCAATTCTCCTCCCAGCCGCTCGCGTAGCGCGATGGCCAGATCGGTCTTGCCGGCCGCCGTCGGGCCCATCAGCAAAAGGGCCAGTGGCCGTGTATCACTCATCGAAAGTCCTGAAACGGTAGCCGGTCAGCGGGGTCACTGACCGCGTAGAAACAACTTGTCCAGCTCATGCATCGACATTTCGGTCCAGGTGGGACGACCGTGGTTGCATTGCCCGCTGCGCTCGGTGCGCTCCATGTCGCGCAGCAGCGCATTCATTTCGGGCACCGTCAGCCGGCGATTGGCGCGCACGCTGCCGTGGCATGCCATGCTGGAAAGCAGCTCGTTGATATGGACCTCCAGGCGATCGGAGCGCCCGAAACGCTCCAGGTCACCGAGCATGTCGTGGATCAAGGCCTCGACATCGGCATTGCCCAGCAGTACCGGCACCTGTCGCACCAGCAGGGTTTCCGGTCCGGCGACATCCAGTTCGACGCCCAGCCGCTCGAAGGTGGCGCGCTCGTTCTCGGCGGTTTCCACCTCGCGGGCGCTGGCAGCGATCGACACCGGCACCAGCAGCGGCTGCGTCTGCAGTCGACCCAGCGCCTGACCGTCGCCGTGTACCTGCTGCTTCATGCGCTCGTAGGTGATGCGCTCGTGGGCGGCGTGCATGTCGACCACCACCAGGCCGCGCTCGGTCTGGGACAGAATGTACACGCCATGCAGTTGCGCCACGGCGTACCCCAGGGGCGGCGCCTGAGTGTCGTCGGTCTCGGCCATTGCGGGCGACGATGACGCCGGCGGAGCGGGTGTCCCCGCCGCTTCTTCCGCCGCTTCCTGTGGCTGCGGGGTCAGCAACGACGCCTCGTGCTCGGGGTGCAGCGCACGATAACCGGCCATGAACTCACGCACGCGATGCGCCGCGGGTCGCTCCCGCTCCTGGCCTGCGGCCAACGCCATGCCCTGCTGCTGCCAGCGCGGCTCGGCCTGGCCCGCCGATGCCTCGGCGGCTGTCGCCGTCGTCGCATCCGTCGACGGCGTGGCCTCGTCTCCTCCCTCCGTCGATGTGGCGTTGGGCCGCACATCGGCCAGGGCACGATGCAGACTGGAGAACAGGAAGTCGTGCACCAGCCGGCCATCGCGGAAGCGCACCTCGTGCTTGGTGGGGTGCACATTGACATCGACCACATGCGGATCGAGTTCGAGATACAGCACGAAGACCGGATGGCGGCCATGGAACATGACGTCGCGATACGCCTGACGCACGGCGTGCGCCACCAGCCGGTCCCGCACGACACGCCCATTGACGAAGAAGTACTGCTGGTCCGCCTGGGCGCGGGAGTGAGTGGGCAATCCCACCCATCCCCACAGACGCAAGCCCGTCGCCTCGATATCCACGTGCAGGGCATTTTCCAGAAACTTGCGGCCCAGCAGCGCACCGACCCGGCGTTCCATGGATGTCGAGGCATCGCCCGCGCGCAGTTGATGCACCACCTTCTGGTTGTGCCGCAGAATCCAGCCGATGTCGTAGCGCGACAGCGCCAGGCGCCGAAAGGCTTCTTCGACATGCCCGAACTCGGTCTTTTCGGTACGCAGAAACTTGCGACGCGCCGGCGTGTTGAAGAACAGATCGCGCACGACCACCGAGCTGCCCCGCGGATGCGGTGCCGGCGTCACCCGCGGCTCCATCTGGCGCCCCTCGGCGACGACCCGCCAGCCATCGCTCGGCTCGTCGTGAGTGTTGGAAATCAACTCCAGGCGCGACACCGAGCTGATCGATGCCAGAGCCTCGCCGCGAAAGCCGAGACTATCCACTCCCTCCAGATCGTCCAGCGAGGCGATCTTGCTGGTGGCATGCCGTGACAGTGCCAGCGGCAGATCCTCCTGATCGATGCCCCGGCCATCGTCGCGCACGCGGATCAACCGCGCGCCCCCGGATTCGAGATCGATCTCGATGCGCTGACTGCCGGCATCGATGGCGTTCTCGACCAGTTCCTTGACCACGGAGGCCGGACGTTCGACGACCTCGCCGGCCGCGATCTGGTTGGCGAGTCGAGGGTCGAGAATGTGAATGCGTCGAGTATGCGTCATAACACCATTGTGCCTCGCGCAAGCGGCGCGCGTCATGCGCGCGCTTACGACTGCGGAATCTTCAGGACCTGGCCCACGCGCAGAATGTCGCCATTGAGGTCGTTCGCTTCCTTGAGGGCCAGCATCGTCACGTCATGGCGCGAGGCGACCTCCGACAGCGTGTCGCCTGCCTGAACGCGATACTCGCCCGGCCCGCTGCCACGGCCCTGATCGCGCTGCCACGCCAGCAAGCTGCTGGGCGGTGGGTTCTGACGGAAATGCGCGATGATGCCGGTGCCGATGGCATCCGCGAGTTTCGCCTGGAAAGGCGACGACAAGAGCCGCCTTTCCTCCGAGGGGTTGGAAATGAAGCCCGTCTCCACCAGCAGTGACGGGATATCCGGTGACTTGAGCACCACGAAACCGGCCTGTTCGACCTGGGACTTATGCAGGCGGTTGACACGCCCCAGCTGGTCGAGCACCTGCCCCCCGGTACTGAGCGACTCGTTCATCGTCGCGGTCATGGTCAAGTCGAGCAGCACCCCGCGCAGCACCTCATCCTTGTCGGAAAGGTCCAGGCTACCGTCGACGCCGCCGATCAGGTCGGCACGGTTTTCCGACGCCGCCAGCCAGCGCGCGCTCTCGGAAGTGGCCCCATGCTTCGACAGCGCATACACCGAACTGCCGCTCGGCCCCCGGCTCTTGACCGCATCGGCATGCACCGAGACGAAGAAATCGGCCTTCTGCTTTCGCGCCAGCAAGGTACGCTGCCGTAGCCCGACATAATAATCGCCGTCCCGGGTGAGGAAGGCCTTGAACCCCGGCGTATTGTTGAGCTTTGCGTTCAGCTTGCGGGCGATGGCCAGCACCACGTTCTTCTCGTAGGTGCCATCCGGCCCGATGGCGCCGGGATCCTCCCCCCCGTGCCCCGGATCGACGGCGATGATGATGTCGCGCTTGGGATGCGGCTTGGCCTGACTGTCCTGACGGGCAAGGACCTCGTCGGGATCCTTGCCCTGGGCCTTGGCTTCGACCAGGGCCCGCTCGGCGCTCATTTCCTGATCGCGGATCATCGCGGCGATCGGGTCGATGGGTTCGTCGAGGGCGCTTTCGCCAGGATAGTCGAGATCCACCACCAGGCGATGACCGTACTGGTCGGTGGGCGGCAGCATGAAGTGATGCGGCACGACCTCGCGCCCGAGGTCCAGCACCACGCGCAGATCGTCACCGTTGCGGACCCCGGTGCGCAACGCCTCGATCGCGCTGTCGCCGGGCTCGACCTCACCGGGATCGAAGGCCAGCCGGGTATCTTCCAGATCGACGACCAGACGGCGTGGATCGTCGAGCATGAAGATGGAACTCTCTGCCTCGTCGGACAGATCGAAGACCACCCGAACGTGGTCCGGCGCCGCCCAGGTACGAATGTTGTCCACCTCGGCGGCGTGCGCGGACGTCAGCTGCGCGAGCGTGAGCAGCGTCAACAACGCCAGGCTCATGCTGCGCCGGAAGATACGCATGACGCGCATCGCGCGCCGAGGCATAGCGGGGTACAGCGTCAAGAGTCGGCTTCCTTGTCCCGGCATGTGTCGTGTAGGGCGGCGATTACCGCTTGCCCGCGGGGCGTGAGACCTTCGAGCGAGACCTCGCGGCCCTCGCCGGCCAGCGCCAGCCGCACCACCAGATCCGGCGGCGGCAACCAGCCCTCCCCACGCGAAGGCCATTCGATCAGGCTCAGGCCGTCGCCGCCGAGCATGTCCCGCGCCCCCATGAACTCGAGCTCCTCGGGATCGCCCAACCGATAGAGATCGAAGTGGTACACCTCGATGCCTTGCAGCACATAGGGCTCCACCAGGGTATACGTCGGGCTCTTGACGGCGCCGTCATGGCCGTAGGCGCGCAGCACGCCACGCGTCAGCGTGGTCTTGCCCGCCCCCAGCTCTCCTTCCAGGTGGACACGTCCGTGGCCGCCCAGGGCATGCCCCAGTGCTTCGCCGAAGGCGACGTGGGCGGCTTCGTTTGGCAAAAAGCGTCGCATCGATGGTGGTATCTCGAGTTATCGCATGACATCAGGATCGTGGGTTGGCGATCACGCGCACATAGGATGCCAGATCCGTGGCGACCAGGCCACGCTCGCCCCCGGCCCGGGCCGCCGCGTCACCGGCCAGCGCATGGATCAGGACCCCCAGGCGTGCAGCCTCCCCCGGCGTTCTGCCCTGTCCCAGCAGCGCCCCGATGACGCCCGACAGCACATCCCCCATGCCCCCGCTGGCCATGCCGGGATTGCCATACGGACACACGGCGACCCCATCTGCGTCGGCAATCAAGGTTCCCGCGCCCTTGAGTACCACGCTGCCGCCATAACGCTCACGCAGCGCCAGCACCGCTGCCCGACGGTCCGCCTGGACCTCGGCGGTGGTGCTGCCCAGCAGGCGTGCAGCCTCGCCGGGATGTGGCGTCAGCACCCAGTCGTCGCGATCGCGCGCCTCCTCGGCCAGCAGGTTGAGAGCATCGGCATCGAGGACGCTGGGCACGGCGGCATCGAGTGCCAGCCGCCATAACGCCTTCCCCCAGGCATCACGCCCCAGACCGGGACCGACGACCAGGGCGTCGGCCTGAGCAAGAAGCGGCTGTGCCTCGGCCGCCGCCTGCACGCCACGCGCCATTACCTCGGGGCTGCGCACCAGGCTCGCGGCGACATGCGCCGCATCGGTGGCCAGGCTGACCTTGCCCGACCCCATGCGCAATGCGGCCTCGCAGGCCATCAACGCCGCGCCGCCGAACCCCACGGCGCCCCCCACCACCAGCAGATGCCCGAAGTCACCCTTGTGGCTGCCTCGGGCACGTGGCGGCAGCGCCGCCTGCAATTGCTCGGCCGCCAGCAACTCGCCCAGCGGCACCAGGTCGCCATGGGTCTCCGGGGCCGTGCCCAGGCTCTCGACGACCAGTTCGCCGACATGATCCGCGCTGGCGCCGGTATGCAGCCCGAACTTGTCGGCAATGAACGTGACGGTCACCGTGGCGTGTACCGCGACGCCTCCGATGCCACCGGTCTGTGCCGACAGCCCGGAGGGCACGTCCACCGCCAGTACCGGGCGCCGCGTGGCATTGATCGCCAGAATCGCGCTCCGCAAGGGATCGCGCACCTCTCCCGAGGCCCCGGTCCCCAGCAACGCATCGACCAGCACCTCGCCATCCAGCGTCATGCCTTCCCGCCAGGCAACCGGCGTCACACCGGCCCGCCGCGCCAGCGCGCATGCCCGTGCCGCGTCGCCCGTCAGGCATGCCGGATCACGCAGGGCCACCAGTTGTACATCGAGGCCATCGCACACCGCCAACGCCGCGATCACGTAGCCGTCACCGGCATTGTTGCCGCCCCCGCACAACACCGTGAGCCGACGCGCACCGGGCCATCGTGCACGCAGTACGTCATAGGCGGCCTGGGATGCTCGCTGCATCAAGTCGAATCCCGCCACGCCGGCGTCGATGATGCGACGATCCAGGGTCCGAACCTGCTCCGCCCCGTACAGGGCATGTGTCACTGGCGATGCCGCCGTCATGTTCGCCTCCTGTCGTGCCGGCCTCGCCGGCGACAAACGTTTATTCCCCGCCACGATTGCGCTAGGGTGGCGCCCACGCTTCACGGGGTCCTCGTCATGTCCTCATCCGCGCCTATCGATTACGCCGCGCTTGCCGACCGCATCCACACCTGGGGGCGCGAACTCGGCTTTCAGCAGGTCGGCATTACCGACACCGATCTCGCCGCGCACGAGCGTTATCTCGAGCGCTGGCTGGCGGCCGGCTACCATGGCGAAATGCACTTCATGGCCAAGCACGGCAGCAAGCGCACCCGTCCCGAGGAACTCGTGCCCGGTACCTTGCGGGTCATCAGCGTGCGCATGGACTACCTGCCGCCGGAAGTGGAAACCACCAAGGTACTCGGCCAGCCCGAGCGTGCCTACATCTCTCGCTATGCGCTGGGACGCGACTATCACAAGCTGATACGCAAGCGTCTCGCCACGCTCGCCAAGCGCATCGAGGACGAGGTCGGCGCCTACGGCTACCGGGCCTTCGTCGACTCGGCACCGGTCATGGAGCGGGCCCTGGCGCAGAAAGCGGGGCTTGGCTGGTTCGGCAAGAACGCCATGCTGCTCAATCCGCAGGCCGGCTCGCTGTTTTTCCTCGGCGAGCTGTATACCGACCTTCCGCTGCCGGTGGACGCGCCCTTCGACAGCGAACATTGCGGCAAGTGCTCACGTTGCCAGACGGCATGCCCCACCGGCGCCATCGTCGACGACAAGGTCATCGATTCGCGGCGCTGCATTTCGTATCTGACCATCGAACTGGCCGGTTCGATCCCCGAAGAGTATCGCGAGGCGATGGGCAACCGTGTCTATGGCTGCGACGACTGCCAGCTGGTCTGCCCGTTCACACGCTTCACCCGCGTATCGCGAGAGGACGACTTCGCCCCGCGCCATGATCTCGACCGCGCCTCGCTGGTGAGGCTGTTCGCCTGGAGCGAGGAAGAGTTCCTGGCACGCACCGAGGGCAGCGCCATCCGCCGCATCGGTTATGAACGCTGGCTGCGCAACCTGGCCATCGGCCTGGGCAACGCCCCCTGGAGCGACCAGGTGGAAAGCGCTCTGCGTGCACGCCTGGCCTATCCCTCGGACCTGGTCCGGGAGCACGTGCGCTGGGGACTCGAACAGCAGCGCCGCAAGCGCGAGCGGCGCATCGCCAGCGACGTCGATGCCCCGGCAGCGCCCGAACGCAGCGCCTAGACCCGCAAGAACGTCTGACGATAATGCGCCAATTCGGCCAGCGACTCGCGAATGTCGTCCATGGCCTGGTGCGTATTGCGCTTCTCGAAGCCTTCCAGTGCCTGAGGATTCCAGCGCTTGGCCAGTTCCTTGAGCGTCGACACGTCGAGATTGCGGTAATGGAAGAAATCGGCCAGCTCGGGCATCTCGCGTACCAGAAAACGGCGATCCTGGTGCACGCTGTTGCCGCACATCGGTGAGCTGTTCGGCGTGACATAGCGCTTGAGGAACGCCAGGGTCTGGCGCTCGGCCTCGGCGGTATCGATGCGACTCTCGCGGACACGCTGCGTGAGCCCCGAATCACCGTGCGTACGGGTATTCCACTCGTCCATGCCCGCCAGCAGGGCATCCGGCTGATGCACCGCCAACACCGGCCCTTCGGCCACCAGATTCAGATCGTTGTCGGTGATCAGCGTGGCCACCTCGATGATGCGCTCGCGCTGAGGGTCGAGGCCGGTCATTTCCAGATCGATCCACACCAGCAGGTCGCTGCGCGGGGCTTGCGGCTGTTCGCTCGCCATGTCGTTCTCCCGTCCGAGGCGCCACGCCTAGGGACAGCGTGGCGCGATGAAGGCTACAATGGCGGCCATTGTACCCTGTCCCGAGAGCGCATGAGCAAACGCAAACTGAGCCGCCAGCAACGCTGGCGGGTCGAAAAGATTCAAGCCGAGCGCGCCGAGCGTGCCGAACGACGTGCCCGACGCGACGACACCTCCCTGGATGCCGGCGATTACGGCCCCGAACGCCTGGGGCGCGTCACCGCGCATTTCGGACGCACGCTGGAGGTGGAGGCCGAGGACGAACATGGCGACCTGCAACGCCATCGCTGCCATCTCCGGGCCAATCTCGAAGGGCTGGTCACCGGGGACCATGTGGTATGGCGCGTCGCCGCCGACGGCAGTGGCGTGGTCGTGGCACGTCAGCCACGCCAAAGCGTGCTGGAACGTCCCGACGCACGCGGCCAGCTCAAGCCCGTGGCGGCCAACATCGCGCAGATCCTCATCGTCTTCGCCGTGGAGCCGGCCCCCCACCCCAACCTCATCGACCGTTATCTCGTCGCCGCCGAGGCGACCGGCATCACGCCCGTGCTGGTGCTCAACAAGACCGACCTGCTGCCCGAGACGGGCGGCGACCTGCGCACTCTGCTGGCACGTTACCGGGCCATCGGGTACCGCGTCGTCGCTGCCTCCACGCAGCAGGAAGGCGGACTCGACGCCCTGCATGCCTGCCTCACCGAGCGCACCTCGGTTTTCGTGGGCCAGAGCGGGGTCGGCAAGTCGTCGTTGATCGATCGTCTGCTGCCCGACATGCAACTGCGCGTCGGGGCCCTGTCGGCGGACTCGCGCAAGGGCACGCACACCACGACCACGGCAACGCTCTATCACCTGCCGGCCGGCGGCGAACTGATCGACTCCCCGGGCATTCGCGAATTCGGCCTGGGCCATCTCGAAGAGCACCAGGTGGCGCAGGGCTTCATCGAATTCCAGCCGTATCTGGGTCATTGCCGATTCCGGGATTGTCGCCACCGCCAGGAGCCGGGCTGCGCCCTCCGCGACGCCGTCGAGCGCGGCGACATTCTCGCCTCGCGCTTCGACAGTTATCGCCATATCGTCGATGGCCTGACAACGCGTTGACGCCATGCAAAACGCCTCGCCATGAGGCGAGGCGTTCGGGGCACGCGCACGGGTGACGCCGGGCGTCCGGACTAGCGGATGCCCGGCACGTCGGCGAGCCTGTCCAGGCCACGCCGGATATCACGCTTGAGGTCGTCCAGCGCTTCCAGCCCCACGGCGATGCGAATCAGGCCTTCACTGATGCCCGCAGCGGCTTTCTGCGCGTCGCTCAAGCGCGCGTGGGTCGTCGTCGCGGGATGCGTGACCGTGGTTTTCACATCGCCCAGATTGCCTGTGATCGACATCAAGCGCGAGTTGTCGATCAGCGTCCAGGCCCCGTCGCGCCCTCCCTTGACCTCAACACCCAGCACGGCGCCGAAGCCGCGCTGCTGACGTTTGGCCAGCGCATGCTGGGGATGCCCTTCCAGACCGCTGTAGTGCACGCGCGCAATCTCCGGCTGCACCTCCAGCCACCGCGCCAGGGCCTGCGCATTCTCGTCATGGGCTTTCATGCGCAAGCTCAGCGTTTCCAGCCCCTTGAGGAAGATCCAGGCGTTGAAGGGGCTCATGCACGGCCCGCAGGTGCGCACGACGCCCACCAGTTCCTGAAGCATCTCGCTGGAGCCCACCACGGCACCGCCGATGGCGCGGCCCTGGCCGTCCAGATACTTGGTCGCCGAATGGATCACCAGATCGGCCCCCAGGTCCAGCGGCCGCTGCAGCGCCGGGGTCAAAAAGCAGTTGTCGATGGCCAGCCAGGCCCCGTGGCGATGAGCGATCTCGGCCAGCGCGGCGATGTCCACCACCTCGGACAAGGGGTTGGAGGGCGTCTCGGCGAACAACAAGCGTGTGCTGGGGGTGATGGCCGCTTCCCAGGCATCCAGATCGCCCAATTCCACGTAGTGCGTCACGATCCCCAGCTTGCCGAGATACTTGTCGAACAGGCTCACCGTCGAGCCGAACAGCGAGCGCGAAGCGACGATTTCATCGCCTGCCTGCAGGAACGCCAGGGCCGTGGACAGAATCGCCGCCATGCCGGAGCTGGTGGCCACGCAGCGCTCGCCGCCTTCCAGCGCCGCCAGACGCTGCTCGAAGGTACGCACCGTGGGATTGGTGAACCGTGAATAGATGTTGCCCGGCTCTTCGCCCGAGAACTTGCGCGCCGCCTCGGCGGCGCTATCGTAGACGAAGCTCGACGTCGGAAAGATCGGCTCGCCGTGTTCCTGTTCGTGCGTCCGCTCGTGGCCGGCGCGGATCGCCAGCGTGTCGAGCGCGAGCGCCTCGTGGATCTCGTCCGCCATGCCTCGCCTCCTCAGTTGTCTTCTTCGACGTCGTTATGCAAGTCGACCACGGCGTGGACCGTGTTTTCGCGATGCTTGGCCAGATCGTTGCGCGCGGCCTCGAGGTCGGCCAGGTAGGCCGCATCGATGTCTCCGGTCACGTACTGGCCGTCGAACACCGAGCAGTCGAATTCCTCGAGGGTCGGATTGACGTCGCGGCATGCGGCCTTGAGGTCCTCGAGCTCCTGATAGACGATGCGGTCGGCACCGATCAGCTCGCCGACTTCCTCGTCGCTGCGCCCGTGAGCGATCAGTTCCGAGGCGACCGGCATGTCGATGCCGTAGACATTGGGATAGCGCACCGGAGGCGCGGCGGAGGCGAAATACACCTTGCGCGCGCCGGCCTCGCGCGCCATCTGGATGATCTGCTTGCAGGTCGTGCCGCGCACGATGGAGTCGTCGACCAGCAACACGTTCTTGCCCTGAAACTCGACGTCGATGGCGTTGAGCTTCTGGCGCACCGATTTCTTGCGCTGGGTCTGGCCGGGCATGATGAAGGTCCGCCCGATGTAGCGGTTCTTCATGAAGCCTTCGCGATAGGTGACGCCCAGGTGCTGCGCCAGTTCCAGCGCCGAGGTACGCGAGGTGTCGGGGATCGGGATCACCACGTCGATGTCATGTTCCGGCCAGTCGCGCAGGATGCGATCGCCCAGCTTGCGCCCCATTTCCATGCGCGTGCCGTAGACATAGGCGCCGTCGAGGATCGAATCGGGACGCGCCAGGTAGACGTGTTCGAAGATGCAGGGTGTCAGGCGGGGGCGATCGGCACACTGCTGGGTGTGCACGCGGTTGCCATCGGTTTCGATGAAGATCGCCTCGCCCGGCGCCAGGTCGCGGCACAGCTCGAAGCCCCCCACGTCCAGCGCCACCGATTCGGAGGCGATCATCACCTCCTGGCCTTCCTCGGTGTCGCGCGTGCCGTAGACCACCGGGCGGATGCCATGGGGGTCGCGAAACGCCACCATGCCGAAACCGTTGATGAAGGCCACCGCGGCGTAGCCTCCCTGGCAACGGCGGTGCACCCGACGCACCGCATCGAAGATATCGTCGGGTGTCAGGTGATGCCCCTGCTTGCCGAGCTCGTGCGCGAAGACGTTGAGCAGCACTTCCGAGTCGGAGCTGGTGTTGATGTGGCGCAGGTCGGAAAAGAACAGCTCGCGCTTGAGCTGTTCGGAGTTGGTCAGGTTGCCGTTGTGCGCCAGGGAGATCCCGTAGGGCGAATTGACGTAGAACGGCTGCGACTCCGCTTCGCTCGACGAGCCCGCGGTGGGATAGCGGATATGCCCGATGCCCATGTTGCCGCGCAGGCGCGTCATGTGACGCGTGTGGAAGACATCCCGCACCAGCCCGTTGCTCTTGCGCAACAGGAAGCGTCCCTCATGCCATGTCATCATCCCGGCGGCATCCTGGCCACGGTGTTGGAGCACTGTCAGCGCGTCATACAGCGACTGATTGACCGCCTGATTGGCCATGAGGCCCACGATACCGCACATTGCGCCTTTACCTCGCTTGCCTTGGGAGTGGCGAGCGATCGCCGAACCGCGTCGCTCGCGTCAAAAACCTGTGATACATGCGCGCCGTCTCACGGCGCCCTGGTGTCCGGCGGCGTGCCGTCCTCGGTCTCGGGCGGGCGCGACTCGAGCACGTCCTGGGCCGCGTCGCGCCCCGTATCGCGCAACGCGCGCTCGGCCTCCGAGGTGTCGATCTCCCACGCCTCCAGTCGCTTCACCGACCAGTCCCGCAACTGCTCGAACGCCGGGCGCAGTTGCGCGTTCTGCCAGGCGGCCAGTCCCGACAGTGGCGTCAGGGTCAGAATGACCGTGGCCAGCACCAGGATCAGCGCGCCACGCGCGGCACCGAACGCCGCCCCTGCCACGCGATTGAAAAAGCCCATGCCGACCCATTCGATGGCGGCATTGATCATGCGGATCAAGAACCCGCAGAGCATGACGATGACGAAGATGACCAGCACGAACCCGAGGACCAGGCGTATGTCGGGATGCTCGATATAGGGCGCCAGCATCTCGGCCACCGCCGGGGCGAACATGCGCGCCCCCAGCAGGGCCGCCACCCAGGCGGCCAGTCCCAGTGCCTCACGTACCAGACCGCGCATGAAACCGGCCAGCATGGAGATCGTCAATACCGCCAGAAACGCCCAGTCGAGCCACGTCAGCGTCATCAATCCTCCCGCACGCGGATCAGCAGCCCCTGGATGTTGGCGTCTTCCTTGAGTTGGGTACGCACACGCTCGCCTTCATCGGAAGAATCGAACGGCCCCACGTAAACCGTGGTCAAGTCGTTGTCGCGCGGGCGCTGATAGGCATTGAAGCCTTGCGACGAGAGCTGCTCGACGAGACGCTCTGCATTGCCGGGCTGACCGAAGCTGCCCACCTGTACCGCCCAGCCGCCACTGGCCTGGGTCGTGGCGGACGGTTCATCATTCGAGGCGCGCTCCTCGGTGGATGAGGTCGACTGCTGCGCAATGGCAGCGATGGGGTCCTCGTCACCGGGAGCGTCCGCATTCCGGTCGGCGGCATCCTCGGCAGGCTCTGCCTCGTCGGACGCCGGAGGCGACGCCTCCGAGGCCGCCCCGTCGGGCGCACCGAGCTGTGCCTCGGTCGCCGGCACGGGCGGTTCGCCATCGACGGCACCGTCGAGCGCCTCGGGAGGCGTGGGCGTCTCGACATCGCGTTGATCCACGGGAATCGGCTGCTCGATGGTCAGCACCGGTTCGGGACGCTCGCTGCGCGGCGTCGGCTCATCGAACAGCATCGGCAAGAAGATCACCGCCAGCGCCACCAGGATAATGGCGCCGCTGATGCGCTCACGCATTCCGTACTTCATGACGCACTCCTTGAACTCGCCGCACCCAGCGTTTCCAGTGCGGCAAGCGCCTCGGCAACGGTCCAGAACGATCCACAGACCAGAATGTCGTCGCCATTGTCCATGTTCGCATGCAACCACCGCACGCCGTCCTCGGGCGAGGCTCCCTGATGCAGGACCTTGGCGCCCCGCCCTTCCACAAACGTCGCCAGCTGCGCCGCATCACGCGCCCGATCCCCGCTCAGAGAGACGGTGACCCAGGCATCGATCTGCGGCGCCAGCGCCGCGATGACCCCATCGGCATCCTTGTCGGCCAGCATGCCCAGCAGACACAAGCGCCGCCCGCGACGTGGGCGCTGCGCGAGCTGCCCGGCCACATAGGCGGCGGCATGCGGGTTGTGCCCGACGTCCAGACACCAGGGACCCAGCCATTGCAGACGACCGGCCAGCACCACCCGCGACAGGGCGCGGCAGGTAGCGGTTTCGTCGAGCGTCACGTCGGCCAGCGCCAGGGCCTGCAGGGCGACCGCGGCATTGTCCAGCGGCAGGCCGGGATCCGGCAGGCCGTGCAGCGCCACCTTCTCGCCACCGGGCGCGGTGCCTTGCCATTGCCACTCGCTCCCCTCCTGGCCACGGTCACCCATGCGCCAGGCAAAGGCCTCCTGGAGCGCGAAAACCGGCGCTGACAGTGCGTCGGCACGTTCGCGCACACTGGCGGGCAACGTCGTGCTGCCCAGCACCGCGGGCCGTCCCGCACGCAGGATACCGGCCTTTTCCCGGCCTATCGTGTCGAGATGGGTCCCCAGAAACGCCGCATGGTCCTGAGCCACCGTCGTGACCACGGCCACGTCCGGGTCGATGACATTGACCGCATCCAGGCGCCCGCCCAGACCGACTTCGAGAAGCGCGACATCCGGCTGCCAGCGCGCGATCAACCAGAGCGCCGCCAGCGTGCCCGCCTCGAAATACGTGAGCGTGACCGGATCGCCGTCGAGGCGCGCTGCCTCGACGGCTTCGAAGCCCTCCACCAAGGCGGCATCGTCGGCTTCGCACCCTGCAAGACGCAGGCGCTCGTTGTAACGCAGTAGATGGGGGGAGGTATAGGCGGCGGTCCGCAGGCCATGCTCGCGAGCGACTGCCTCGAGCATGGCCACGGTCGATCCCTTGCCGTTGGTCCCGGCCACGGTGATCACGCGCGTGGCCAAGGGCGTATCGAGCAGCGCCAGCCGCCGCGCGACCTCGGCCACGCGTTCCAGGCCCAGGTCGATCGCCACGGGATGCTGGCGTTCGAGGCGCGCCAGCCAGGCCTGCAGGGAGGTCGCGGCAGTCATTCAGTGATCGGCCTGGGAGAACTCGTCCAGTGTCGATTGCGATGCCGTGTCGTCGGGCTCGGCATCACGATCCTGATGCGGCTGGTGTGTCAACTTGCGCATGACGCTACCCAGGCGCTCGCGCATGTCGTGGCGATGAACGATCATGTCCACCGTACCGTGCTCGAGCAGGAACTCGCTGCGCTGGAAGCCTTCCGGCAGCTGTTCACGCACGGTCTGCTCGATGACGCGCGGCCCGGCGAAACCGATCAGGGCGTTGGGCTCTGCGACATTGATATCACCCAGCATGGCCAGCGAGGCGGACACCCCACCGAACACTGGATCGGTGAGCACCGAGATATAAGGCACGCCTTCCTGCTTGAGCTTTTCCAGCGCGGCGGAGGTCTTGGCCATCTGCATCAGCGAGAACAGGGCTTCCTGCATGCGCGCGCCGCCGGAGGCCGCGAAACATACCAGCGGAACGCCCTCTTCACGGGCCTGGGTCGCGGCACGCACGAACTTTTCGCCCACCACGGCCCCCATCGAGCCGCCCATGAAACTGAACTCGAAGGCCACCGCCACGACAGGCAGACCATCGAGCTTGCCACGCATGGCAATCAAGGCGTCGTTTTCATCGGTCTCTTTCTGGGCCGCCGCGAGGCGATCCTTGTATTTCTTGGAATCGCGGAACTTGAGCCGGTCGACCGGCTGCAGGTCGGCGGCGATTTCCTCGCGGCCTTCCGTATCCAGAAACCAGTTGAGACGCTTGCGGGCCGTCAGACGCAGATGGTGATCGCATTTCGGGCACACGCTCTGGTGGCGCTCCAGCTCGGGGAGATAGAGCACCGCCTCGCAATTGGGGCACTTACGCCACAGGCCATCCGGCACGCTTTTCCGGCGATCGGCTCGCTGGGTACGGCTCATTGACGGCACGATTTTGTCTAGCCAGCTCATGGTTCTGAGACGCTTCCGTGTTGCTTGTCTGACGCATGAAGCCACATCCGTGGCCCCATGCAGCGAATAGTCGTTGGCGAATGCCGTAGGGCATCAGCGGCCGTCGGAACGGTCCAGCGCATCGCGCATGTCGCCGAGCACCGCCTTGAGCGCCGCCGGTATGGCCTCGGGGGTCTCGGCGTTTTCGGCGATGCGCGATACCAGAGCACTGCCGACGATGACCCCGTCGGCCACCCGGCCCACTGCCGCCGCCGTGTCGCCATCCCGAATCCCGAACCCGACGCATAGCGGCAGGTCGGTCATCTCGCGAAGCGGCGCCAACTGGCGCTCGACGGCATCGACGTCCAGCGAGGCGGCACCGGTAACGCCCTTGAGCGATACGTAGTACAGATAGCCTTCGCCATGTCGACATATTGTAGCGGCCCGCGACGGCGAGGTGGTAGGGGCAAGCAGAAAGATCGACTGCAGCCCGTGCTCGGAGAACAGCGGTGCGACCTCAGCCATCTCCTCCGGCGGCATGTCGACCATCAGCACGCCGTCGACGCCCGCCTCCTGTGCTCGCCGCGCGAAATGCTCGTATCCCATGCGCTCGACAGGGTTGAGATACCCCATCAGGACCACGGGCGTTTCCGCATCGGTGGCGCGAAACGTCGCGACCATGTCGAGAACATCGGTCAACCGCGTGCCCTTGGCGAGCGCACGCTCGCAGGCTTTCTGGATCACCGGGCCATCGGCCATGGGGTCGGAAAACGGCACGCCCAGCTCCAGCACGTCGGCGCCAGCCTCGACGCAGGCGTGCATGAACCCCACGGTATGCTGCGGCGCCGGATCGCCCGCGGTGATATAAGGAATCAACGCGCGGCGCTGTTGAGACTTGAGCGCCGCGAAGCGTTTATCGATACGATTCATAGTCATGTCTCCGCCAGCGCTTAGAATTCCAGACCGTCGATCTTGGCCACCGTGTGGATGTCCTTGTCGCCACGCCCGGAGAGATTGACGATGATGTGCTGGTCGGGACGCATGGTCGGTGCCAGAACCTTGGCATGCGCCAGGGCATGGGCCGACTCCAGCGCGGGCATGATGCCCTCGACGCGCGTCAGCTCGCGGAACGCGGCAAGCACCGCGTCGTCGTTGGCCGCCACGTACTGGACCCGGCCGACATCCTTCCACAGCGCATGCTCGGGGCCGACACCGGGATAGTCGAGCCCGGCAGAGATCGAGTGCGTATCCGAGACCTGGCCCCCCTCGTCGGACATCAGGTAGGTCCGGTTGCCATGCAGCACCCCGCTGGGGGCATTGGCGGTCAGCGGCGCGGCGTGACGCCCGGTCTCGACACCGTCGCCGCCAGCTTCGACACCGTACATGGCCACGTCCTCGTCCTCGAGGAAGGGATAGAACAGGCCGATGGCATTGGAACCGCCGCCGACACAGGCCACCAGGGCATCCGGCAGGCGACCGATCTGAGCAAAGCTCTGCTCGCGGGCTTCGCGACCGATCACCGACGTGAAGTCGCGCACCATGGCCGGATAAGGATGCGGGCCGGCCACGGTACCGATGATGTAGAAGGTATCGTCGACATTGGTCACCCAGTCGCGCAGCGCCTCGTTCATGGCGTCCTTGAGGGTTCGCGACCCGGACTCGACCGGATGCACTTCGGCCCCCAGCAGGCGCATGCGATAGACGTTGAGCTTCTGGCGCTCGACGTCCTCGGCCCCCATGTAGATCTCGCACTTGAGCCCCAGCCGCGCGGCGACGGTGGCCGTGGCCACGCCATGCTGGCCGGCACCGGTTTCGGCGATGACCCGAGGCTTGCCGCTCTTCTTGGCGAGCAGCGCCTGGCCGATGGTGTTATTCACCTTGTGGGCCCCGGTGTGGTTGAGATCCTCGCGCTTGAGCCAGATCTGCGCACCGCCGAGCTGCTGGGACCATCGCTGTGCGTGATACAGCGGAGACGGGCGGCCCACGTAATGAGCCAGGTCACGGTCGAATTCGGCCTGGAAGTCGGCATCGTCGCGAAGGCTCATGTAGGCCTTCTCCAACTCCTCCAGGGCGAAGCTCAGAGTCTCCGAAACGAACCGGCCACCGTGCGGGCCGAAATGGCCTTGGGCGTCCGGCATTCGGGTCAGGTCGCTGAACTTGGTCACGAATGACACCTCTATGGGGCTTGGGTATGGGACACTTGGGACAGAAATGCCCGGATGCGCGCAGGATCCTTGAGCCCCTTTGCCGCCTCGACGCCTCCCGAGACGTCGACGGCATAGGGCCGGACCCGGTGAATGGCTTCGGCGACGTTGTCCGCCGTCAAGCCTCCCGCGAGAATAACAGGTTTTGCCAGGTTTGCGGGGATTCGCGACCAGTCGAAGGTCTCCCCGGTGCCTCCGGGAACGCCGGGACGATAGGCATCCAGCAGCAGACCGCGCGCCGCATCGTAACGGGTCGCCTCGGCATGCAGGTCGATGCCGTCGCGCATGCGCAATGCCTTGATCCAGGGAATATCGAGACGCGCGCAGTCGTCGGGGGACTCGTTGCCGTGGAGCTGCACGAGATCCAGGTGGCGTGCGCAGCGCCGAATCTCGTCATCTGCCTGGTCGACGAACAGCCCCACCCGGGTCACGAACGCCGGCACGCGGGCGGCCAGGCGCGCCAGCCGGGCTTCGTCGATGGCCCGCGAGCTGCCCGGCCACAGGACGAACCCCAGCGCATCGGCGCCCGCCGCCACCGCGGCGTCGATGTCCTCCTCCCGGGTCAGGCCGCAGATCTTGACGCGCGTACGCTGCATCGGCGACGTCATGATGACACCTCCCGGCGCGGCGGATGGACACGGCGCTGACGCCGCGCCCGCGCCCACTCGCTATCGGGCAGGCTGCGCTCCCCGGTCCACTCGCCGAGAAACGCCAGCAGATTGGGCCCCAGCGGCTCCTTCGGCAACACGAAGCGCTCGTCGTACAGCGCATCGACGAAATGCAGTCCACATCCCGGCGCCGTGACATTGCCTTGCGTCCGGTCGCGAAGCGCCAGCAACTCGCCGAGGTAACCGGTCGAGTGTTCGCCTCGCCCGACCGCCACCAGGGCGCCGGCGATATTGCGAATCATGTGATGCAAGAAGGCATTGGCCTGAATGTCGATCATCACCAGCTGGCCATAGCGACGCACCTCGATGAAGTGCACATGCCGCCACCGGCTCTTCGACTGACATCCCGCGGCACGAAAACTGGAAAAGTCATGCTCGCCGACCAGCGCCTGGGCGGCGGCATGCATGCGCTCGGCATCCAGAGGCTCACGGCACCAGGTCGCATTGGCGCGCTCCAGCACCGGCCGCGATGGCTGATTGAGGATCACGTAGCGATAGCGCCGGGCCAGTGCGGAGAGGCGTGCATGGAAATCGTCGGCGACCGGCACGACCCAGCGTACCGCGACATCGCGCGGCAGATTGGCATTGGCACCGAAGAGCCAGGCCTTCTGGGTGCGCGTCACCGGGGCGTCGAAATGCACCACCTGGCGCGTCGCATGCACGCCACTGTCGGTCCGCCCGCTGCACAGGACCTGAACCGGCGCATTGGCGATCCGCGACAGCGCGGTTTCCAGCGTCCCCTGCACCGAAGCAGCGTGCTTGAGCCGCTGCCAGCCACAATACGCACTGCCGTCATACTCGACGCCCATGGCAAGGCGTCCCTGTAGCGGCTGGCGATCATCCTGAAACTCAAAAAATGCCATCGAAATCAGCCACGCGAAACCCTCGAATATCGATCACGGAACGACCCGACGCCCGGCAGCAAAACGATGCGCTCACACGGCATCGTGACTACGCATCAGCGCCTTGGCCTCATGCGACACCTGCTCGTCCTCGGCGCGCGCGGCGACGGCCAGCAGCGCCTTGGCACGCTCGCCCCCGCCCTCCTCGGCCAACAGATGACGCGCTTCCGCCAATGCCTCGGCGGGGCGTTCATTATCCAGATCCCGCGGCTCGAATGCCACTTCCTCGACTTCCCAGCCGGACGTGTCGTGCGCCAGGGTCGACAATCGTTCCGGGGCGTCGTCCTCGTCCCCCGTCTCCACGTCGGGCAACTGGTAGTCCAGTCGCGAAGGAGCCTCGGGAATCTCGGGCGGCTCGAACTCGAGAGGCTGCGCCTCGGCATCGGGACGCGGAGCCGGTGTTGCCGCTTCGTCCATCGGGGACCTCGCGGGCGCCTCGTCCTCGCCATGCTCGACACGCCTCGATAGCGGGCGTGCCTCGAAAGCCTCGGGCGTTGCCGATGCGGACGGCGAGACGTCGCGCTCGGCGGGTGCTTCTGCCGCCGTCGCGGACGCTCCGTCCTCCGGCTCTCGGGGCGTCGGGGCAGCTCCCTCGAATAGCCGGTCCACTTCCGAGGCTCCCGCCGACGCCTGCGGCGCGGCATCGGCCCGAGTGCTGGCCAGTTGCCGATAATGCGCAAGCAAGGCGTCGGCCTCGCGCCGCGTCTCGGCATCGGCCGACGGTGCGAAACGCTCGGCTTCCCGAGCCATCGCCGTCATCTCGCCCAGCTCTCCCAGCGCCGTCAACAGCTTGAGCCGCAGCTCGGTGCTCTCCTGTTCCGCCAGGCGCGCCTGCAGCCACTCTCTTGCCTGATCGTAACGCCCATAGGCCATGTAGATATCGGCTTCATCGATGGTCGCGGTTTCCGGGCCATCGTCCTTCCCGAGCCCCGGTCGCGCCTTGGCCCCCGTCTCCGTTGCGCCCAGTTGATTCGCGACGTCCTGGTAGGTGGCCTCGCGTCCATGCCGCCACCGCTGCCATCCCCAGATACCCAGCAAGGTTACCAGGGCCGCCAGCAAGGCGAGTTGCAGCGGCAGCAACCAGGAAAACCCGGAGTCTTCCCCCGGCGTCGCCTCGGGAGGCGCCTGCTCGACCGCCGCGCCGCCCGAGGAAGCGGCCTCGGATGCCGCCGTGGGCGTGGCGGCGGCAGGCGCGGAAGAGGGTGCCGCAGCGGGTGCTTGTGCCAACAATGCCGCCACGCCAGACAAATCGGCCACGGTCGTGGGCCTCGGTGACTCGCGGGCCGCGCGGCGTTCGGCCAGCGCATCGCGCTCGTGCTCGACGCGTGCCAAGCGAACCCGCAGAGCATGCAACGCCGCTTCCAGCTCGGCGGCACGCGACGCCTCGCTCGCCGGCTTCGCGGCTGGCGCGGCCGCTGCTGTCGGTGCCGGCTCTGGCGACGAGGCACTCACGGCCTGGGCGTCGGCCTTCGGACGCGAGGTCTGGCGCTGAGAAGATGATGCTCGCTCGCCCCCCGCATGGCTCGTCAGCGCATAACCGGGCGGATCGAGCAGCAGGGTCACGGGGGCTTGCAGCTGGCCCCCGGGCCAGGAAATCGACAACAGCAACTCGAGGTACGACTGCGTCACCGGCGTTTCGCTGGTGATCAGAATGCGCGGCGACGCTCCCCCTTCGGGCACCGTCACGCGCAATGGCAGAGCCAGGGCTGAAGTGTCGACGCCCGCCGCCTCGAAGGCCGCCGCGTCGGCGAGGTGCACCTCGAAGCGACGAGGCGCGATGCCGTCCGCTCCCGACAACGGCAGTACGGCGCGCAACGGCTGGTGAAGCAAGGACGTGACACGGGGAGCTTCCACACCGACGCCCCAGGCAGAAGGGACCGCAGCACCGATACCGGCCAAGACGAGACAAGATGCCAGGACAAGCTTGCGCAGCATGAGCCCTCTCAAAAGCGGCGGACGATGACAATCATGGACTGAGTTTTATCATACCTCGCAGCATGGCGCCTCATGCCAGCCTCCTTGTAACGAGACGAGCCCGCCAGGGGCGGGCTCGTCTCATGCCTCATGGTATTGGCCTGGTACCGCTTCACGACCGGCCCGTGGCGGTCAGCGCGTGGCAATGACCCAGACGGCGTGAATGATCCCGGGAATGTACCCCAGCAACGTCAGCAAGATATTGAGCCAGAAATGCAGTCCGAACCCGACCTGCAGGAAAACCCCCAGCGGCGGCAACAGAATGGCCAGAATAATGCGGATAATATCCATACATCCTCTCCTTGAATGCGTCCTTTCAGAGTAAATGCGGGGCGTTTTCCCCGCCGGTTTCGCAACGTGGCGTTCGTGCCGGGCAGACGGGCACTCCCCCCGGCCATGAAAACGTCATGACGACGCGCCTTGCGTCTTGGGATCGAAATGCTCGACGCCAGGTGCCTGTGAATGCGCCTCGGGATCGACTTTCTGGCGCACCGACTCGGCTCCGGCCGCCAGTGTTTCATGATGGCGCTCCCAGTCCTCCCAGTCATGCGGCGTACCACTGCGGGGCCGCTGGCTTCCGGCGCCGCGGGCGCGCGCCCAGGCGAGCTCCTCGAGCGTATGAGGCTTGTCCTCCTCCTTGTCGAGACCGATGCCCTGCTTGGCCAGGTAATCGCGTGCGTTCATGCCACCTCCCGGGATGGATTCACCACCGCTGACTCACTATAGCGTATCACTCCTTTAGGTGAAGGCGTACGCGCTGCTTTCAAGAGGCCTGCCCTTTTCAATGCCCCACTCATTTATCGTTTTTCTCTATCAAAGCTTTCGGTTTAATCAAATTCATCATGTTTTGCCCTCTCGGCATACTGAGTGGCGTTTTTCCTGAGCCGCGCCCAGTCGTCTCGCAGCGACGAGGTCGGCACCGACATTTGCATTTCCAGCAGGAGGGGGCATGACGCTCGATTCCCGTGAAGGCCAATCCGTACCCGATGTCACCTTCAAGGTACGTCGTGGCGGCCACCTCATCGACGTGACCAGCGAAGCGCTGTTCAAGGGCCGCAACGTGGTCTTGTTCGCTCTGCCCGGCGCCTATACCCCCACGTGCTCGTCGAATCATCTGCCGCGCTACAACGAACTTGCCGACCGTTTCTATACCAGCGGCATCGACGACATCGTCTGCCTGTCGGTCAACGATCCCTTCGTGATGGAAGCCTGGGGCCAGCATCAGGAAGCCGAGAATCTCACGCTGATCGGTGACGGCAACGGCGAGTTCACCGCCGGAATGGGCATGCTGGTGGACAAGTCCGGCCAGGGATTCGGCCAACGCTCCCGGCGCTACGCCATGCTGGTGCGTAACGGCGTGATCGAGAAGCTGTTCGTCGAGCCCGATCTTCCCGGCGACCCCTTCGAGGTCTCCGATGCCGACACCATGCTCGACTATCTCAACCCCGAGGCCGGACGCCCCAGCTTCGCCACGCTCTTCACCAAGCCCGGCTGCCCTTATTGCACGCGCGCCAAGGAACAGTTGCAGCGTCACGGCATCGGCTACGAGGAAATCGGCGTGGGTCAGCGCGACGTCACCAGCCGCTCACTGCGCGCCATGACCGGACGTGCCAGTGTGCCGCAGGTCTGGATCGACGGCGAATACATCGGCGGTGCCGATGACGTCACGCGTTTTTTCGCCGAGCGCGCAACGACCTGACGCTCATGCGGCCTGTCGTCCATGCCACGGCAAGACGATCGCCGTGGTCTTCATCATCGTCTTGAAACTCACGAGGATAAAAGGAAATACGCATGGAAGTACGCAAGGTGGATGTCGCCATCATCGGTGCCGGCACGGCAGGACTCGGCGCCTACCGAGCCGCCAAGGCACACACCGACTCGGTGGTCATGATCGAGGGCGGCCCCTATGGCACGACCTGCGCTCGGGTGGGCTGCATGCCCTCCAAGCTGCTGATCGCCGCCGCCGAGGCCGCGCACCACGCTCGTGACACGGCGCCCTTCGGGATCAACGTCAGCGGCGAAGTAAGCGTCGATGGCCGTGCGGTGATGGACCGCGTACGCCGCGAGCGCGACCGTTTCGTCGGCTTCGTCATCGAGTCGGTGGAAGGCATTCCCGAGGCGGACAAGCTGCGCGGCTACGCGCGCTTCGCCGATGCCCATACCCTGATCGTCGATGAAGAAACCCGTGTCGAGGCGAAGAAGGTGGTCATCGCCAGCGGCTCCACCCCGACCTACCCCAGCTTCTTCGAGGCCGCGGGCGACCGCCTGGTCATCAACGACGACGTCTTCGAATGGGAGACCCTGCCGGAATCGGTGGCTCTGTTCGGCCCCGGTGTCATCGGCCTGGAACTGGGCCAGGCCTTGCACCGGCTCGGTGTGCGCCTGCGTATCTTCGGTGTCGGTGGCGCCCTCGGCCCGTTGCAGGACGCCGAGATTCGCGACTATGCCGAACGTGCATTCAACGCTGAGCTGTACGTCGATCCCGATGCCACCGTCGAGTCCATCGAGCGTGACGGTGACAGCGTGGTCATTACCTTCATCGAACGTACCACCGGCGAGCGCCTGACCGAACGCTTCGACTATCTGCTCGCGGCCACCGGTCGGCGCCCCAACGTCGACAAGCTCGATATCGAGGCCGCGCACCTCAAGCTCGATGCACGCGGCGTCCCGGTCTACAACCGCCATACACTGCAATGCCGGGGTGACGACGGCGTTCCGAGTCATGTATTCATCGCCGGCGATGCCAATCATGAGCTACCGCTGCTCCACGAAGCCTCGGACGAGGGGCGCATCGCCGGCGACAATGCGGGACGCTATCCCGATGTGCGCGCCGGGCATCGGCGTACGCCGCTGGGCGTGGTCTTCAGCGATCCGCAAATCGCCACCGTGGGAATGAGCTATCCTCAACTTGAGACGCGCTATGGCGACTGTGACTGCTTCGCGGTCGGTGAAGTATCCTTCGAAAACCAGGGCCGTTCACGGGTCATGCGCATGAACAAGGGGCTGATGCACGTCTATGCCGAGCAGGGATCCGGCTTGTTCCTGGGTGCCGAGATCTTCGGACCGCGCGCCGAGCACCTCGGACACCTGCTGGCCTGGGCGCACCAGCAACGCCTGACCGTCAGCGAGATGCTGGAGATGCCGTTTTATCACCCGGTCGTCGAGGAAGGCTTGCGCACCGCATTGCGCGATCTCAACGCCAAGCTCCAGCTGGGGCCGGCGGTGGTCGAGCGCTGCATGGAGTGCGGACCGGGCGACTGACGTTCTCGCACCGTGCTCCGCGCGGTGCAACGCCAACGGCATGACGCCGCCACGGCGTCATGCCCGCCGATGCTTAGGAGACCTGCCATGACGCGCTCATCCCCCGCCGTTGTCGGCGATATCATGCTACGCGATGGTTACCGCGTCACCGCCGACACCTCGATCTCCACGCTGGCCGACGGCCTGGCACGCCACCGGCTCCCCGGGGCGCCGGTGGTCGATGCCAACGACCGCTTGATCGGCTTCATCTCGGAACAGGATGTGCTGGGGCAACTGCTCGACAGCGCTTACCATTGCGGCGAGCCGTCGCTGGTGGGCGAACTGATGCGTGAGGTCGTGCTGACCGTCACGCCGGACAAGAGCATCGTCGACCTGGCCGAATCCATGCGTGGCGAACGCCCCAAGGTCTACCCCGTCGTCGACGAGGGGCATGTCGTGGGCCTGGTGACGCGACGCGAAATACTGGCGGCATTGCTGCAGATGCGCAGCCGCTGCTGAGCCCCTCCGCCCGCCATAAAAAAACCGCCGCGCAGGGCGCGGCGGTCAATCGAGAACAGTAAGCTCAAAACGAATACCCTAGCGACTGCCGGGAAATAACGTCTCTTGCCTTACTCTGACCCCGCTGACGGCAAAAGTTCCACCAGCGTGAATTTTTTTGCTCGCCGGAGCGCTCATCGGGCTTGCCAAGCCACGTCACGCTTGATTAACATCCCTTCCCGTCGAGCGGGCATAGCTCAGTTGGTAGAGCATCAGCTTCCCAAGCTGAGGGTCGCGAGTTCGAGCCTCGTTGCCCGCTCCATCCCCCATGAAATATTCGAGCAGCCCAAAGCACCGCGAGCTGTGCGCCAGTCCGGTAGATCGCCATCCGATCGTCCCTCTTAGCCCGATCCCCCATGTTGTTTTCTCGCCGTACTGTCAGGCATCGCATGTCCTGTTCGTCCGCCCTCCACGCCTCGCCAATGGTCGAGTCGCGCGCATGGAGACTTTTGGGCAGAATCACGCTGCTGGACACTCACGCTAAAGATGAAAACACCATGACGACTTTTCCACGCGACACCCGGGCATGGCTGGGCGCCATGCTTTGCAGCTTGCCCTTGGCCCTGAGCGCCTTCGATGTTCACGCGGCCCCCGAGGGCAAGACCGACTGCATCGCACCCGCCAAACCCGGCGGAGGATGGGATTTCACCTGCCGGGCCACGGCGCGCGCCTTGCAGGAACTCGACCTGATTCCCGCCGGCATGCAAACCGTCAACATTCCCGGCGCCAGCGGCGGTGTGGCCTTCAGTCATGTGCGCGCCAAGCGCAATGACGACGACGACCTGATCGTCGCAGCCTCCACTGCCACCACCACGCGTCTGGCCCAACGCCGCTATGCGGGTGGCGATCGCGACCAGGTCCGCTGGGTCAATGCCATGGGCGCCGACTATGGCATCGTCGCGGTGCCCGAAGACTCCCCCTACGACGACTTGGCCGAGTTGCTCGATGCACTCGAGAAGGACCCGCAGAGCGTCAGTTTCTCGGGCGGTGATGTCGTCGGCGGCTTCGATCACCTGAAGGTATTGATGGCCGCCCGGGAAGCCGGTATCGACGACCTGCGCGATATCAAGTATCTGGCCTTCGACTCCGGCTCCGTCGCCATCACCCAGTTGCTGGGAGGCCACCTCGACGCCTTTACCGGCGACGTCTCCGAAGCCATGAGCTTCGTCGAAAGTGGCGACCTGCGCCTGCTGGCCGTTTTCTCGGAAGAGCGCCTGCCGGGTGAACTGAGCGATGTTCCCACCGCGCGCGAGCAGGGCATCGACGTCGTGGCACCCAATTGGCGGGGCTTCTACGTGCCCGGCGGCGTCTCCGATGCCGCTTATGCGGACTGGAAAGAGACGCTCGATACCCTGTACGACTCCGCACAGTGGAAGCAGATCATGAAGGCCAACGGCCTGCTGCCATTCCACAAATCCGGAGACGACATGGAGCGCTTCGTCGAAAAGCAGGTCAACGACATTCGCGAACTCTCGGAAACGCTGGGCCTGGTCGCGTCATGACCTGTCGCCGATGGCCGCATTCCACGGCCATCGGCACACGTCTCGGCCAACCCGTGGGGGACATGCTAGACTCGTGGCTTCGCAAACGTTTCGGCCTCTCATCGCATCATGCTTCTTTTCTTGCTGGTTTTCGTCGTCTGCCTGACGATTCTGGTCGGCACCGTGGCGATGCTGATGCTCAGCCGCACGCCACGTTACCGCACCGAGCCCGTTCACTTGCTCGACGTGTTCGACAAGACACTGGACAAGCGTGTGAGCGTGGCCGAGTGGCATACGGTCGTCGATTACCCGATCCGCCACGACGAGTACCTCGAGAGCATACGCCGTCGCGCCCAGCACTTGATGGAAGAGCACGGCCGTCCCTGGCAGGTGGCACAAGGCGGGTCGCTGCTGTCACGCGTCGGACGCGATGAACTCGAGGCGTTGCGCGATCATCTGCGGGCGCGCATGGCATTGCGCGAGGCCTGACCTGCCCATGATAGGCTCAGGGTGCCGTTGCGCCATGCCCACTGGGCACACGTCACGCCCACTGCGAACTTCAGGAGGGCCGCCATGACCAGCAGCATCCGTCTGACACCGCTCGACAATGCGGTCAAGCATCACGATCATGCCTTCCACCAGATCGTCATCGGCCTCGCCGGGCATGCCGAGTTCGAGATCGAGGGCCTGGGCGGCACCATTGCGCCGCTTTCCGGATGCATCGTGCCTACCAGTCATGTGCACTACTACGAGGGCATCGGCGACAATCGCCAGTTGATTCTCGACCTCCCCGACGATGCCCCCTCGTTGACGGGCGCCCACCGCGAACTGGCCCGACTGTTCGATGCACCGCGCTACTTCACGCTCGACGATCCCTTGCGCAACTACCTCAATTTCGTGGTGCAGGAAATGTCGCAACCGCGTCACGCCGATGGCGAACTCCTCGCCACGACGTTCCTGAGCTGTCTTCACGCTCGCCTGGCTCCGGACTTTCACCCTCTCGCGTCGGGTCGCCCCCTGGCTCTCGATGCCATCGACCGTTATATCGAAAACCACCTCGCCGAACGCATCACGGTCGGCGACCTGGCCCGCCTGGCGTGCCTGAGCGAAGCCCATTTCAGCGAGCGATTCCGCCGGCACACGGGGCTGACGCCCTATCAATACTTGTTGCGTCGGCGACTCGAACACGCCAGCGCGCTCCTGCGTGGCGCCGCCATCCCGCTAAGCGACGTCGCAGCGCGTACCGGCTTCGCCAGCCAAAGCGCCCTCTCGCACGCCTTCCGCCGCCACTACGGCCAGCCACCGTCTCGATTGCGGCACAATGGGGCGACGCCATTGGCGGCTACTCATCACAACATCGACTAACGTCTAAGATTCAACCCCTCAGCGTCGCCTAGCGGGTTTTTTGACACGTCGACCCGAGAAATTGGCAAGACTCGACGCACTGACCCACTCTAAAGTCGAGGATGACCGACACAACCAAGGACGCCGTCATACCGGCGCCGACTCCGCACGCCCTCCTTCATTATCGCGTCGCCGATCATCACGGGGTCATGACATGCTGAATGCCAATACCATGCTGGAAAACGCCACCTGGAACGATGAGCTCGACACGCTCTTTGCACGTGTCAGCGATCATTACAGTGTCGACGAGAACGCCTATGTCGCCGAACTGGCCGCGGTGCTGCGCAGCGACGACGAGGATTTCAAACGCATCGCCGCGCAGACCGCCGAACTGGTACGCGACGTCCGCGACATGGATACGGCAGTCGACTCCATCGACGAGCTGCTTCAGGAATACAGCCTCGATACCCATGAAGGCTTGATGCTGATGTGTCTGGCCGAGGCGATGCTGCGCATCCCCGACAAGGCCACCGCGGACGCCTTGATCGAAGACAAGCTTGGCCCCGCCGACTGGAAGGCGCACGTCGGACAGAGCGAGTCCTGGTTCGTCAATGCGTCCACCTGGGGGCTGCTGATGACCGGCCGCGTCCTTCAGCTCGATCATCCGCGCGAGGGCAAGCCCGCCAACTTCATCAACAAGATGGTCAACCGCATGGGCGAACCGGTGATTCGTCGCGCCATGTACCAGGCGATGAAGATCATGGGCAAGCAGTTCGTGCTCGGACGTACCATCGACGAGGCCCTGAAGCGCTCGCAGCCGCTGTTCGACAAGGGGTACACCTACTCCTACGACATGCTCGGCGAAGCCGCACGCACGCGCCCCGACGCCGGGCGTTATTACGACGATTACGCCAATGCCATCGCGCGGGTCGGCGCCACCAGCCGCAAGCTGGACGCCAAGACACCGTCGCCCTCGGTCTCGATCAAGCTCTCGGCGCTGCACCCGCGCTACGAGTTCGGCCGCCGCAGCCAGGTGCTCGACGAGCTCGTCGACAGCGTCCGCCAGCTCGTCACCCTGGCCCGCGAGAATGAGGTCGCCATTACCATCGATGCCGAGGAGGCCGATCGCCTCGAGTTGTCACTCGAGGTATTCCGCGCCGTCTTCGAAAGCGATGTATGTCGCGGCTGGGGCCACTTCGGCCTGGTCGTGCAAGCGTATTCGAAACGCGCTCTGCCGGTGCTGCATTACCTCAATCGTCTGGCCGATCAATGCGGCGACGAGATCCCGCTGCGCCTGGTCAAGGGCGCCTACTGGGATACCGAGATCAAGGAGGCCCAGCAGCAAGGGCTCGACGGCTATCCGGTGTTCACGCGCAAGGCGGGGACCGATGTCGCCTATCTCGCATGCGTGCACTTTCTTCTCTCGGAGGAGACCCGCGGGCGCATCTTCCCGCAGTTCGCCACGCACAACGCCCATACCATCAGCACCATCCTGGAGCTCGCCAACGATGCGGGTCGGCATTTCGAGTTCCAGCGTCTGCACGGCATGGGCGAGGCGCTCTATGAAGTCGCCCTCAAGCGCGCCCCCCAGGGCACCTACTGCCGTATCTACGCGCCGGTCGGCGCACACAAGGACCTGCTGCCCTACCTCGTCCGGCGCCTGCTGGAAAACGGTGCCAACTCGTCCTTCGTCCACCAGCTGGTCGATCCCCGCGTGCCGGTGGAAAGTCTCTGCGTCCATCCGCTGGAGACCCTGTCGCAATACGAAACCTATGCCAACTCCCGGATTCCGTTGCCGCGCGACATCTACGGGGAAAAACGCAAGAATTCCAAGGGTGTCAACTTGAACATCAACAGTCAGTATCAGCCCCTGATCGATGCCATGGCATCCTTCATGGAGACCGAATACCACGCCAAGCCATTGCTCGCCTTCACGGTGGAAGACGACGCCGCGCAGTGCCACGACGTGCTCAGCCCCTACGACACGCGTCAGCGCGTGGGTGACGTGCAGTGGACCACCAGCGAGCAGGCGCGCCGCGCCGTGGATGCCGCCTGGGCAGCGTTCCCCCGCTGGACCGACACGCCGGTCGAGGAGCGCGCGGCGATCCTCGAGCGCTTCGCCGACCTTCTGGAAACGCACCTCGCCGAGTTGATGACACTGTGCTCGCGCGAGGGCGGCAAGCTGCTGACCGATGGCGTCGACGAAATCCGCGAAGCCGTGGACTTCTGCCGCTATTACGCCATGCGCGCCCGAGAGATGTTCGACGCACCGATCCCCCTGCCCGGCCCCACCGGTGAATCCAACGAGCTGATTCTCTCCGGCAAGGGGGTGTTCGCCGCCATCAGCCCGTGGAATTTCCCGGTCGCGATTTTCTGCGGCCAGATGGTCGCTGCCGCCGTGGCCGGCAACCCGGTGCTGGCCAAGCCCGCCGAGCAGACCTCGTTGATCGCCCATCGCGTCGTGGAGCTGCTCCATGAAGCCGGCATGCCTCGCGATGTGGTGCAATTGCTGCCTGGCGACGGCCCCACCGTGGGCAGCGTGCTGACCGGCGACGCTCGAATCACCGGCGTGGTCTTTACCGGCGGCACCGATACCGCGCAGATCATCAATCGCGCTCTCGCCGATCGCGAAGGCGCCGCGTTGCCGACCCTGATCGCCGAGACCGGCGGCATGAACGCCATGATCGTCGACTCCACCGCGCTTCCCGAACAGGTCGTCGTCGATGTGGTGGGCTCGGCGTTCCAGAGCGCCGGCCAGCGCTGCAGTGCCTTGCGCGTCTTGTACCTTCAGGAGGATATCGCCGACAGGGTCATCGAGATCCTCAAGGGTGCCATGGCGGAACTGCACATCGGCGACCCACGCGAGCTGGGCACGGATGTCGGCCCGGTAATCGACGAGGACGCCCACCGCCAGCTCAGCGACTATATCGCACGCCTCAAGGAGGAAGGCCGCCTGGTCGCCGAGGCAACGCCCGATCCCGATGTCATCGCTCACGGTCACTTCATCGCACCCACTGCATTCGAGGTCGAAGGCATCGAGGCACTGGAGCGCGAGCAATTCGGGCCGATATTGCATATTGCCCGGTATCGCAGCGCGGATATCGATCAGGTCATCGATACCATCAACGCCAAGGGCTATGGCCTGACGTTCGGCGTGCATAGCCGCAACGAATCCTTTGCCGCTGAAATAGCGCGAAAAATTCGTGTGGGCAATGTCTACGTCAATCGTAATATCATCGGCGCTGTCGTGGGCGTTCAACCGTTCGGTGGCCAAGGACTCTCGGGAACGGGGCCGAAGGCGGGCGGACCGCACTATCTACAACGCTTTGCCACGGAGAAGACCCGTACCATCAACACCGCCGCCCTTGGCGGCAACGCGTCTCTGCTCGCGCTGGGAGACGAGTGACGGCCACTCGTCATCAAACAACAAACGTAGGGAACCTGCTGATGTTCACAACAACGCCACCATCGACTTCATCGCCATGCCCGGCCCGTTCGTGATGCCCGCCACCGACGTTCTGGCTCGTATGCGTACCAACAACCGCCGGTGCCACGCCCGGTCTAATAACTAAGATAACTAAGAAAAGGAGACGTTTTTATGGCTATTGGTGTCTGGATAAGCCTTTTCGCCTACTTTGCGCTCATGATCGGCATCGGCCTTTATGCCATGCGCAAGTCCACGTCCACATCCGAAGACTACATACTGGGCGGCCGCACCCTCAGCCCCAAAGTGGCGGCGCTGTCGGCCGGCGCTTCGGACATGAGTGGCTGGCTGCTGCTGGGGCTGCCCGGGGCAATGTTCGTCTCCGGCCTGGGCTCGGCATGGATCGGCATCGGCCTGCTGGTGGGGGCTTTCTTCAACTGGCTCCTGGTCGCGCCACGGCTGCGTGAACAGACGGTTCACTATGGCAACGCGATCACCATCCCCTCCTTCCTGGCCAACCGGTTCCCGACCCAGGCCATGTCGTTGAGGACGGTTTCCGCCATCGTCATCGTCGTCTTCTTCGCGGTCTACACGGCGTCCGGCCTGGTGGCAGGCGGCAAGCTGTTCGAAAGCGCGTTTTCCGGGGTCATCAACATCGGCGGCCTCAGCGATTACGCGGTAGGCATCATCATCACCCTGGGCGTGGTGCTGGTCTACACGGTCGTCGGCGGCTTCCTGGCCGTGAGCATGACGGACTTCGTGCAAGGCTGCATCATGATGCTGGCGCTGGTGATCATGCCGGCAGTCGTGATCTTCGGCGAAGGCGGCGGCGGCTTCTCCCAGGCCTCGCAGACGCTGAACGAGGTCGACCCCACGCTCTTGTCATGGACGGACGGCCTGACCTTCATCGGCTGGTTGTCCGCCGTGACCTGGGGCCTGGGCTATTTCGGTCAGCCGCACATCATCGTGCGCTTCATGGCCATCCGGTCGCTGAAGGACGTGCCCGTCGCCCGCAACATCGGCATGAGCTGGATGCTCATTTCCCTGATCGGCGCGATCTCGCTCGGGATCTTCGGCCGCGCCTACGCCATCCGCAATGGCATGGACGTCGAGGATCCGGAAACGATCTTCATCATCCTGGCGGACCTGCTGTTCCACCCGCTGATCACCGGCTTCCTCTACGCCGCACTGCTGGCCGCGATCATGAGTACCGTGTCCAGCCAGTTGCTGGTGGCCTCCTCGTCGCTGACCGAAGACTTCTACCGCCTGTTCCTGCGCAAGGAAGCCACGGAGAAAGAGACCGTCGGCATCGGCCGGGTCAGTGTCGTGCTGGTCGGCCTGGTGGCGGCCGTGATTGCGTCCGATCCGGGCTCTCAGGTCCTGGGACTGGTGAGCAACGCCTGGGCAGGCTTCGGCGCGGCATTCGGTCCGCTGATCATCCTGTCGCTGATGTGGTCGCGCACGAACGGTGCCGGCGCCATCGCGGGCATGGTCGTGGGTGCCGCTACGGTCATGATCTGGATTTCTCTGGGCTGGAACGCATCGTTCATGGGCGGTCCCGGCGTTTACGAGATCATCCCCGGCTTCATCGCTGCCTTCATCGCGATCCTGGTGGTGAGCAGCCTGACCAGCGACGCCGGAGAATACAAGCACATCTCCCGCTGAACCTGATGCGCATTCCATGCGCCGCGCGATCGATCAAGGGCTCCCTCGGGAGCCCTTTTTCAATGCGTCTCGCGGAAGGCCCAGAAGCGAGACGCCAGGTAGGTCAACACTGGCACCGTCAAGGTCGCGATGGCCACGGCGAGGAACCCCTGCACCGGCGTCGTGGCCAGCAAGGTGCCCAGTACGCCATTGTTGAGACCGAACCCCGCCAATGCCACCAGGAAGAAACGTTTCGCCCGGCCACGACGGCGAAACGTGACGCGTCGATGTCCCATCAGCGAGACCTGGAACGCCGCCAGGAACGCCACGACGTTGGCCAGGAATTCGGACATGCTCGGCCATGTCCCGAGCAGCACGCCGGCCACCAGCAGGTGCACGCCGGTGGCGGCGATGCCCACCAGCCCGAAACGGGCCGCGGTACCGGCCTCGCCTGCCAATCGGCTCATGAAGCAGGACCTTCACTGCAGGGGGCATGCAGCGTCTCGCTGTCTTCGGCCACCAGGTACAACGGACGCTGCTTGGTCTCGATGAACAACCGCCCCACGTACTCGCCCAGGATGCCGATCGATAGCAGTTGCATGCCGCCGAAAAACAGAATCGCGGTCATCAGCGAGGCATAGCCGGGCACATCGCTGCCGAACAGCACCACGCGTCCTACCAGCAGCACGATGTACAGGAAGGCAATCAGGGCGATCACCGCGCCGCAGTATGACCAGATGCGCAGTGGCCAGGTGGAAAAGCTCACGACGCCATCGAGGGCGAAGTTCCAAAGTTTCCAGTAGTTGAACTTGCTGCTGCCCGTCTCGCGGGAAGGACGCGCGTAGCGCACGCCGGTGGTGCGATACCCGGGCCAGGAAAACAATCCCTTCATGAACCGACTGCGCTCGGGCAGGCGATTGAGCGCATCCACCACTCGCCGGTCCATGAGCCGAAAGTCCCCGGCATTGTGCGGAATCGGTGTATCCGACAGGCGGTTGAAGAAGCGATAGAACAATCCGGCGGTGGCACGCTTGGTATGCGTATCCTCCTCCCGCGTGCCACGAACGCCGTACACCATGTCGAATCCTTCTTCACGCCACAGGCGCACGAATTCGAGGATCACGTGCGGGGGATCCTGCAGGTCGACGTCCATGGGCACGATGGCGTCGCCGTGCGCGTGCGCCAGTCCCGCCGTCAGGGCGGCTTCCTTGCCGAAATTGCGCGTCAGCGACAGATAGCGCACGCGCGCATCCGCTCGGCTGGCGTCGCGCAGGGTCGCCAGCGTCGCATCGCGTGAGCCATCGTCGACGAACACGACCTCCCAGCGTGCGACGTGCCCATCGAGCGCCTTGTCGACGGCCGCAAGAAACGCGCCGATGGCGCCCTCCTCGTTCATGACCGGCACCACGATGGATAGCAGCCAATCGCCCGCTGCGCGATGCGGGGACGCCTCATGACCTTCATGTTCAGACACTACCGTGGGACCCTCCATGTCACTCCTCCGCTTGTGCTAGCTCACCCAAAACAGCCATGCCACCAACACCGCCATGCCTCCCCAGCACCAGGGCGGCCGCAACCATGAAGGTCCTTTGTGCGCCCCGGTGAGCCCCACGCCATGCGCGAAGCCTCCCCCCAGGCTCCAGCTTCCCAGCACGACCGTTGCCACTCGCGCCGGCCAGGCCAGTGACCTGACCGTGTCGGGATACGCCAGCAGCCAGAACGCCAGCAATGCCGCAGCCAGCAAGGACCCCCAGGGAGCCAGCCGACTATCGACGATACGCCATACGTGCTCCATCACTCATTCTCCCCATCGCCCACCTTGCAAGTTAAGAGGCTTTTACGCCATCTGGCGAGTTCGACGCCGTTCCACGCCCCGGGTTCGATGAAGCGTATGCCACGCACATCATGGCGAATAGTTCACCCCAGGCAGAGAAAAACAGTGTTTGAAAATTTTTCTGGACTAAAAAAACACTGTTTCCTATACTGCAGACGTCGATTGGGAAACGCCGTTCTATTACGGCGAAGCAACTCAAGGAGTCCATCATGACCAAGATCAAGCTGATTTCCGCCCTCGCCCTTGCCGGTTCCTGCGCCTTCGGTACGCAGGCCGCTCTCGCCTATAGCGCAGGCGACTTCATCGTGCGTGGCGATATCGCCAAGACCGACGTCGACGCCAGCAACGTCGAAGATGACAACGGCTTCATGGGCAGCGTCGGCTACCTCTTCCACGACAAGCTGGGCGTCGCGCTGACCTCGAGCGAGAATTTCGAGCACGACTTCTCCAGCAACGGCACCAGCGGCGACTTCGAGCAGCGCCCGACCAACCTGACGCTGCAGTATTATCCGCTGGGCGGCACCAACTCGCGTGTACAGCCTTACGCCGGCGCTGGCGTGAACTACACCGAGTTCTCCAGCGAGCACGCCAGCAACGGCCAGAGCGTCTCCATGGATGACTCCTGGGGCGCCGTCGGCGAGCTGGGTGTCGATCTGTTCGTGACCGAGAACCTGGCTTTCAACGGCTTCGCCAGCTACACCGATGTCGATTCCGATACCGACATCAACGGCGCTTCCGCCGGTGAAGTGAATCTGGACCCGGTCACCGTGGGTGGCGGCCTGACCTTCCGCTTCTAAGGCAAGACCCTACGTGAACGCGACAACGCCGGGCCCTCAGGGCCCGGCGTTGTCGTATGAGAGGCAGACATCAGGGAAAGCCTGCGTCACGCCTCGGTCACGATGCGATCCACCTCGGCCACCGCCTCGGTGACCACCCGCCGCACACTGGGCGAGGCCTCCTTCAGCCAGGTATCGATCGCCGGTGCGACGCTGCAGGTAGCCGGCAAGGGCGCCTCGGTCTCGGCCAGCGTTTCAAGCCGCGCCACGAAGACATAGCGCAACCACTGCGGCAGTTCCATGGTATCCACGCAGAACGGCTGCTGGCTGTCGAACGCCGCCGCAGGCGGCTCCTCCACGCGCCACATGTCGACGCTGCGCAAGGTCGCGACCAGGCGCTCCAGTGCCTCCATCAAGGCTTCATGCGACGTCATCTCATCTCCTGAAGTAAAACATCCCAGTCACCATTGTCGCGCTTCGCACGGGGGGTTGACCACCTTGCCTTTCTAGCCGGCTCCTGTTGGGCCTTCCTTTTCCCCACGCTTGCCCACAGTTCACTGGGACGAGATTGTGGATAAACGTGGGACAACCTTCGCTTGGCCAAGATTGACGCCGCTCACGCATGAATGGTCATTTTTTGATCAACACGATGCCTCGGGGGCTGGTCAGCGTGCGTCTCGAACGCTACAGTGCCGCCCTCGATTCCGGAGGCAGCATGCAGTCGATCACCACACTCAGTGAATTCTTCCAACGCACCGGCGCGGAGGTACGCCTTTTCGACATGGGGCGTCGTGTCGCGCCGTTCGATACCACACGGCTTGCCGAATTCGAGGCCGGCGACGCACCCTGGCCTCTGCCCTGGAACGGGCAGGCACGCCTGGCCTGTGCCTTTCGCCTGGGGAACGACGCGTCCAGCGAGCCACTGATCTGGTTCCTGGCGCTGCCGCTCGATGAACAGGGGCTGCTGGTGCCGGGACCGCGCGATGCCTTCATCGAGCGTCTGCTCGAAACACTGGGGCGTACGGTGGAAACCGTGGGGCGCGACGATGCGCCACAAATCGATAACCTGATGCGCGACAACCCGCTGGTCTTCACGCCCGACCTCCACCAGCAAGCCATGCTGCATGCCCAGGCCGCACACGCCTTCGCGCAGCCCACGAGCCAGCATTACGGCCTGGCACAGGCCTATCTCATCGACGCCGATGCCAACGTCAACTGGCAAATGCTGGGCTTGCAGGGCATCGCGGATGTCGTGGTCCACCTGCAACGCGAGGCCGAAGCCAAGCTGGCCACGCGAATCGCGCACTTGCCTGTCGAGGTCTTGCGGCCGCTCTGCTACTGTATGGAACATTGCGACGTGGTCGACGCAAGTCTGGTCCCGCTTCGTGAACGCGCCGAACGTGCCGCTCGCGAAGGCGACCTGGAGACGCTGTGCGCCATCATTCGTGCCCTGGGTGCTGGACGCGACCCGCGTGTCGGCGACTGGTACGATGCGTTGCTCGAGGATGATGCCGCCTGTGGCCCGGATGTGCTCGCCGCCATGGCGGCACGCGGCTGGTCGCATCTCGAGGATGCCCAGCGCTTGCCACGCTTTCTCACGCGGCTGGCCGACAACCCCAACGCCAACTTCACCGCCCTGGTGCGCGACCTGGCCCTGGTGCCACGCCTGCGCCTGCCGGTGCTGATGACGCTTCGCCAAGCCAGTGCCGACTCCGCCATCGGACGGCGTCTGGCCGAACTGGAACACTGATGCATGAAAGCATTGCCCTATCAAGCCAAGGCCGTGATCGGCCGGCGCGAGATGGTCACGCTGCCCGAGCTGGGGCTGACGCTATGCGCTAAAATCGATACCGGTGCCCGCACGTCGGCACTGCACGCCGAGGACATCGAAACCTTCGAGCGGCAAGGCCATCTCTGGGTGCGTTTCATCACGCGCGGCGGCGGACCGGAAGCGCCCTCGCACGCGCTCGAGTTGCCACTGTACGATCGCCGCAAGGTCAGGAGCTCGAACGGCATCGAGCAGTGGCGCTATGTCATTCGTACGCACATGCAGCTCGGCGGGCTCGACTATCCCATCGAGCTGACCCTGACCGACCGTCGCAGCATGCGCCACCCCATGCTGCTCGGACGGCGCGCACTGCGCCGCCTCCTGGTCGCGCCCGGCGCGGCCTTCCTGCACGGCGAGCCTTGATGTCACCGACCTCGCCACCACGTGGAGACGACCATGCATATTGGCATTCTTTCCCGCAATCGCAGGCTGTATTCCACACGGCGCCTGGTCGAGGCCGCCGAAGCGCGTGGGCATACCGCGCGCGTGGTCGATACCCTGCGCTGCTACATGAACATTGCCTCCCACCGGCCGTCGATTCACTACAAAGGCGAGGAGATCGAGCCCTTCGACGCCATCGTGCCTCGCATCGGTGCTTCCGTGACCTTCTATGGCTGTGCGGTACTTCGCCAGTTCGAGATGATGAGCACCTATGTCCTCAACGATTCGGTGTCGATCACCCGCTCGCGCGACAAGCTCCGCTCCCTGCAGCTGCTGTCACGCAAGGGGCTGGGGCTGCCGGTGACCGGCTTCGCTCATTCGCCGGATGACATTCCCGACCTGATCACCATGGTCAAGGGCGCGCCACTGGTCATCAAGCTGCTGGAAGGCACCCAGGGGATCGGGGTGGTGCTCGCCGAAACCAACCAGGCAGCCGAGTCGGTCATTCAGGCGTTCATGGGCATGAAAGCCAATATCATGGTTCAGGAGTACATCAAGGAAGCCAAGGGCGCCGATGTGCGTTGCCTGGTCATCGGCGACAAGGTCGTCGCCGCGATGAAACGCCAGGCGGCCGAAGGCGAATTCCGCTCCAACCTGCATCGTGGAGGCACCGCCAGCGTCATCCGCATCACGCCGGAGGAGCGCTCCACGGCGATCCGCGCGGCCAAGGCGATGGGGCTGCGCATCGCAGGGGTAGATCTACTACGCTCCAATCACGGCCCCGTGATCATGGAGGTCAACTCCTCGCCGGGCTTGCAAGGCATCGAGACCGCCACGGGCAAGGACATCGCCGGCCAGATCATCGAGTATATCGAGAAGAACGCCAGCACGCCCCGCAAGGCGCCCCCCAAGCCCAAAGGCTAGGACGAGCGCCCGAAGGTGATGCCTCTGTCGATGTGCCTTCACCCCGGGGGAATTTTTCTTACCCCCGGGGTAGCAAAACGCTGTTTCCACCCGCACAATTTGCGTCACCGGAGGAGGTGACCGCCCATGTTTCTTGATAATCGCCAGGTGGCGATGGACAGCGTGCTGGAAGCGCTGGCCGATAGTCTCGATTATTTCCAGGATAACTTCGAGCGCCTGCGCCCCGCGTTGCGTGACAGCTTGAAGCCTCACTACGAAGAACGCGGCAAGGCCCTGCGCGAGTTGCAGGAACTCGCCAAGACGCATCTCGATCTGCTGCCGCGCGACGCCGACGTGGAGCGTGACGATTACCTCTGGCTGTGGAGCCGTATCAAGAGCTTCGTGGGCAACGACAGTCAAGTGCTGATCGGCGAGCTTCTCGAGCAGGAGCGCGTCTTGATGCAGGCCCTGGGCACGGCGTTCACCCATCCGCTACCGGACCCGCTGGAGCCGGCGCTGGAACGCTGCTGGAAGAACTGCCGCGCCTTGATCCGCGAGCTCAACGCCCAGCACAAGCGCTGACAGGCGACCTTACTCCTCCCCGGCCGCCTTGCCCTTGAGCGGCTCGAAAATCGGCAGTGTCTCCGGGGGCCCCAGAAAATAGGGATCGCGCCCCCACAGGTAGAGATCGCCGACGGCGGCCGCTCGCGCCAGCCACTCGCGCAGCCAGAGCTGCCACTCGCCGCTGACTTTCCCCCCGGGAACCGCACATCCCTGCGCCTTCAGCCCCGCCGCATCGGCGATGAACAGCGCCCGCGGCAGGTGCCAGGCCTGAGAAACCAGCAACACGTGCTCGACACCGAAGACGCGACGCGCACGCACCACACTGTCGAAGGTACTGAAACCGGCATAATCCAGGGTCATGTCGTCGCTGGCGACGTTGCGTGCCCGCAGAGCCCGCCACATGGCGATCGGCTCATTGTAGTAACGGGTGCGATTGTCGCCGGAAAGCAGGAGATGGCGCACGTGGCCGAGCCGCAGCAATTGCGCCGCCGCTTCCATGCGTGCGGTGAAATAGGGGTTGTGGCCTCCGCCGCGCAGGCCTTCGGCGGTACCGAAGACCAGGCCGACCGGTTCGGTGGCGCAAAGCAGCGTGTCATGCTGAATGCGCCCGGCGGTCTTGGCGAACACCCAGAGGTTGAGCGCCACGACCACCGCAAGCACGGACACCACGCCGACAAGACACCACTTGAACAGTCGCCGCCCCCACCGTTTCAGTCCACGGCGGCTCTTTTCTCGCGGCATGCTTGTCTCCAACGAAAGGGCTCACGGGCCCGTCAGGGCAACGCCTCGCGAACGCTAGAACATGCCCAGTTCCAGCTTCGCCTCCTCGGTCATCATCTCACGACTCCAGGGCGGGTCGAAAACGATCTCGATGTGCGTCTTGGAGACTTGCGCCGCGCCCATGATCTTGCGCCTGGCATCCTCGGCGATCACCTCGCCCATCCCGCATCCGGGCGCGGTCAATGTCATGCGAATGGTCACCATGGTCTCGCCGTTGAGCAAGTGCTCGATACGACACCCGTAAACCAGCCCCAGGTCGACGATGTTGACCGGAATCTCCGGATCGAAGCACGTCCGCAGCTGCTCCCAGATGAAGGCCTCGAGCTGTTCATCGTCGACGTGCTCGGGCAAGGTCGCGCGCGGCACCGACTCGAGCCCGAGAGCGTCGAGGTCGTAGCCCTCGATCAGGAACATGCGACCCTCGAACCCCACACTGACCGTACCGCCCTTGGCCTGCATCACCGAGACGATGCTGTCTTCGGTCAAGGTCACGCTCTTGCCGAAGGGGATCGAGATCGCGTTGACGTCACGCTGCAAGGGCATTTCCTGCCCTTTGTAGAGGCTATCCAGTTGATCCATGCCGTCTCCGTTAGCGCACCATGGCGATGACTTTCTCCAGGGCCTCGACGAACGCGTCGACCTCTTCGGGCGTATTGTACGCCGCCAGGGACGCACGACAGGTTGCCTCGAGCCCCATGCTGGCCAGGACGGGTTGCGCGCAGTGATGCCCGGTACGTATGGCCACGCCCAGTTGATCGATCAGCAAGCCGATATCCTGGGCGTGCACGCCATCGACCACGAACGACAGCACGCTGACCTTGTCGGGCGCCGTCCCGATCAGACGCAGCCCCTCGACATCGCGCAACTTGGCCGTGGCGCGCTCGAGAAGCTGCCCTTCCCAGGCCGCCATCATGTCGATGCCGGTGGCGGCGACCCAGTCCAGTGCCGCGCCGAGGGCGATCACTTCGGCGATGGCCGGCGTGCCCGCCTCGAACTTGTGCGGTATGTCGCTGTATACCGTGCCCTGATCGAAGGACACACGGCTGATCATCTCGCCGCCCCCCTGCCAGGGCGGCATCGCTTCGAGCAGCGCTTCGCGGCCGTAGAGCACGCCCACCCCGGTGGGCCCGTACATCTTGTGCCCCGAGAACGCGTAGAAATCGACACCCAGCGCGTGCACGTCGACACGCTGATGCGGTACCGCCTGGGCACCGTCGACGAGAATCAGAGCATCGTGGGCATGGGCCTCACGCGCCATCTCGGCCACTGGATTGACGGTCCCCAGGGCATTGGAGACGTGATTGACGCACACCAGCCGCGTACGTTCGCCCAGCAATTCACGATAGGCCGCCTGGTCAAGCACGCCGCGCTCATCGACAGGGATCACCTTGAGCGTCACATCCAGTGCCTCGGCCAGCATCTGCCAGGGCACGATATTGGAGTGGTGCTCCATCAAGGAGACCAGGATCTCGTCCCCCGGACGCAGGTTGGCCCGCCCCCAGCTATTGGCGACCAGGTTGATGGCCTCGGTGGTGCCCCGGGTGAAGATGATTTCGCGACTCGATGCCGCCCCCAGCCACGCGCGAACCTTGTCGCGCGTACCTTCATAGGCTGCCGTGGCCTCGTCGGCCAGGGTATGCAGCCCGCGATGAATATTGGCGTTGTAACGCCGGTAATAATCATCCAGCGTCTCGATGACCGCTGACGGCGTCTGGGTGGTCGCAGCATTATCCAGATAGATCAGCGGCTTGCCATGCACTTCCCGCTCGAGAATCGGAAAGTCACGGCGGACACGGGCCACGTCCAGCATCGGCTCGGAAAGGGCGTTCATGATGTCAGGCCTCCTGCAGGGCGTCGGACACCTCAACCAGGTCCGCAAGATTGAAACGCTCGGGCAGCTTCCCGGCCACGGCGCGCTCGACGCGCTCGGCGATGGCGGGCAAGCGCACCTGGTCCATGACCTCGCCGGCGAAGGCCAGCGTCAGCAGGCCACGCGCCATCTGCTCGTCGATGCCGCGCGTGCGCAACGCGAAGACGGCCTCCTCGTCGAGCTGGCCCGTCGTCGTGCCGTGCGAGCACTTGACGTCATCGGCGTAGATTTCCAGCTCCGGCTTGGTATCGATCTCGGCACGATCGGACAACAGCAGGTTGGCGTTGTTCTGATACGCCTCGATCTGCTGGCTGTCGCGCTTGACGATCACCTTGCCGTTGAACACTCCGCGGGCACGGTCGTTGAGAATGCCCTTGTAATTCTCGTTGGAGAACGTTTGCGGCGCGTTGTGATTGACCAGGGTGTGATTGTCGACGTGCTGGCGCCCTTGCACGAAGAACAGGCCATTGTAGTTGGCCTCGGCACCCTGCGCGTTGAGATCCGTCACCAGGTCGGTGCGTACCAGCGCGCCTCCCAGGTTGAGGTTGAAGGAGGTGAAGCGCGAATCGCGCGCCTGCTCCACATGGATGCTCGCCACGTGCAGGTCCTCGCTCGAGGCCTCCTGCAGCTTGTAATGATCGACGATCGCGCCACGCTCGAGCATGACCTCGCTGACCACGTTGGTGAAGTTGGCCGCCCCCGTTTCGCCGGCGTAATGCTCGATCACCGTCGCCTGACTGCGCGCGCCAGCCATGACCAGCACGCGCGGATGGCTCATGCGCGGCGCCTCGTTGGCCCGTGAAGCGAAGACCACGTAGATCGGCTTGTCGACGACCACGCCCTGGCCGATGCGCACGACCGCGCCTTCTTCGGAAAGCGCCACGTTGAGTGCGGTGAACGGCGAGAAATCGACACCGGCCAGGCGACCGATGGCCCCCCCGATGGCCTCGTGGTTGGTACGCATCGCCGTGGTCAACGGCTCGATGCTGATCCCTTCGGGCAGTGCCTCGACATCGGAAAGCGCGGTCGAGAAGACGCCATCGACGAATACCAGACGATAGGCATCCAGCGGCATGGACAACGCTTCGAAGCGCGACGCGCTCAGTTCGGCGTCATCGGTCAGCGCGAACTCGCCTTCGGCAATGCGACGCACGTCGGTGTATTTCCAGGCTTCATCACGCTTGGTGGGAAATCCCAGAGCCTCGAAGCGCGCTGCACCGGCCTGACGACGTGCCGTCACCCAGGTCGGCTCGTCGCTGAATCGCTCGCCGAGCCGTTGTAGAAAGGCGTGTGCTGCACTCATGCGACAGACTCCTCCAGCACCCATTCATAACCCCGCGTTTCGAGCTCGTGGGCGAGGTTCTTGTCGCCGGACTTGACGATGCGCCCGTCCACCAGGACGTGCACATGATCCGGCACGATATGTTCGAGCAGCCGCTGGTAGTGGGTCACCATGAGAATGGCGCGATCCTGGCTGCGCAGCGAGTTGACCCCTTCGGCGACGATCTTCATGGCATCGATGTCGAGCCCCGAGTCGATCTCGTCGAGCATCGCCAGCTTGGGTTGCAGTACCAGCATCTGCAGGATCTCGTTGCGCTTTTTCTCGCCGCCCGAAAACCCTTCGTTGACCGCACGCTGCAGGAAGCTGCCATCCATCTTCATGAAGCTCAGCTTCTCGCGCACCAGTTTCATGAATTCCGGGGCCGGCAGCTCTTTCTCGCCGCGCGCTTCACGCTGCGCATTGAGCGCGGCCTTGAGCAGGTAGATGTTTTTCACCCCGGGGATTTCCACCGGATACTGGAAACCCAGCAGAATACCGGCCAGGGCACGCTCCTCGATTTCCATTTCCAGCAGGTCCTGGCCTTCGAACAGGATCTGACCACTGGTGACTTCGTAGCCGTCCTTGCCCGCGATCACCGCCGACAGCGTCGACTTGCCCGCCCCGTTGGGCCCCATGAGGGCATGCACCTCACCGGGATTGATGGTCAAACTCAACCCCTTGAGGATTTCCGAACCTTCCACCGTGACGTGCAGATCTTTGACTTCGAGCATCTTGATACCTTGCTTGCGTTCGAGTCGCCCGGCGACTCCGATACATGGGTTGAGACCTTGACGATGCGTCGGAATGCTTACCCGACGGCGCCTTCGAGAGTGACGTTCAACAGCGCTTCGGCTTCCACCGCGAATTCCATCGGCAGCTCCTGGAAGACGTCCTTGCAGAAGCCATTGACGATCATGTTGACGGCATCCTCTTCGGAGATGCCCCGCGCCTGGCAGTAGAACAGCTGGTCCTCACCGATCTTCGAGGTGGTCGCCTCGTGTTCCACGGTCGCCGAGCTGTTGCCGATTTCCTGATACGGAAAGGTGTGGGCGCCACAGCGATCGCCGATCAACAGCGAGTCGCACTGGGTGAAGTTGCGCGCGCCCTTGGCGCGCGGCCCCACCTTGACCAGGCCGCGATAGGCTTGGTCGCTGTTCCCGGCGGCGATGCCCTTGGACACGATGGTCGAGCGCGTCCCCTCGCCGACGTGAATCATCTTGGTGCCGGTGTCGGCCTGCTGACGGCCATTGGTCACCGCCACGGAATAGAACTCGCCGACACTGTCCTTGCCGCGCAACACGCAGGACGGATACTTCCAGGTGATCGCCGAACCGGTCTCGACCTGCGTCCAGCTGATCTTGGAACGGTCGCCCCGGCAATCGCCGCGCTTGGTGACGAAGTTGTAGATGCCGCCCTTGCCGTCCTCGTCGCCGGGATACCAGTTCTGCACCGTGGAATACTTGATGTAGGCGTCTTCCAACGCCACCAGTTCGACCACCGCCGCGTGGAGCTGGTTCTCGTCACGCTGAGGTGCGGTGCACCCCTCCAGATACGAGACCTGGGCCTGCTTGTCGCAGACGATCAGGGTGCGCTCGAACTGACCGGTATTCGCCGCGTTGATGCGGAAATAGGTGGAAAGCTCCATCGGGCACTCGACGCCTTCGGGAACGTAGACGAAGGAGCCGTCGGTGAATACGGCCGAATTCAGCGCCGCGAAGTAGTTGTCCCCCTTGGGCACCACGCTTCCCAGGTACTGGCGGACCAGCTCCGGGTAGTCGCGGATCGCCTCCGAGATCGAGCAGAAGATCACGCCCGCCTCGGCGAGCTTTTCCTTGAACGTCGTGGTCACCGAGACCGAGTCGAATACCGCATCCACGGCGACCCCCGCCAGCGCGGCACGCTCGTGCAGCGGAATCCCCAGCTTTTCGTAGGTTTCCAGCAGCTTGGGGTCGACTTCATCGAGACTCTGCGGCCGATCCTCGGGCTTTTTCGGCGCGCTGTAGTAGGAAATCGCCTGATAGTCGATGGGCGGATAATCGAGATGCGCCCAGGAGGGCTCCTTCATCTTGAGCCACTGGTGGTAGGCATCCAGGCGCCATTCCAGCATCCACTCGGGTTCGCCCTTCTTGTTGGAAATGAAGGCGATGGTATCCTCGTCCAGCCCCGGCGGTACGGTATCGCTTTCGATGTCGGTCACGAACCCTTGGGTATATTCGCGACGGACAAGCTGTTCCATTTCCTGACTTGCCATGGTGTTTCCCCTCCCGGGCGGTATGCTCTCAGCGCGTGGCCGGGCCACCGCGCCACTTTCGTTCGTGTGATCAAACTTCGGCGCGACTCGCCAGGGTCACGCTCTGTATGGGCAGCTGCACGGGCAGCTTCAACGGCGTTTCCTGGGCCAGGTGCGCCAGGGTCACGCTGTCGAGCAGCGTACGAATCGCCAGCGAGACACGTTGCCAGTTGTCGGCGACGCCGCAGGTGGCCAGCAGATCGCAGTCGCCATCGGCATGACTGCATTCCGTCATCGCCACCGGCCCTTCAATGGCGCCGATGATATCGGAAGCGGTGATGGCCGCCGCCGGCCGCGCCAACCGATAACCGCCGAGCGAGCCGCGACGCGATTCCAGAAGCCCTGCCTTCACCAGCATTTTCAGCGTCTTGCTGACGGTCGGATGGGGCAATTGCACGGCATCGGCCAGCTCGGTGGCGGCGTGTGCCTGCTCCGGATGACGCGCGATCTGCGCCATCACCACGGCGGCATAGTCGGTCAGCTTGGAAAGCTTCAACATGCCTTCACTCCACCATTCATCGATTGGGTACCATTTTAGTCCTATATGAATTCGATGTGAAGGGAACCGACGACTTCCGGCCTTTCCACGCGATGATAGCGTCACGATGACGACCGATCGCATCAATAATGACAATTATTCCTATTCGCATAGACTATCGTGCTTGCCTTGGCGCCCATTCGCCCGCACATTCGACACAGAACTTCCGTCGGACACCCGCATGCGACGTCATCTGACCCAAGAACTGCACAACCTCATCGAACGCGGCCGCGACCGCCAGCTGCGGCTTGCCGTCACTGGCCTGTCCCGCGCCGGGAAGACTGCGTTTCTCACCTCGCTGGTGCATCAACTGCGACATGCGGGGCTGGAGGCACGGCTCGATCTGCTGCGCGCCGCCCGCGAAGGCCGCTTGCTCGGCGCCCAGCGCGTCGCCCAGCCGGATCTCGGCGTGCCGCGCTTTCCCTACGATGCCGCCATGGCCGCGCTCGACGGCACGCCACCGCAATGGCCCGCCCCGACACGCGGAATCAGCGAACTGCGCCTGACCATCAAGCATCGCACCCGGCGCGCTCGTGGCCTGCTGGGCGACACGGCGACCCTGACCCTCGACTTGATCGACTACCCCGGCGAATGGCTGCTCGACTTGCCGCTGCTCGAACACGATTTCCTCAGTTGGTGCGAGGCCCAGCAAGCCACGCTCGGCGCAGAGCGTCAGCGCCTCTCCGCGGCCTGGCTGCAGGCCGCCGGTGCCCTCTCTCCCGACGACACGGCCGATGAAAACCATCTCGCCGAGGTGGCCGCACATTACGCCACCGCGTTGCGTGCCTCGCGCGAGGCAGGGTTCGCCGACCTGCAACCCGGGCGTTTCCTGCTGCCGGGGGACCTGGAGGACGCGCCGGTACTACAGTTCTTTCCGCTGCCCGACATCGGCGAGGCCCAGCGCGCCGAGCTCGAGGCCTTGCCCGGCAGCAGCGTCTACAAGACGTTGGCGCGGCGTTTCGATCATTACCGCCGCCATGTGGTCAAACCCTTCTATCGCGACCATTTCCGCCGCTTCGACCGTCAGATCGTGCTGGTCGATGTCCTCGGGGCACTGAACGCGGGACCGGAACGCTTCGAGGATCTCTCCCGTGCGCTCGGCACGCTGATGCGCAGCTTCGATTACGGCAAGCGCAGCCTGCTCAATCGCCTCTTCTCGCCGCGCATCGACCGGCTCGCCATCGCTGCGACCAAGGCCGATCACGTGACGCCCGAGCAGCACCCCAATGTCGTTGCCCTGCTCGAGGCCTTGCTCGCCGAGCCGCTCAAGGATCTGCGCTACGCGGACGTGCCGGTGAAGGCCCTCTCGCTGGCATCGGTGAGCGCCACCGAACCGCGCGATGTCGAACACGAAGGACGCCGGCGCGCCGCCCTGCGTGGCACCACACTGGAAGGCGAGGACGTGCTGCTGTTCCCCGGCGACGTGCCGCCGCGGCTGCCCGCGCACGACTTCTGGGCCCGGCAGGGCTTCGCGTTCACCGCGTTTCGCCCGCCGCAGCGCGACACGGCGGCCCTGCCGCATGTCCGCATGGATGCCGCCCTCGACTGGTTGATTGGAGACAAGCTGACATGAGCGAGCCACGGCCCGGCCAACGTTTTCGCGTCGACGACGAGCCCCCGTCTTCCTTTGCACCCGACCCCGGCGAGCGTTTTCGGCTGGACAGTGTCTCGCACCCGCTCGCCGCTCAGGACAGCGCACCGGACGTGCCCCTCGAGGCCAGTCTGGGCAAGCCGCGCAAGCGGCGCTGGGGACTGGTGACATTGCTCGGCGGCAGCGTGGCGTTGGGTGGCATGGAAGTCGCACGTCACTTGTATACCGCCACCCTCGGCGGCGACTGGCTCGCAGGCGCCTGGAGCGTGCTGGGATTGCTGGGGCTGGGCCTGGTCGGTGCAGCATTGTTGCGGGAACTCTGGCGGCTGCGCCGTCTCAAGCGCCATACCCGACTCCGCGACCAGCTCGCCGCCACGGAAGACACCTCGCCGCACGAGGCTCATGCCCTGGCCGAGCGCTTGCGGCGCCAGATGCGACTCGATGACGACGATCCTCACTGGCGCGCCTTCCAGGCCGCGCAACAGCCGCATCACGACGCCCAGGAAACACGCACCCTGCTGGCCCACCATCTGCTGGCGCCCCGGGACCGTCAGGCCCGGCGCCTGGTCGCCCGCATGGCCAGTGAAACGGCGGTCATGGTCGCCGTCAGCCCGGTCACCTTTCTCGACATGGCACTCATGGCCTGGCGCAACATCGGCTTGATCGACCGTCTCGCCGCGCTCTATGGCCTGGAACTGGGGTATGCCAGCCGGCTGCGCCTGTTCCGCGCGGTGCTCTATAACATGGCGTTCGCCGGCGCCAGTGAAATCGCCTCGGATGCGAGCATGGACCTGTTGTCGATGAACGTGGCCGGCAAGCTTTCCACCCGCGCCGGCCAGGGGCTCGGCGCGGGACTGCTCACCGCCCGCCTCGGGCTGCGGACCCTGCGCATGACGCGCCCGATTCCCTTCACCGAGGGCGAGGCACCGCGCCTGGCCGACCTGCGCCGGGAGCTGTGGCAACGCTTGCGTCGGCTCGAGACGCAGGACGACGCCGCGTCATCCACACGAAATTGATCCAGATCACGCTACGAAGTGCCCCGAGGGACTAGGCTGGAAGAAGACAGGCTCGCGTGCGTTCAGGCAGACGTCGCGAGCATTGCCCTCATGTCAGTTTCGGAGGTCGTCATGTTCAAGACCCTCATGGTTCCCGTCGACGGTTCGCAGGCGGCCAGCGTGGCACTGGATGTCGCCTGCAAGCTGGCCCATGCCGATCAGGCACGTCTGCACATCCTTCACATCCCCGAATCGCTGGCCCACGACACGCTTCTGGTGTGGGGCGTCGGAGCCGTTCCGATGCAGGCCAGTTCCGACGAGCTCGACCGCGCCGGCCGGCAATTGCTCGACGCCGCCAAGCAGGCCGCCGGCGAGCGTGGCATCACCGACGTCGAAGGTTCATTGCATCAGGGCGACCCGGCAAGGGTGATCATCGAGCAGGCCAGGGCGCTGAACGTCGATGCCATCGTCATGGGCAGCCGTGGCTTGAGCGACATCGCCGGTCTGGTCGTCGGCAGCGTATCGCACAAGGTTTCGCATACCGCGCCCTGCCGCGTCATCAGCGTGCATTGATACCGCGGGCGAGACCTCATGCCAGCGAAAAGAAATCGCGCAACTGCCAGGCCACGCCATTCGGATGATGGTGACCGATGCGGATGGCGTCAGGTACCCGACGTGGCAGGTCGGGATGCGCGTTCTCCATGACGAACCCGTGGCCGGCCAGCGCCAGCATCTCGGCATCGTTGAGGTTGTCGCCGAACGCCAGGCACCGCGCGGCGGGGAGATCGAGAAGGGCCAGCAACCGTTCCAGCGTGGCCCCCTTGTTGACGCCCTCGGCCATGATCTCCAGCGAATGAGCCATCGAATAGGTCATGTGCAACCGCGTGCCCAGCGTTTCGGTGATGCTCTGTTCGAGCGCTGCCAGGGCCTCGGGGTCACCGATGCACAGCACCTTGCCCACGCCACGACCGTCATGTGCCTCGAGATCGGCCACCCGATAGTGGAATCCGGTGTGGGCGTGCAAGGCCTTCAGCTCGGGTGCCGACGCATCGATCAGCCACTCGTCCCCGGTGTACAAATTTAGCCGGATGTCGGCACCGCGCGGCAGCTCGACCAATGCCCGAACCAGCTCGGCCGGCACCCACTGCTCGGCGATAAGGCTGTCGTCGGGCCCGTAGAGGTGCGCCCCGTTGGTGCTCATGATGTACGCGGACACGCCCAACCGTCGGCGGAACGCCGTGATGTCGTGAAAATGACGTCCAGACGCCAACGCCAGGTGATGTCCACGTGCGGCGAGTGCCTGAAAGGTCTCGATGGTCAATTCATCGAGATCGTGCTCGGCATTGAGCAGCGTGTTGTCCAGATCCGTGACGATCAGATGAGGTTGCATGCGGCTTCCCGGTTGGTCCTCGACGCGACTAGAGTACCGCATGTGGGATCGGCACCGGGAATCGTTCCGTCGAATACTGGCCGCGTGCACGGCAGGCATTCGCCGGAACCATCTCAACATCGCCTCAATCCGTACGCGACAGCAATGCCTCACGCAGTGACGTCGAGAGGGGCGGCTCGGCCAACCAGATACCGAGATAGGTGCGCGCGAGTCGCATATCGTCCGATACGAAGCGAATATTGCCATTCAGGGCTAGAGACAATCGCGGCGTCTGCGGGTCCCATTCGAGCCGATAGCGATCGCCTTCGGTGACATCGACCATGGCATCCTGTAGCGCCTCTATCCCGGCGCGCAGCGGCTCACGCATCGTCGTCGCATGCTGCTTGCGCAAGACGGACCAGGTCGCCTTGCGAATATCCTCGCGGGACACGTCACGCTGGTACTCGAGCACCAGACTCAGCGGCACTTCGGCATTGACGATGGCCGCACGGCTGGCACCGGCCGGTGCATACAGGGCGGCGTCATAGACATCCCACAGCAGGTAACTGGCCGTTCCCGTTCCCTGCAGGACGAGTGCGTCCCCCCCCCACGATGCTTTGCTGCGAAAACGGCTCGGCAAGCGCAGTGCCCACGCTGCACGTGGTGGTGAGCGCCAGTGACAGCCCTCGGGCGAAGCCGGTTAACGCAGCACGTATCGTCATGGTGCCTCCCATCTCGATTAGCATGGCGACAAGCCGAGCGACTCCCTCACCTTTATTCCGAGGGGCCACCATGGGCATTCGTAGCATACCGCATGTCGACTCGACGCATAGCACCAGAGAAACTCGAATCAGGCAGGCATCATCAGGGGACACCTTGAGGATCGCCTCCGGGGACCTCATACCTTACCCATGACGCATGACGTCTTCTCAAAGCCGTCAGTAAGCATTCGCCAAAGACACCCCCAGGAGAGTCCCATGAAGACGCTCGTCATCGGCGCCAACGGTCAGATCGGCCGCCAGTTCTGCGAACTCGCCCACCAGGCCGGTGTGCCGATTCGCGCCATGATCCGTGACACGGCCCAGCAGGCATGGTTTCAGGCGCGTGGCATCGAGACGGTGCTCGCCGATCTGGAAGGCAACTTTCGAAAGGCGTTCTACGGCTGCGATCAGGTGGTGTTCGCGGCGGGCTCCGGCCCGCATACCGGCCCCGACAAGACACTCATGATCGATCTGCATGGTGCGTTGAGTGCGATCGACCTGGCCGCGACGCTGGGCATCGGGCGTTTCATCATGGTCAGCGCCATGCGGGCCGACCGGGTCCTCGAGGCCCCGGCCAAGCTGCGCCCCTACATGGCCGCCAAGCATGCCGCCGACGCGCACCTGCGCGCATCACGTGTGCCCCATGTGATTCTCAAGCCCGGCCGGCTCACCGACGAGGCCGCGACACGGCGGGTCACGACCGACGTGGCCGGCGCCGACGACAACCGTATCTCGCGCGCCAATGTCGCCCACGCGCTGCTCGAAGTGGTGCGCCGCCACGACCTGCGCCAACGCGAGTTCTCGCTACTCGACGGTGATACCGACATCGCCGAGGCACTGCGCTGATCCAACGCCCGCCCCCTCGGTCGAGTTCCCCGCCAAGCGCCGGTTGGCGGGGAATACGCGAACCCGTATAGTGTCGATCTACTCCCCCCAACCGAACGTGTCTCGATGCTGCAGAACAACTCCGCGCTTGCCCAGCTCAAGCAACAGATTCGTGAAACGACGCCCCGCGTGCAGGGCGTCATCAAGGCAACCGACCGGGGCTTTGGCTTTCTCGAAGCCGACGACGGCAGTTCCTACTTCGTTCCGCCCCCCGCCATGAAGCAGGTCTTGCATGGCGATCGCGTCGATGCCCTGCTCAAGCAGGAGGGGGACAAGACCTCCGTCGAGCCCGACACGCTCATCGAAGCGGGGCTCGACCGGTTCGTGGCGCGCCTGGTCAAGCGCGACGGACGTCTCAGCGTGGTGCCGGACCATCCGTCCATCAACAACCAGCTGCGCGCACGCCTCAAGAACTCGCTCGATGAAAGTACCCTGGGCGACGGCGACTGGGTGGTGGCTCGTCTGGTGCGCCATCCTCTCAAGCCCGACGATCGCGGGTTCTTCGCGCAAGTCGACGAGCTGGTGGTCAAGGCCGACAACCCCGCGGTCCCCTGGCGCGTGACCCTGGCGCGTCATGCGCTGGAGCAAGCCTCACCGCAATTCGGCGAACAATGGCCGCTGCACGATGAAGGGCTCGAACGCGAAGACCTCACCGCGACGCCCTTTTTCACCATCGATGGTGAAAAGACGCGCGACATGGACGACGCCCTGTACATCGAGACACTCGAGGACGGCTGGCGTCTCAGCGTGGCGATCGCCGACCCCACGGCTTACGTGCGCGAAGGCGACGCGGTCGATCGCGAGGCGCAGACCCGTGCCTTCACGGTGTATCTGCCGGGCCAGAACGTCACCATGTTGCCGGAGCTGCTCGCCGATGACCTCTGCTCCCTGAAGGAAGGTGAAGAGCGGCCGACCCTCGTCTGCACGCTGGACGTCCATCGCGATGGCAGCCTCGGCGAATACCGCTTTTTCGCCGCGCAGGTTCGCTCGCAGGCACGCCTGGTGTACGACCAGGTCTCCGATTGGCTGGAAGGCCAAGGCGACTGGGCGCCCGCCGACGACACCATCGCCACCCAGCTCCAGGCGCTGGCCGAGATGACCAAGGCCCGCAACGCTTGGCGTGAACAGCACACGCTGGTCTTCAAGGATCGCCCCGACTACGTCTTCGATGTCGACGATGCCGGCAACGTGCTGGCGGTTCGCATCGAGGAGCGGCGCGTCGCGCAGCGCATGATCGAGGAATCGATGATTGCCGCCAATGCGTGCTGCGCCGACTTGCTCGCGGCTCACGTGGGACACGGCATCTTCAATGTGCACCAGGCCTTCGAGCCCGAGAAAGCCGATCAGGCCATCGAGTTCCTGGCCAATCAGGACATTAGCGTGGAGCGCGAGCAACTGCTGGAGCTCTCGCGGTATCGCGAACTGCGTCGCGCGCTCGAGGCCCGCGAGGACGCCTGGCTCGACGCGCGCCTGCGCCGTTTCCAGGGGTATACCAACATGTCCGCGCAGCCGGGCCCGCATTTCGGCCTGGGACTGTCGGCGTACGCCACCTGGACCTCACCGATCCGCAAGTACGGCGACATGGTCAACCACCGCCTGATCAAGCGTGTACTCAAGGGAGAAGCGGCCCCCGCCGAGGCGAGCCAGGCACTGACCGAGCAGCTCACCGAGCGGCGGCGACTCAATCGCATGGCGGAGCGCGACGTCAAGGATTGGCTCTACGTGCGCTACCTCGGCCCCGCCGCCGAAGCCGGCGAGGTCTTCGAGGCGGATATCATCGCCATCAACCGCGGCGGCATGCGAGTGCGCCTGACGGCCAACGGTGCCACGGCCTTCGTGCCGGCGCCGTTCATGCACAGCGATCGCGACAAGGTTGCCATCGACGACAAGGAAGGTCGCATCCAGATCGAGGGCGAGCCACGCTACAAGCTCGGCGACACCATCAAGGTGGCCCTGGCCGAAGCGGTCGAGTCGACACGCTCGCTGGTGGCACGCCCCGCCGCCTGACGCTTCGCCATGCCCTGCGTCACGAGTAGTGGACGCGGGGCATGGCGTGTGCCAGCGTAAGCTCATGACAACGCGGTGACATTCATACGACAGGCCCCCGGGCCCCAGCGGTCACTCCGTAAACCAACCGGGAAGGTTTCAGGGAGTTGCACCTTGCACATCGCCGATATCACGATGTTCTATGCCCCTGCCAGCGGCGGGGTACGCACCTATCTGGAAGCCAAGCGCAATCGCCTGGCGAAGCTGCCGGGGGTCACGAGCAGCCTGCTCGTCCCCGGGGCCTACCATCGTAGCCACGGCTCCATCCACGAAGTTCCCGCCCCCCCACTGCCCTTTAGTCAGGGCTATCGCTTCCCCTTGAAGCGTCGTGGCTGGCAACGCGAACTTCACCGGCTGGCACCGGATCTCATCGAAGCCGGCGACCCCTACGTCACCGCCTGGGCGGCGCTCGATGCAGGGCGCGCCCTGGACGTCCCGGTGGTCGGCTTCTATCACTCCGATCTGCCGCGCCTCATCGGCAATCGTCTCGGCAACTGGACGCGCGCCGCCCTCGACCGCTACGTGCGGAACCTGTACGGCCATTGCGATCGCGTGCTCGCGCCGAGCCGGGTCATCGCTGACCGACTCCAGACGCTCGGCCTCGACAATGTCGCCGTACAACCGCTCGGCGTCGACCTGACGACGTTTTCGCCACAGCGCCGGCAATTCGCCTTTCGCCAGCGTCTCGGCCTCGATGACGACACGCGTCTATTGATCTTCGTGGGGCGCGGTTCGCGGGAGAAAAACCTGTCGGTGCTGCTGGACACCGCACGACACCTGGGCAAGGGATATCATCTGGTGTTGATCGGCCCGCAAATGCCGCAGCGCGTCCCCGACAATGTCAGCGTCATCGGCCGTTACACGGCCACCGCCGATGTCGCCGACTGGCTGGCCAGCAGCGACATTCTTCTGCATGCCGGCACTCAGGAGACCTTCGGCCTGGTCGCCCTGGAGGCCATGGCGAGCGGCATTCCGGTCGTCGCGGCACGCGCCGGTGCCTTGGCCGAGAATGTCCCCCTCGGCTGCGGGCGACTCTGCGAGCCCCACTCGGCACAGGACATGGCGCGCGCGGTGCGCGAACTCTGCGCCGACGCTCCCGAGGAGCAGGGACGCCGGGCCCGCCAGCACGTCGAGCGACACCATGACTGGGATATCGTGGTGTCCAGCTTGATGCATCATTATCGTGAATTGACCGGGCAGCGCGTCAACACGGAGAGCCTACAGCATGGCTGATCGACATCTCGCCCTCGTTCTGCACGATGTCGCGCCGGAAACCTGGCCCGACTACGCCGAGTTCGTCGCGCGTGTCGATGACCTGGCACGCACGCACGGACCGATCCCGATCACCTGGCTGGTGGTCCCGGATTTTCACCACCGCAGCGATTGCCGGCTCGACGAAACCTTCCTCGACCGCATGCACGGCCGTCTTGCCGCAGGCGATGAGCTGGCCCTGCATGGCTGCTACCACAGCGATGATGCGCCCCCGCCGCGTACACCACGCGACTGGTTCATGCGCCGCTTCTACACCTGGGAAGGCGAATTCTACGCGCTGGACGAGCATCAGGCCGCCGACCGCCTGGACAAGGGCATCGCGCTGTTTCGCTCCCAGGCGTGGCCACTCACCGGGTTCGTGGCACCGGCATGGCTGATGAGCGAAGGGACTCGGCACGCCCTGGCCAAGCGCGACTTTGTCTACACCAGCGATCCTCAGCATCTCTACACCTTGCCGGACTTCACGCCTCTCGAGGCACCGGGGCTGGTGTGGAGCGCCCGCAGCGCATGGCGGCGCGGCATGTCACGCCTGGTCAATGAAACCCAACGCTGGCGTAGCCGCCAGGCGCCACTGCTGCGTCTGGGTCTGCACCCCGTGGACATGCGCCATGCCAGCGTGCGGGAATACTGGCTCACCACGCTGGAGCGCCTGCTGGTGGCGGGGCGTCGTCCCATCACCAAAAACGACTGGATCGCCCGACAACATCGCCGAGAGTCGCAGGCGGCATGAAGCGACTCGTTCTACTCCTGGCGCTCGGTTTACTGGCGGCCATCACCATTCCCGTGCTCTTCGGCGGCCGCGACCTCTTTGCCGAACTGGCAAGTTTTCCGCTGCAGCAACTGCTCTTGATGCTGGCATTGATCGGTATCTGCTGGAACATCAACGCCCTGCGGCTTCGCCTGCTGCTCGCGGGACGTGCCGGGCGCCTCGGTCAGACACGCGCGGTGGGCATCGTGATGTCCACGGAGTTCGCCATCTGCGCCACGCCCGGCGGCACCGGCGGCTTGCTCACACTTCTCGGCTTGCTGGCCCGACGTGGCATCCGTCCTGCGCAGACCACCGCCATCTTTGCCGTCGACCAGCTCACCGACCTGCTCTTCTTCCTGTCCGCACTCATCGGCGTGGCCCTGTATGTCGTGATAGAGGCCATCGACCTCGATCTCGGCTGGCTGGTGGGGCTGCCATCGCTGTTGCTGGTGTGCGGCTTCGTGCTGCTGTGGCTCGTCATGCGCCATTACACGCGTCTGTTGCAGGTTACCGGCGGCTGGCTGGAACGGCTCAAGGTCCGTCGCAAGGCCCGCTTCGGTTTCGCCCGGCGGCTACTGCATTTCCGCAATGCATTGATCGAGACGCTGCGTCTCCCCCGCCTGACCCTGCTGTCGGTCTTTGCCTTGTGCTGCATGCATTGGATGCTCCGCTACAGCGTGCTTTACCTCGCCGTGAAGGGACTCGGCGCGCATATAGACTGGGCCTGGACCTTCCTGGTGCAGATGCTGTCCATGGCAGCGGGACAATTGAGTTTCCTCCCCGGTGGCGCTGGCGGCGCGGAACTGACGTCGACCGCCTTGCTGGCACCGCTGATCGGCAAGCAGAGCGCCGCCGCCGCGGTGCTCATCTGGCGTTTCGTCACCTACTACTTCTACCTCATTGCCGGGTTCCCGGTCTTTTTGGCGCTGGCCGGCCGCACCTTCGTCAAGCTGCTGTACCGGCAGCGTTAGTCGATCGCCGTTTCTGCCCCGAAGACGCCCTTTCGGTCGACCGCTTGCCACGTCTTGTCAGCCTCCCAAATTGTCAGTCCCCAAACGCAAGAAGGCATCCCCGGAGGGATGCCTTCAACGTGCGGGTGATTCGGCGGCATGTCACCGCCGACGATCACACCTGCGACTTACCAGCCCGTGGCTGCCTTCAGCGCATCGCCGATCTCGGCGAGCGAACGCACGGTCTTGACACCTGCAGACTCGAGCGCAGCGAACTTCTCGTCGGCCGTGCCCTTGCCCCCGGCGATGATGGCGCCCGCATGGCCCATGCGCTTGCCCGGAGGCGCCGTCACACCGGCGATATAGGATACCACCGGCTTGGAGACGTGCTCCTTGATGTATGCCGCGGCTTCTTCTTCCGCCGTGCCGCCGATCTCGCCGATCATCACGATGGCTTCGGTCTGCGGGTCCTTCTCGAACATCTCGAGCATGTCGATGAAGGTGGAGCCCGGGATCGGGTCGCCGCCGATGCCCACGCAGGTGGACTGGCCGAAGCCGTGATCGGTGGTCTGCTTGACCGCTTCATAGGTCAAGGTGCCCGAACGCGAGACGATACCGACCTTGCCCGGCTTGTGAATGTGACCCGGCATGATGCCGATCTTGGTCTCGCCCGGCGTGATCACGCCCGGGCAGTTCGGCCCGATCAGGCGCACACCCAGCTCGTCGCACTTGACCTTGACGTCGAGCATGTCGAGAGTGGGAATCCCCTCGGTGATGCACACGATCAGCTTGATGCCGGCATTGGCCGCTTCCAGGATGGAATCCTTGCAGAACGGCGCGGGCACGTAGATCACGGACGCTTCGGCACCCGTCGTTTCGACGGCTTCCTTGACGGTGTTGAACACCGGCAGGCCGAGGTGCGTCTGGCCGCCCTTGCCCGGCGTCACGCCACCGACCATCTGGGTACCGTAGGCGATCGCCTGCTCGGAGTGGAAAGTCCCCTGGCCACCCGTGAAACCTTGGCAGATGACCTTGGTGCTCTTGTCGATCAGGATACTCATTACTTGCCCTCCGCTGCTTTGACGACCTGCTGGGCCGCGTCGGTCAAGCTGGTAGCAGCGATGATGTTCAGTCCACTGGATGCCAGTTTCTCGGCGCCCAGCTCGGCGTTGTTGCCCTCGAGACGCACCACGACCGGCACGTTGACACCGACCTGCTCGACGGCACCGATGATGCCTTCGGCGATCATGTCGCAACGCACGATGCCGCCGAAGATGTTGACCAGGACGGCCTTCACGGAATCGTCGGACAGGATGATCTTGAACGCCTCGCCGACGCGCTCTTCCGTCGCACCGCCGCCAACGTCAAGGAAGTTGGCCGGCTGGCCGCCATTGAGCTTGATGATGTCCATGGTGCCCATGGCCAGGCCGGCACCGTTGACCATGCAGCCGATGTTGCCTTCCAGGGCGACGTAGTTGAGTTCCCACTCCTGAGCATGCGCTTCGCGCTCGTCTTCCTGAGACGGGTCACGCATCGCCTGCAGATCGGGGTGGCGATACAGGGCATTGCCGTCCAGACCGATCTTGGCATCGAGGCAATGCAGATTGCCTTCGTCGGTGATCACCAGCGGATTGATCTCGAGCAGCGCCAGATCCTTTTCCTGGAACAGCTTGGCCAGCCCCAGGAAGATCTTGGTGAACTGCTTGATCTGCGCGCCTTCGAGACCCAGCGCGAAGGCCAGCTCACGCGCCTGATACGGCTGAGCGCCGACCAGGGGATCGATCTCGGCCTTGAGAATCTTCTCGGGAGTTTCCTCGGCAACCTTCTCGATTTCCACGCCACCTTCGGTGGAAGCCATGAAAACGATGCGGCGGGTGCCACGGTCGACGACGGCGCCCAGGTACAGCTCGTTGGCGATGTCGGTGCAGTTCTCGACCAGGATCTTGGCGACCGGCTGACCCTTCTCGTCAGTCTGGAAGGTCACCAGGTTCTTGCCCAGCCACTGCTCGGCGAAGGCCTTGGCGTCGGCGGGGCTTTCGACCAGCTTGACGCCGCCGGCCTTGCCGCGGCCGCCCGCGTGAACCTGGGCCTTGACGACCCACTTGTCACCACCGATCTTCTTGCACGCTTCGGCGGCTTCTTCGGGGGTATCCACGGCGAAACCCTTGGACACCGGTAGACCATAATCGGCAAACAGCTGTTTGCTCTGATACTCGTGAAGGTTCATCGTGTCATGCCATTGGTTGCATGTGACTCGAATGGTGGCGGCCACCCACGAGGTCGCCGTCACCCCTGTTCGCTCCCGCCGGGGCGGGAGCGACGCGTCTCTACACTGAAACGCAGATCGAAACGCTTACTTGCGCTTCTTGCGGTTGGCCATGTGAATGGCGTGACCATCCACCGCCAGGGCCGCTTCGTGCACGGCTTCCGAGGTGCTCGGGTGCGCGTAGCATGTCAGGGCCAGGTCCTCGGCGCTGGAGCCGAACTCCATGGCGATGACGCCTTGCGCGATGAGCTCCCCGGCATGCTGACTGATGATATGCAGCCCCAGGACACGGTCGGTCTCGGCATCGGCGATGATCTTGGCCATGCCCTCCGGCGCATTGTTGGCCAGCGCACGACCGTTGGCGGAGAACGGGAAGGAGCCGGTCTTGACCTCGATTCCGGCTTCTTTGGCGTCCTGCTCGTTCATGCCGACCCAGGCGACTTCGGGTGCGGTATAGATCACGCTGGGGATGGCGTCGTAGTTCATCTCGGCCTTATGACCGGCGATGATATCGGCCACCATCATGCCTTCCTCGGAGGCCTTGTGCGCCAGCATCGGCCCGCGCACCACATCGCCGATGGCGTAAACGCCCGGGACGCTCGTGCGGCATTCGTCGTCGACGAACACGGACCCGCGCTCGTCGAGCTTGACGCCCACGTCGTCGCTGAGCACGCCTTCCGTGTAGGGACGACGCCCCACGCAGACGATCAGCTTGTCGAAGGTCTGTTCCTGTTCACCGTTGGCGTCGGTGTACTTGACCACGACTTCCTTGTCCTTGACCTCGGAACCGGTGACCCGTGCTCCCAGCTTGATGTCCAGGCCCTGCTTCTTGAACAGTTTCTGCGCTTCCTTGGCGACGTCCTTATCGACCATCGGCAGGAATGAATCCATCGCTTCGAGGACCGTGACATCGCTGCCCAGGCGGCTCCATACGCTGCCCAGCTCGAGGCCGATGACGCCGGCGCCGATGACGCCGAGGCGCTTGGGCACCTCGTCGAATTCGAGGGCACCGCTGGAATCGACGATCAATCCTTCGGTCAGCGGCGTCGGCGGAATTTCCACCGGCACCGAGCCGGAGGCAATGACGATGTTCTCGGCCTCGTAGGAAGCGGTCTCGCCGTCGTGGCCGGTCACCTCGACCTGCTTGCTGGACACGACCTTGCCGGTGCCTTCCAGCGCAGTGACGCCATTGGCCTTGAACAGCGCGCTGATGCCGCCCACGTTCTTGGCGATCACACCGTCCTTGAACTCGAGCATCTTGGCAATGTTCGGGGTCGGCTCGCCGGCGTCGATGCCAATCTCGGCGAAGTGATCACGAGCCTCGGCGAACTTGTGGGACGTTTCCAGCAACGCCTTCGAGGGAATGCAGCCCACGTTCAGACAAGTACCGCCGTGCACGGTCTTGCCTTCCTTGTTGACCCACTTCTCGACACAGGCGGTCTTCAACCCCAGCTGCGCGGCACGAATGGCTGCCACGTACCCGCCAGGCCCGGCGCCAATAACGATCACATCGAATTTATCGGCCATGAAATCATCCTGTTCGCATTCAGTTTAAAAGTCGCACGCATCATTCGGCGACGGCCATCACACGTCGAGCAAGAAGCGCGCGGGATCTTCCAGCAATTCCTTGATCGTGACCAGGAACTGTACTGCATCCTTGCCGTCGATCATGCGGTGGTCGTAGGAGACGGCGAGATACATCATCGGACGGATCTCGACCTTCCCGTTCACGGCCATCGGGCGTTCCTGAATCTTGTGCATCCCCAGAATCGCGGTCTGCGGCGGGTTCAGGATCGGCGTCGACATCAGCGAGCCGAAGATACCGCCATTGGTGATGGTGAAGGTGCCGCCCTGCATGTCCTCGATGCCGAGCTTGCCTTCACGGCCACGCTGGCCGAAGTCGCCGATCGTTTTCTCGACATCGGCCAGCTTCATGCTGTCGGTATCGCGAAGCACCGGTACCACCAGACCACGCGGCGTGGAAACGGCGACACCGATGTCCTGGTAGCCGTGGTAGACGATGTCGGTGCCATCGATGGAAGCGTTGACGTCCGGGAAGCGCTTGAGCGCCTCGGTCGCCGCCTTGACGAAGAAGCCCATGAAGCCGAGCTTGACGTCGTGCGCCTTCTGGAAGCTGTCCTTGTACTGACTGCGCAGCGCCATCACCGCGCTCATGTCCACCTCGTTGTAGGTGGTGAGCATGGCGGCCGTTTGCTGCGCCTGGACCAGGCGCTTGGCAATGGTCTGGCGCAGACGGCTCATCGGCACACGCTTCTCGGGGCGCTCGCCCTCGACGGCCGGCGCCGGCGCAGCAGCGGCCTTGACGTCACCGCCTGACGGCTTGGCGCTCTTCTTGGCGGAGCCGTCCTTGACGGCTTTCTGCACGTCCTCTTTCAGGATGCGACCGCCCTTGCCGGTGCCTTCGATCTTGTTGACGTCCAGATCATGCTCGGCCACCAGCTTGCGTGCCGCGGGCGCCAGGATCTTGTCGCCGACCTTTTCGTCACTGCCGCCGTCTGACGCGGCGGGTTCACCCGCATCCTTCGAAGCGGCGGCATCACCGCCACTCGCCTCGCCGCCGGCGCCTTCGGCAAAGACCGCGAGCACGGCTTCGGACTCGACCTGCTCGCCTTCCTGCACCTTGATCTCGCTGAGGGCACCGTCGGCCGGCGCTACCACTTCGAGCACGACCTTGTCGGTCTCGATATCCGCGAGGATCTCGTCACGCTTCACCGCTTCGCCGACCTGCTTGTGCCAGGTGGCGACGGTGCCTTCCTGCACGGACTCAGGGAAGCTCGGAGCCTTGACATCATGCTGCTTGCCGGAGGCGGCAGGCTTGGCATCGGCCTTGGCCGGTGCGGTGTCCTGGCCACTGTCGTCGCTCTTTTCCGCGCTTTCCTGAGAGGCGGCCTTGTCGTTGCCGCCTTCGCTGGCCGCGCCCAGCATTCCCAGAACCTGCTCGGAGTCGCAAGTATCGCCTTCCTCGACCTTGATCTCGGTCACGGTACCGGCTTCCGGGGCGACGACCTCGAGGACGACCTTGTCCGTCTCGATCTCGACGATCAGTTCATCACGTTCGACGCTGTCACCGACCTTCTTGTGCCAAGTGGCGATGGTGCCCTCGGCGACGGATTCTGGAAAATTTGGCGCTTTGATCTCGGTAGCCATGTCGTTTCCTTAGTGTTTTCTCTCGATCCCGATGAAACGCCTCACCCAGTAATGGCGTCTTCTACCAGCTGGCGCTGCTGTTCAACATGGACGGACATATAGCCGGATGCCGGCGCGGCGGAAGCCGGGCGTCCCGCGAACTTCAGGTCGCGTCCCAGGCCTTCCTTCACCATGTCGGCCACCAGACGCATGTGGTGCTGGCTTTGATACCAGGCCCCCTGATTGAGCGGCTCTTCCTGGCACCAGACGACCTGCTCGAGGTTGGGATAGGTCTTGAAGACTTCGTACAGCTCTTCCTTGGGGAAAGGATAGATCTGCTCCAAGCGCACGATCGCCACGTCGTCGTTGCCGTTCTCGGCCCGGTAGCTCGCCAGGTCGTAGTAGACCTTGCCCGAGCACAGCACCACACGCTTGACGCTCTCGGCGTCGCGCTTGCCCTGGTCCGGCAGTACCATCTCGAAACGCCCGTTGGCCAGATCCTCCAGCGTGGAGGTCGCCTCCTTGTGACGCAGCAGGCTCTTCGGCGACATGATCACCAGCGGCTTGCGCAGTGGACGGATCACCTGGCGGCGCAGCAGATGGAAGATCTGGGCCGGCGTGGTCGGCATGCAGACCTGCATGTTGTGCTCGGCACACAGCTGCAGGAAGCGCTCGAGACGCGCCGAGGAGTGCTCGGGGCCCTGCCCTTCGTAGCCGTGCGGCAGCAGCATGGTAAGGCCGCAGAGCCGGCCCCACTTGGTCTCGCCGGACGAAATGAACTGGTCGATGACGACCTGTGCACCGTTGGCGAAGTCGCCGAACTGCGCCTCCCAGATGATCAAGGCATTGGGCGTGGTCGTGGAGTAGCCGTACTCGAACGCCAGGGCGGCTTCTTCGGACAGGAAGGAGTCGCGGATGGTGAAATTCGGCTGGCCTTCCTTGATGTACTCCAGCGGCACATAGGTCGAGCCGTCCTTCTGGTTGTGCACGACCGCATGCCGGTGCGAGAAGGTACCGCGACCGGTATCCTGCCCCGTCAGACGAATCGGATGCCCTTCGTCCAGCAGGGTGGCATACGCCAGGGTCTCGCCGAAGCCCCAGTTGACGGCCAGATCGCCGGCCGCCATCTTGCGACGGTCTTCGTAGATCTTGGCCACCTGGCGCTGGACCTCGATGCCCTCGGGCACTTCGCACATCTTGGCGGCAAGCCGCTGCATGCGGGTCATGTCGATCGAGGTGTCGGCATCGCCGGTCCACTCATGGCCGAGATACGGGGTCCAGTCGACGAACAGCTCCGTATTGGGCTGCTTGACCAGCGCATTGGCCACGTGATTGCCCGCCACCAGATCCTCGCGATACTTCTCGACCATGGCGGACGCTTCGTCCTCGCTGATCATGCCCTGCTGGACCAGACTCGCCACATACAGCTCCCGCGAGCTCTTGTGCGACTTGATCTTCTGGTACATCAGCGGCTGCGTGCCGGAGGGTTCATCGGCCTCGTTGTGGCCACGCTTGCGATAGCAGACGAGATCGATCACCACGTCCTTGTTGAACTGGTAACGATAGTCGACGGCCACTTGCGTGGCATGAATCACCGCCTCGGGGTCGTCACCGTTCACATGGAAGATCGGCGCCTGAACCATCTTGGCGATGTCGGTGCAATATTCCGTGGAGCGCGCATCATCAGGCCGCGAGGTCGTGAACCCGACCTGGTTGTTGATGACGATGTGCACGGTGCCGCCGGTCTTGTAGCCGCGGGTCTGAGACATCTGGAATGTCTCCATGACCACGCCCTGCCCCGCAAAGGCGGCATCGCCGTGGACCACGACCGGCAACACCTTGGCGCCCTCGCTGTCGTCGCGACGATCCTGACGCGCGCGCACCGAGCCTTCGACGACCGGCGACACGATCTCGAGGTGCGAGGGATTGAACGCCAGTGCCAGGTGCACTTCGCCGCCCTCGGTCATCACGTTGGAACTGAAGCCCTGGTGGTACTTCACGTCCCCGGAGCCCTGCTGGATGACTTTCTTGCCATCGAACTCGTCGATCAATTCCGAGGGACTCTTGCCCAGCAGATTGACCAGCAGGTTCAGGCGGCCCCGGTGGGCCATGCCGATGACGACTTCCTTGGTACCGTAATTGCCGGTGCGCTGGATGATTTCGTCGACCATCGGAATGAAGGTCTCGCCACCTTCCAGGCCGAAGCGCTTGGTGCCCGGATACTTGGAAGCAAGATAGCTTTCAAGCCCTTCCGCTGCCGTCAGGCGTTCGAGAATGTGCTTGCGCACATCGACGCTGTAATCCGGCTTGGAACGCACCGATTCGAAGCGCTGCTGCAGCCAGCGTTTCTCGTCGGTGTTGACGATATGCATGAATTCGCAGCCGATGCTGCGGCAGTACGTCTGCTCCAGAACCTCGACGATTTCCTTGAGCGGCGCCTGGTCCTTGCCCAGAAAGAGGGAGCCCGTCTGGAAAGACGTTTCCATGTCAGCGTCGGTCAACTGATGGAAAGACAGTTCCAGATCGGGAATGGGCGTCGGGCTGCGCAGCCCCAGCGGATCGATATCGGCACGCTGATGGCCACGGAAGCGATAAGCGTTGATCAGCTGGAGAACCTTGACCTGCTTCTTGTTCTCGCCGCTGTCGGCGGGACCGGCGGCGGGGCCGCGACGGTTTTGGGCCAACTGGTAGAACTGGTCGCGAATCGGACTGAGAGGAACGTCGTGGGAGGGGGCGCCTTCCGGACGGGGTAACTGGTCGAAATAGTTACGCCATTCGTCGGGAACCTCTGAGGGATCGACGAGATATTGCTCGTAGAGCGCTTCCACGTAGTGGGCGTTGCCGCCGCTGACATGGGAAGTGCGCCACATCAACTCCATTGTGCCTTCTTGCATCTCTTGGTCACCCTATGCACTGATGGGTGTTCTTGGCGCTGGCACGCCCGGACGTGCCGGCGTCACTTGGAACCTGCGTCGGGCAGGCTGGCGTCATACGCGACGCCGGGTCCACTTATCGTCAAAAGCCGGTGCACGAGGCACCGGCTGCAACGGTCGCGGGACCGGCTTCCTGCGACGCCTTGTCGCAGGAAGCGGCTTGTTGCCAATGATAACAAGCCAAGCGGCGCGATTTAAGTGGCATTGGACAGTAACATCTCGCGAATCTTGCCGATCGCCCGTGTCGGGTTAAGCCCTTTGGGGCAAACCGCCACGCAGTTCATGATGCCGCGGCAGCGGAACAGGCTGAACGGGTCCTCGAGCCGCGCCAGACGCTCGCTCGTGGCGGTGTCGCGCGAATCGGCGAGGAAGCGATATGCCTGCAGCAACCCGGCCGGCCCCACGAACTTGTCCGGGTTCCACCAGAACGACGGGCACGCAGTCGAGCAGCAGGCGCACAGGATGCACTCGTAGAGACCGTCGAGCTTGTCGCGCTCCTCCGGCGACTGCAGGCGTTCCGTGGCCGGCGGGTTGGTGTCGTTCTGCAGGTAAGGCTGGATGCTCTCGTACTGCTTGTAGAACACCCCCATGTCGACCACCAGGTCACGAATGACCGGCAGGCCCGGCAACGGACGCAGCACCAGCTTGTTGTCCTTGACCACCTCGGACAGCGGCGTGATGCATGCCAGACCGTTCTTGCCGTTCATGTTCATGCCATCGGAACCGCAAACCCCTTCACGGCAGCTGCGACGATACGCCATGGAACTGTCCTGCTGCTTGATCATCTCAAGCGCATTGAGAACCATGATATCGCGACCCTGGGTGTCCAGTTGGAACTCCTGCATGTAGGGCGCGGAGTCGGTTTCCGGGTTGTAGCGGTAGATAGATACCTGAAGCGTGGACATCTTGGACAACCCCTTAGTAAGTGCGGATTTTCGGCTCGAAGGTATCGACGGTCTTCGGCGCAAAGTTCACATCACGCTGTCCCAGGCGCTTTTCGACCGGGAAGTACATGGAGTGCTTGAGCCAATTGGCGTCGTCGCGGTCCGGGTAGTCGTAGCGCGAATGCGCACCACGGCTTTCCTTGCGCTCCAGGGCGGAAATGGCCGTAGCCTCCGCAACTTCGAGCAGGTTGTCGAGCTCCAGCGCCTCGACACGCGCGGTGTTGAAGGCGTTGGACTTGTCGGACAAGTGAGCATTGGCGATGCGCTCGCGCAGATCGGCCAGCTTCTTGACGCCCTGCTGCATGTTGTCTTCCTGACGGAAGACGCCGAAGTCATTCTGCATGATGTCCTGCAGTTCGGCGCGCAGGTCGGGCACCGCTTCGCCGCCGCTGGACTCGTCCCAGCGAGTGATGCGCGCCATGGCGCTGTCGATGTCGGACTGGGCCGCCTCGAGGTAATCGACCCCCTCGTTGAGGGCTTCCTCGATGAACATGCCGGCAGCACGCCCGAACACCACCAGGTCGAGCAACGAGTTGCCGCCCAGACGGTTGGCGCCGTGCACCGAGACGCATGCCGCTTCGCCGCAGGCGAACAGGCCGTTGACGATCTGATCGTTGCCGTCGGCATCCTGCATGATGGCCTGGCCGTGCACGTTGGTCGGCACGCCCCCCATCATGTAGTGACACGTCGGCACGACGGGAATCGGATCCTTGGCCGGATCGACGTGAGCGAAGGTCTTGGAGAGTTCGACGATCCCCGGCAGACGCTTGCTCAGTACCTCTTCACCCAGGTGATCGAGCTTGAGCATGACGTGATCGCCGTTTTCGCCGCAGCCACGACCTTCCAGGATCTCCATGACCATGGCGCGCGCCACGACGTCACGACCGGCGAGGTCCTTGGCGTTCGGCGCATAACGCTCCATGAAGCGCTCGCCGTCCTTGTTGATCAGGTAGCCGCCTTCGCCACGACAGCCTTCGGTGACCAACACCCCTGCGCCGTAAATGCCGGTGGGGTGGAACTGCCACATTTCCATGTCCTGCATGGGGAAGCCCGCACGCAGGGCCATGCCGATCCCGTCGCCGGTATTGATCAGGGCATTGGTCGTGGACGCGTAGATGCGGCCCGAGCCGCCGGTGGCCAGCACCGTCGCCTTGGATTTGATGTGCACGACTTCACCGGTCTCGATGCACATGGCAATGCAGCCGACCACGTCGCCGTTGGCGTTCTTGACCAGATCGACCGCGTACCACTCGTTCAGGAAGACGGTGTTGTTCTTCAGGTTGTTCTGATACAAGGTATGCAGCAGCGCATGGCCGGTACGGTCGGCGGCGGCACAGGTCCGCGCGGCCTGGCCGCCCTTGCCGAAGTCCTTGGACTGACCGCCGAAGGGGCGCTGATAGATGCGGCCGTTGTCGAAGCGTGAAAACGGCAGCCCCATGTGTTCCAGCTCGAAGACCGCCTTGGGCCCTTCGGAACACATGTACTCGGCGGCTTCCTGGTCGGTAATGTAGTCACCGCCCTTGACGGTGTCGTACATGTGCCAGCGCCAATCGTCGTTGGGATCGGCGGAAGCGATGGCGCAGGTAATGCCGCCCTGTGCGGAAACGGTGTGCGAGCGCGTCGGGAAGACCTTGGTGATGACCGCCGTCTTCTTGCCCGACTTGGCCAGCTCGAGCGCGGCGCGCAGGCCGGAGCCACCACCGCCGATGATGATTGCGTCGAATGTCAGGCTACGCATATTGGACATGGATTAGGCTCCCCAGAGGACTTGAACGCCCCACACCAGAAAAACGAAGATGGCCAGCATGACGACCGCTTGAAACGCGAAACGCACGCCCGTCTGTTTGAGATAGTCGGTCGACACGGTCCACAGACCGACCCAGGCGTGCGCCGCGATGGAGATGAAGGCCAACAAGGAGAACACCCGCATCCAGGTCTGCGAGAAGAGCCCGCTCCAGGTGGCGTAATCGAGCCCCGGATGGAACAGGAGATACAGGACCATGAACAGAGCATAGACGGCCAGGATGACGGCCGAAATGCGCTGGATCAGCCAATCGGACAGGCCACTACGGCCGAGATTCGTGATGTTGGTTACCATACCCAGACTCCTGCCAGAACCACCAAGATGGCACTGATCACGACGGTGATCTGTGCCTTGCGATACCCACCTTCGAGATCCACGCCGATCCCGGCATCCATCAACAGGTGCTTGATACCTGCCACGAAATGGAAGCCCAACGCCGAGAGCAGGCCCCAGGCGATCAGTTTGGCGAGAACGTTGTTGGCGAGGGTGTCACGTACGGCTTCGAAGCCTTCGGGAGACGAGAGTGACACGTCAAGGGCCCAGAAACCGAAGATCAGTCCTATGAACAGGATGATACCGGTGATCCGGTGGGCAATGGAGGTCAATGCGGGAAGTGGGAACTTTATCGTCGTCAGGTCTAGGTTTACGGGTCTTTTGCTATTCACGGCTCATCACACTCTCTTGGCCCGCCAGCGGCTGGGGCTGTACCCGGTGCGGGCGGTGGTTTGAGGGGAAGGCCTTGGTCGAGGGCTTACATGACCAAGCCATGCTCCTGCCAGTCGCGCGGGATAAGATTATAAGGACCGGGGCATGCCATGACAAATGAGATAGCGCTTGCAGCCACTTCCATCGGAGCGTCAAATAGGGGCGCAATCCCGGGCAGAGACCTTGTTTGCACTGCTATTCTCGTCACGCCTCGACACGGCATGCGCGAATCCTCACGTTCCCGCAGGGCGCCCTTGGCCCAATTGACAATCTTCCGCGTGGTTCTATAGTAGGCGAACCATTTTCGCTGGCATGGCAAGCAAGACAAAGACTTAGGTAAAAAGAGGAGGCCATAATGGCTGACAGGAAAGCGCAGTTGACGGTAGAAGGGTCGGACAAGACCATCGAGTTCCCTGTCTACTCTGGTACCGTCGGGCCTGATGTGATCGACGTCCGCGGCCTGACCAGCGAAGGTCTGTTCACCTATGACCCCGGCTTCGTCGCCACCGCCTCCTGCGAGTCGGGCATCACTTATATCGACGGTGCTGCTGGCGTCTTGCTCCACCGCGGCTATCCCATCGATCAATTGGCCGAGAACTCCAATTACGTCGAGCTCTGCTACCTTCTACTGTTCGGCGAACTGCCGAGCAAGGGGCAATACGACGATTTCGCGGCCACGGTGCGCAACCACACCATGGTCCACGAGCAGATCGTGAATTTTTACAAAGGCTTCCGTCGCGACGCCCACCCGATGGCGATCCTGTGCGGCGTGGTCGGCGGCCTGGCAGCCTTCTATCACGACAATCTGGACATCACCAAGGAAGAGGAACGCCGCGTCAGCGCGATCCGCCTGGTCGCGAAGATGCCGACGCTGGCGGCGATGTGTCACAAGTACAACATCGGCCAACCGTTCAACTATCCGCGCAACGATCTGAACTACTCGGAAAACTTCCTCTACATGATGTTCGGCAATCCTTGCGAGACCTACGAGGTCAACCCGGTCTTCGCCAAGGCCATGGATCGCGTCTTCATGCTGCATGCCGACCACGAGCAGAATGCCTCCACCTCCACGGTGCGCATGGCCGGCTCCACGGGCGCCAACCCATTCGCCTGCATCAGCGCCGGTATCGCCGCCCTATGGGGTCCGGCCCACGGCGGCGCCAACGAAGCCGTATTGGCCATGCTGGACGAAATCGGCGACGACTCCGAGGAAAACATCCAGCGCTACATCGACAAGGCCAAGGACAAGGACGATCCGTTCCGCCTGATGGGCTTTGGTCACCGCGTCTATCGCAACTTCGACCCGCGCGCCAAGGTCATGAAGGAAACCTGCGACGAGGTGCTGGGCGAACTCGGCCTCGCGGACGACCCACAGCTCAAGATCGCCAAGCGGCTCGAGCAGATCGCCCTGGAAGACGAGTACTTCATCGAGCGCAAGCTCTACCCCAACGTCGACTTCTACTCCGGCATCATCCTCAAGGCGATCGGCATCCCGACCAACATGTTCACCGTGATCTTCGCCATGGCTCGTACGATCGGCTGGATTTCCCACTGGAACGAAATGATCAGCGGCAGCTTCCGCATCAGTCGCCCCCGTCAGCTGTATACAGGGCACACACAGCGGGATTACCCGGCCAAGTAAGCGGCTGTTCATCAACCACTTCACGCTGCCGACGAGCCGCCCTGAGGGCGGCTCGTTGCGTTTGGTGAGAGGATGGCTGCCAAGCCCTGAGCGTTTTCCACACTTTCTGTGGATAACCCTGTTCAAAACCTTTAGTCAGTCGCTCAGAAACACCATGACAAGGGGGTTACGCTCAAATTGGTTATTTTTTGATCTAACCTAGGTCATTGAAAATAAAGAAATTTTTCAATAACGCTCGACGCGACCCCATGCCACGCGGCGTTATGCACAACACTGCGACGACGGGATGCAACGGTGGACAAAGCCACGGAAGTGTCAAGGGAAAAAACGTATAAATACGTCTAAGGAAGGAGGGGTACGGCGACAAAAAAAGACGCTTTCGCGTCTCGGGCCGATACCATCATATCCAGGAAAGGTGGCGTCCCATAGGGGGTTCGAACCCCTGTTACCGCCGTGAAAGGGCGGTGTCCTAGACCACTAGACGAATGGGACGCATCATCTTGATGTTTGGTGGAGCCTAGCGGGTTCGAACCGCTGACCTCAACACTGCCAGTGTTGCGCTCTCCCAACTGAGCTAAGGCCCCGTGCCTTCAAGACGGTGCGTATGTTACCGACCCACCCCTTCCACGTCAACACTTTTCAGGAAGAAGGGAGAACGTGCCTGCCCCTCCAGGTGGCATAGCGGCGTTCCCCCTCTTCCAGGCGCAAGGCGCCTCGACTCACACCTGCAACTGCCGATATTCCTTCTCGAAGCGCTTGGCCTGTTTCTTGGAGACACCACCCAGCACCTCGATGGCATGACGCAGCCGCGCGCGGGTCATGTCCGACCCCAGAATGGCCATGGCATCCAACACCGATGTCGATGTCGCACTGCCGGTCACGGCGATGAAAACCGGCGCCAGGAACGCCTTCATCTTCATGTCGAAGGCCTCGGCCAGAGCCTTGACGTCATCGAGCAGCACGTCCTTCTCCCAGCGGGAGACGCCTTCGAGACGCCAGGTCAGGAACTGCAGCAACTTGAGCAGCGTTTCATGCTCCAGCTTGATGCCGTCGAAACTGGATGCCTCGAGCGGCGGCACACCGGAAAAGAAATGCCCGGCCAGCGGCATGACATCGGACAGTGTCGAGATGCGCGGGCGCACCTGCGGCAGAATCTGATTGACGTAGGCATCATTGAACGCCCACTCGCGCAACGCCTGGAGCAGCGCTGCATCGTCCAGATCCTCGCGAATGTACACCCCGTTGAGCCAGGTCAGCTTTTCGAGATCGAAGACCGGCCCCCCCAGGGAAACACGCTGGATATCGAAGTTCGCCATCATCTCCTCGAGCGTGAACTTCTCGCGGTCGTCGGGCATCGACCATCCCATGCGGCCCAGATAATTGGTCACTGCCTGCGGCAGAAACCCCATCCGCCGGTAATAATTGATGGAAGTCGGATTCTTGCGCTTGGAGAGCTTCGACTTGTCCGGGTTACGCAGCAGCGGCATGTGGCATAGCGTCGGCATCGGCCAGTCGAAATACTCGTACAGAAGCTTGTGCTTGGGTGCCGAGTTGATCCATTCCTCGCCACGCATCACGTGGGTGATGCCCATCAGGTGATCGTCGACGACATTGGCCAGGTGGTAGGTCGGCATGCCATCGGACTTGAGCAGGATCTGCGCATCGACCTGGGCCCAGTCCACCTCGATCTCGCCTCGCAGCATGTCGCTGATCACGCAGCTGCCCTCCCCGGGCACCTTCATGCGCACCACATAAGGCCACTGCTCACGCTCGCGACGCGCCACTTCATCGTCGGGAAGCGCCAGATCCGCCGGCTTGAGCGCCAGGTGCAGACCCGCCGCCTTGCGCGCTTCGCGCAGTTCGTCGAGCTCCTCGCTGGTCCGGTAGCACTTGAAGGCGTGCCCGGCATCGAGCAGCTGCTGCGCATATTGCGCGTAGATATCGCCCCGCTCACTTTGACGATAGGGGCCATGCGGGCCGCCCACGTCAGGCCCCTCGTCCCATTCCAGGCCCAGCCAGCGCAGCGAGTCGAGAATCATCTGCTCCGACTCGGCCGTCGAGCGCACCCGGTCCGTGTCCTCGATGCGCAGAATGAACTGTCCACCATGCTGGCGCGCGAAGCACAGATTGAACAAGGCGATATAGGCCGTGCCGACATGAGGATCGCCGGTGGGCGATGGTGCGATACGCGTACGTACGGTCATGGAATTCCCGATCATTGGTGATTGACGATGGCACCATTATACGCATGCGCCTATCCGGCATCAGCACCACCGGGCCAAACGCCGGCGAGATCGAAGCTCGATGTCACGCGAGGCGTCACAACGCCAGGTGCTCGCGAAACCAGTCGGTGATGAAATCCAGATAGGCCCGGGTCTTGTCGGGCAGGTACTTGCGCGAGCGGAACAGCACCAGCATGCTGCCATGCTCGTTCCAGTAAGGCTGAAGCAGCGGAATGAGCTGCCCCTCCTCCACCGCCGCGCGTGCCGCGAACGTCGGCAGGTACGCCAGCCCGAAGCCTGACTTCGCGGCCTCCACGACACCCAGCAGATTATTGATCACCAGGCGTGAATTGGGCTCGATGTCCAACGGCTGACCATTCAAGGAAAAACGCCAATGGGCGCCGAGGTCATAGTTGCCGTAGAACACCGTATCGTAGTCGGCAATATCCCGTGGATGCAGGGGGCGGCCGGCACGTGCCAGGTAATCAGGGGCGGCATACAGGCCGTACACCACCTTGCACAAGGGACGCGACACCAGGCTGGATGGCGGCAAGGGCCCCATGCGGATGGCCAGATCCACCGAATCGTCGATAGGCTCGAAACGCTGGTCCTCGAGCAGAATTTCCACCGACACGTCAGGGTACCGCCGCATGAAGGCCGTGGTAGGCGCCGCCAGGTACATGAACCCGAAACTGACCTGGGCACTGACCTTGAGCTGGCCGCGGGGCTGTGATGTGACCGACTGCACCTGAGCTTCCGCCGACTGCAGTTCCTCGATGACGCGAAGCCCGTGCTCGTAATAGATCTGCCCGGCTTCGGTCAGACGCAACGAGCGGGTCGACCGGTTGAGCAAGTTGACGCTCAACTCATCCTCCAGCGCCGCCACGCGCTTGGAGGCCAGCGACTTGGAAATGCTCAGACGCCGCGCCGCCGCCGTAAAGCTGCCTGCCCGCACGACCTCGACGAACACCCGCAATGCATCCAGTGTGGTCACGACAATGCCTCTCTCACGCTTCTGTTTCTAAATCGGAAACACTAGTTTTCGATTGTACCCTCTTATTACGCAAAGGCCGACTGCCTATACTGACGCCGCCCGGGATCACGAGACTCTCGCCCCGGGATGCGTGACCTCTTCTCGTGAAGTCGTCACGCGCACGCTACCGGCGCACGACGGCTTCTGGCCCAAGGGCGCTGGGTGGCGCCTTCAGTGAAAAAGCTTTTCCTTTGCGCCATATGCCTGCTCTTCGGAGCGGCTGGCGCCTTTTCGCCTATCCTTCCCCCCCTCCTCCCGGAGCGAGCGACGCAATGCCGCCCTGGCGACATGCGTGATTTTATCGCTGACAAGGCAACCGCCTAGAGGAAAACCCTGAAAGAACGACTACGCTTCAACCCGAAACATACTTTGGTCCTGGCTGGATATGCTAACGCGTTCACATCATGGCGAGATGTACAAATGGACACATTAGGACCGCGAATCAAGCAGCTAAGGATGGAAGCCGGCTTGAGCAAGGCCGCACTAGCCAGACGTGTCGGCGTGTCGGACGTGACGATTTCCTACTGGGAGTCGGGCACGATCAAGCAAATCGGCCATGAGCGACTCCTCTCCCTCGCCGAGGCATTGGAATGTCCGCTCGAAAGACTGCTGGACAACAACACCCCGACGCACCACGAGTTCGAGGGCGAGCTCGCTCATGCCAGCATACTGGCGCTGCATAGCGCCTCTCCTCCCCCGTGGGAACGGCATTCCCTGGCTCCTGTGGCATCCGCGCCGGGGTCGACACTCAGCGAACTGCTTCAAGGGTGTTATCTCGTTACGCCAGCCGATGGCGAAACCTTCGCACATCTAGGGACCGGCGATATCGCCGCCGTCTTCCCCACATCGCATTTCGATGAGGAAGGCCTGTATCTCCTGCAATGGCGACACACACTCGTCATCCAGCAGCTCAGCCGACTTCCTTCAGGGGCGTTGAGCATGGACGGCGAGCCACCCAGCGAGACCTTGCCGCCACAATCTCTCTGCATCATTGGACGCATTCGGGCACGCTGGCAGCAACGCCGCGACAACGAGTGACCCCGGGATCGATCTCAGGGATGCCTCTGCCGGCCCACCCGGGCGCTCGAGGATCGGAACGCGTCTCATGGTCCATACTCGGAGAGACCAGGCGCGGAGAGCGCAAGCACTGCGGAGGACATCATGACGAGACTGCTGCTGTTCATGGCAATTGCTGCCATCACATGGCCTGTATTCGCCAGCGACCCTGGCCAGCAGGACTCTCTGAGCGATGCGCGGGAACGCAACCAGCTTCAACGCGACATCAGCAGCGACCGCGCCACGGTCACCGAAAGGCGCCAAGCGCTGGAGCGTAGCCAGCGCCGCGACGACGATTTCGACGACCGGCTGCGCCATGAGCGTCAACTCGAACGCTCCCAGCGCCAGTTGGAGGACTCACAGCGCTCTCTCAGGGAGCGGCGTCGGGACACGTCACCGTGATCGTTGCCGACAGCACGACATAAAAAAGCCCGACCGAAGCCGGCCGGGCTCTATCGCAAAACTGCATTTCCTTGCAGCTGTCACGGACATCCTGTCCGCGCCTCCTTGCAGTGCTAGGCGTCCTTTCTGCCTGTCTTCCTTGCTCTCCGCCCTTCCCTGGCGGACATGCACACCATGGCAGAAGACAGGCAGTAGAAAAACTGATCTGTATTAAACAATGCCGATTTAATGTTTCGAAGTGTAATAGGGGCGCGCCATTGCGATACAAGCGCGACCGCGACAGACGCTTGAAAAGCGAGCCTGCCGCATCGACATGCGGTTGCCGCCCCTGGTGTATTGCGTACAATACGCCTCCCCTCGGGAACAACGCTCTATCCTACACGCCAACATGACTCATGCCGGAGGCTGCAGTGACGGAAAAATCAGGCAATGACACGCTCTCTCGGGCCCGCCGATTTTCCGTGGCCCCGATGATGGATTGGAGTAAAGGCTGACAACCACGCCTTTTAAGAGCCACTAGTGACAAAATCGTGACGACCATTTTCTTATTCTCCCCCTCGGGGCGTCGCTTTAGTCACAACCGACGTGGGAATCTTCCTCTACTCGATCCCTCCCACTCAAAACGCATCATTTCGCATCAAAATCTTTCGTTGTAAAACCGCCGCAGCATCGCGCAGCGGCAGGGCTCGAGTCGAGATGCAACGTTGCATCATTTCTGACCCATTTAGCGCGCAGGCGGGGCGGGGAGTCGACGGCGCGCCGCGGGGTGAGAAGTCGGCCCGTCAGAGGGCCAACGCGGCCGCGTGCGAAGCGCATCGCGAAAATCCGGCCGGAAGGGTAGGTGGATTCCTGCGCGCCCTACACGGGCGCCTAAAGCGCGCACAAAAAAGCCGCCCGGAGGCGGCTGGTCAACGTGGCATGTCGATCACATCGCGGGGCCTGGATCGCCCCCGGCGCCGCTGAGGTCATACTCCCGGAACCGGATCACCTGCTCCCCCACTAGGTCGTTGATCTCTTCGAAGACGGCTTGCAGCGGCTCGAGCTCGTTGGTAACGAAGACTCTGGCCGCCTTCTCCACGTCGCCGAATCCGCCGACGTTATTGGGCATCACGCCCATCAGCTGGGGCGGTACGCGGTGGCTGGCGAGGGTATCGTCGCGGGTTTCCTGCTTGATGCCGGCGAATTCGTCTTTGGCGGCGACCTCGCTGATGGGGATGATCTGTACGCCATCCTTCTTGCCGCCCGGCGAGTGAAGGAACAGGTTGCGGAAGTTGCCGACGCCCTTGGAGTTGCGCAGGGCCTCGCGCATGGCATCGATGTCTTCCTGGTTCTGCGCGGTATCGGAGACGTACATCACAAAGCCGGCATGACTACCGTTCAGGTAGTACTTGCGGCGGAACAAGGTAGCGTTTTCGTTGAGCAGGATCGACTGCAGCGCGCCGAGGTAGTCCGGCACGCCGTAGATCTCTTGGTTGATGTCAGGTTCCATCAGGTGGATCACCGAATCGCGCTCGAATTCGCTGGCCACCTGCCAGGATGTCACCCACCAGTACTGCCCTTCTTCGACGCCCCGGCGCACGTACTTGGCCCGCGCCGGCCGCAATGCCAACAGCCGCCCAAGGCGCCCATACACCCGCTCGATGTACGCATTGCCGAACACCAGGTAATCGGTGACCAGGGCGCGGAACGCCTGCCGGCTCAGTAGTCGATGCGGAATGAACGATCGCGACAGGATGTTGCGCTTCACCTGCAAGCTGGAGCCGTGATGCGCCGTCGCGCGATACACCTTGGCCAGCGCTGGCAGATCCACCGGCGGTTCGTACCAGCGCGCCGTTAGCATCCAGCAGCCGGTGTAGAGGAAGTCGGCCAGATCCGTCACCGGAACCGGCTCGCCGAAGGTAAACGCCTCGGTCCGCGCCGGGGCCGGCGACGCCTCCGCCGCCGGCTCGGACTCGGACAGGGTCGCCGGCACACGCATGCGTGGTTTGTCGGCCGTGATCATTCGGACATCTCCATGATGGCGCCGCCGCGCTCGCCCTCGGCGAGCACGTCGATGGGTTCGTTGTTGAGAGCGTGCATCGTCGCCCACGCCAAGTCGGCGTGGCCGGTCTGGGCGTTGCGCCCGGCGGTGAAGGTGAATTGGCGGCCGCTCGCGGTCAGCTCGCGGCGAATGGCGGTGAACGACTGAGCGATGATCACGTCGCGGCTATCGAACTCGAGACGCCCCCGCTCGATGATGTGCTGGGCCTGGCGCACCAGCGCCGCCTTGCTGTCCGGCGTATAGCGATAGCGCGTCACGCGAGGGAAGAACTTGGCGACCAGCTGCGCCACCGCCTCGCCCATGCCATTGATATCGACGCCGATGAACTGGACGTTGTAGCGCCGCGTCACCTGCTCGATGAATGCGGCTTGCTCTTCGTAGTCCTGCCCTTTGATGCGGTGATGCTCGAGGATCCGGTGGCGGTCGTTGCGATTCTTCGCCGGTGCCAGCACGACGAGCCCCGCGCCGTCGCCGTCCAGGTTGTCCCCCGCCGGGTCGTATCCCAGCCACACCGGCTTGTCGCCGAACGGGCGCGCGGCGAAAGGCTTCCAATCGCGCCAAATGTCCCAGCTATCCACCATGCAGCGCTGCATGGTCATCATCGGGAACGCCGACTGCGAGTCGTCGACGAACTCGCACATCAAGAGGTTGGCGAATTCCTCGTCGCTGTATTCCAGCCGCAACTGGTCGAGATCGAAAAGATCGCAGCCCCCGGCGATCGCGTCCTCGATGGTCACGATCTGACGCCACTGGCCATCGGCACAACGCGCCCCGCCCTTCAGTGCGGCGTGGCTGACGTCGATCTCGACGCGCTCGCCCTTCTTGCGACGCTTGTTGAAACGCTCGCCCGTCCAGAACGGATAGGCCTCATGCACCACCGAAGACGGCGTGCTGAAGTAGGTTTGCTTCCACTTCTTGTGCATCGCCATCCCGCTGGTCACCTTGCGGAACTGCTCGAAGCCGTTGATCCAGAAGTATTCGTCGAGATAGGTGTCGCCGTGGTAGCCCTGCGCGGTCTTGGCGTTCGTCCCCAGGAAGTGAAGCTCGGCGCCGTTGGCCAAGACGATGGGATCGCCCTTCAGCTCAACACCGGTGGTCTCCTTCACGAACTGCACGATGTAGTTCTTGAAGATGTGCGCCTGCGCCTTGCTCGCTGACATGAAGACCTTGTTCTTGCCGGTCTCCAGGGCATCGGCAATGGCCTCGCGCGCGAAGTACCAGGTCGCGCCGATCTGGCGTGACTTGAGCAAGTTGCGAATGCGCTCGTGCTGACCGGCGCGGTACCAGGCACGCTGGTAATCGAACAGCGAGGCCTCGAACGCTTCCACGATCTGGATCACGCCCTCGTCGCCAACATCGTTGCGCGCGGGCTTGCGCTTCTCGCCAGCGTTGCGCCGCTCGATGTTCGGGTTGAGGTCGCTTTCCTTGCCCGAGCCCTCGTATTTGTGGACCCGCGCCAGGCGCTCGACCTGGCGCCCCAGGAGATCCAGCTCCTTGAAGTCCTTGCCCTCCTTCGCGTCCTTCCAGATCAGCTGAACCATGCGCGCCTCGAGCGCACCCTCGATGCGCTGGGTCGGCGAGGCGTCGTCCCACGCTTCGCGCTGTTTCCAGCTCGCGATCGTGCCGCGGGGCAAGTCGAGGAATTCGGCAATTCGGGAAATGCGCCACCCCATCCAGTAGAGGTGACGGGCGCTCAAGCGGTGGCTATCGGCCCCATCCAGCGAGGCATCGACATCCTGAGGCGATTCGGAGGAAGAAGACGGTCGTTTCATGCGGCCAGCGTACCGGCGCCAATCCGCTTGGCCTTGGAGCGCGGCTTGTCGACGCGCGTCCTACAACGCCCCGTCGTTGAGCGTGTCACGCCTAGCGCGGAACCTGACGCCCATACGAATTCCGTACCCCGAGGGCACTTCATGAAATGGTTCCGCATCGCGACCGAGGGCGCGACGACCGACGGCCGCAACATCAGCGCCGCCTGGCTGCAACAGATGGCCGACAACTTCGATCCCGATACCTACGGCTGCCGGATCAATCTGGAGCACATGCGCGGCATGCTGCCCGACGGGCCGTTCAAGAGTTACGGCGACGTCACCGCGCTGAAGACCCAGAAAGGCGAGGACGGCAAGCTCCAGCTGCACGCGGCCATCGATCCCACCGACGAGTTGAAGGCGCTCAACGACAAGCGCCAGAAGGTCTACACATCGATGGAAGTCGATCCCAACTTCGCGGACACAGGCGAGGCGTATCTCGTCGGCCTGGCCGTCACCGACTCCCCCGCCTCGTTGGGTACCCAGATGCTGCAGTTCGCCGCCGGCGCGGGTAGCGAGTCACCGCTGGCCGGACGCAAGCAACGCCCCGACAACCTGTTCACCGCCGCCGTCGAGACCGAGTTCGACTTCAGCACCGAGCCACCGACAGATTCCGGCCCGTCGCTCACCGAGCGCGTCAAGGCGCTGTTTCGCAGGCACGACGCCAAGACCGCCCATGGGTTCAGCGCATTTCGCGACGAACTCGAGCAAACGCTGGGCCTGTTCGTCGAGAAGCATCAAGCGCTGGCCGACGATCTCAGCGTGCGCCCCAGCGCTCAGGCCTTCAACGATCTCAAGGACGCGCACAACGACCTGCAACAGCGCTTCGACGAGCTCTTCCAGCGCCTCGACAACACGCCGCGCCATACACAACGCCAACGCGCCACCGGCGACGACGGCACCATCGAAACCGACTGCTGAGGAACCCCGACGCTCATGCGCAACGATACCCGCAAGGTCTTCAACCAATACGCCCAGCGGCTCGCCCAGATCAATGGCGCTCCGAACGCGTTCTCGACGTTCGATGTCGATCCGTCGGTGCAGCAAACGTTGGAAACCAAGATCCAGGAATCCAGCGAGTTCCTGAATCGCGTCAACATGGTCGGCGTGCGCGACATGATTGGTGAAAAGCTGGGGCTCGGCATCAGCGGCCCCATCGCCGGGCGCACCGACGTCAGCCAGCGTGACCGCAATCCCAGCGATCCTACTCAGCTGGACGAGCACGAATACCGCTGCCAATCCACCGAGTTCGATACCTTCCTGAGCTGGGCCAAGCTGGACGCCTGGGCCAAGTTCCCGGACTTTCAGGCCCGCGTGCGCGATGCCATCGTTCGCCAGCAAGCGCTCGACCGGATCATGATCGGGCTCAACGGCACTCGCGCCGCCAAACAGACCGACCGCACCAAGAATCCGATGCTCGAGGACGTGAACGTCGGCTGGCTGCAGCAGTACCGCGCCAACGCCGCCGCGCGCGTGGTCGATGGCGTACAGATCGGCAAGGGGCAGGAGTTCCAGAACCTCGACGCCTTGGTGTACGAGGCGGTCAACTCCCTCATCGATCCGTGGTACCGCGACAACACCGACCTCGTCGCCATCGTCGGCCGCTCACTGATGACCGACAAGTACCTGCCCAAGATCAATGAATGGGAGCAGCCCACGGAGTCCCGCGCCCTGGACCTGATCATGGCTGCCAAGCGCTTCGGCGGGCAGAACGCCATGCAGGTGCCATTCATGCCGGACAACGCCATCTTCATCACCTCGACCGAGAACCTCTCGATCTACTGGCAGGAAGGCTCGCGCCGTCGCCACCTGGTCGAGAAGCCGGAGCGCAAGCGCATCGTCAATTACGAATCCAGCAACGATGCCTACGTGATCGAGGATTACGGCTTCGGCTGCCTGATCGAGGGCATCGAGTTCGCCGATGCGGACAGCACCGATGCCGGCACCACCGATACCAGCGGTAGCGGGGCGTAACGATGGTCAGTTCCATTCGCCGCCACTTCGAACGCGTCAGCGCCGCCCAGGCGGCGCGTGAAGCCGGTGACGCGCCCATGCAGGGCGACGAGTACCACCTCATGCAAGCCAAGCTCTTCGAGGACTACCGCCGCCTGAAAAGCGTCAAGTCGGTCGAGCGCAAGGTGGCCATCAAGCGCGAGATCCTGCCCGACTACGCGGCCTACGTGGACGGTGTGCTCGAAGCTGGCCAGGGCGCCCAGGATGAGGTCGTCATGCGCGTCATGCTCTGGCGCATCGACATCGGGGATATCGAGGGTGCCCTGACCATCGGCCGCTATGCCCTGCGTCATGGGCTCGAACCCGGCGACCAGTTTCAGCGCTCCACCGCCGCGATTCTCGTGGAGGAAGCCGCCGATCAAGCGCTCGCCCTGGGCGACGACGACGCCACGCTGCTCGAGGGGCTCCGGGAGATCGAGCGCCTCACCGAGGGCGCGGACATGCACGACCAGATCCGCGCGAAGCTGCACAAGGCCCTAGGGAACGCCTATCGCGCCGACCACCAGGCCGAGGCCGCGCTGACGCACTTTCGCCGGGCACTGGCGCTCAACGACCGCGCGGGCGTCAAGAAAGACATCGAGCGCCTCGAGCGCGAGATCAAGCAACACGGCCAGTCCGCTGGCTGATACCGAGTCGACCGCCGACGCCAGGGGGCACGCCGGTGAAGGAAAGCCCAGCGCTTCCCCGGAACCGTCGTCCACCCCCTGTTTAACCGGGAGCCCGCATGAGCAGCTTCATCGCCACCGGTAATGCCGGGAACCGTGCCGCCGAGCCCATCGAGAACAACGGCTTCTGGCCCGCGATCGATCCGGCGGAGTTTCGCGAGACCAACCGCATCGACTCCACCGTGACGCCGCCCCGCGTGCAGGATGCCTTGCTCACCGCGATGGCCACCACCAACCGGGTGCTTCGCCACTGGCAGGCCAGGCAGATCGCCGAGGGATATTCTCGTGCGGACGATGTACCGGCATCCGACTGGCAGCCGCCTGGCACCTACCCCGCACTCTACAAGCGAGCCGTGTTCGCCGAGGCGCATGCACGCATCCTCGAACGCTACCGCGATTACGACGCCACCGCCTCGACACGCGACCGTGGCGACCTCAACGAGTACACAGGCGAAAGCTATCGTCGCGATGCCGCCTGGGCGATCAGCGAGATAGAGGGCCGGCCCCATAGCACGGTCGAGTTGATATGAGCCGCATCGTCCATGCGCGACAGGGCGACACGCTCGATGCCATTTGCTATCGCGTCTACGGCACCACCGCCGGCGTCACCGAACGCGTGCTGAGGGCCAATCCCGGCCTCGCCGAACACGGCCCCGTCCTGCCCCATGGCACCCCCGTCACGCTGCCAGACATCACCCAAACGCCCAGCCGCGCGCCGACCGTGCAGCTCTGGGACTGACTTTCCAACGCTCCGAGGACCGCATGGCACACCCCCTCGACATTACCACCGAGAGCGCCAAGGTTGCCCCGCCGGCGTTCGTCTCCGCGCTGCACATGGGCGGCATGACGCCGGCCGACTGGGTGACGGCCCTCACCTTGCTCTACCTGGCGCTACAGATCGGGCTGCTGATTCCGCGCTACGTGCGCAAGTGGAAGCGCTGGAGGAACCGCGATGAGTCTTAAACACCGAATCGTCATCGGCGGAGCCGCCGGCGCGCTCAGCCTGGCCACCGCCGTCGTCTCCCAGTTCGAGGGCTACCACCCCTCGGCCTACCGCGACCCCGTGGGCATTCCGACCATTTGCTACGGACACACCGGTGACGTCGACATGGGTCAGACGCTCAGCCGTGCCGAATGCAAGGAACTGCTCGCGGAGGATCTCGGCGACGCGTTCGACGCCGTCGATCGGCACGTCGATACCGATCTCCCACCGGCGCGACGCGCGGCCCTGGCCTCGTTCGTCTACAACGTCGGCGAAGGGAAATTCGCCCGCTCGACACTGCTGAAGCGACTCAATGCCGGCAAGGTGCGCGCCGCTTGCGACGAGCTCGACCGCTGGGTCTACGCCAAGGGCCGAAAGCTGGGCGGATTGATCAAGCGCCGAGCCGCTGAACGCAAGCTGTGCCTGCGGGGACTCGATCCATGACCGCACTGCTGGGGCGCGCTCTCGGCGCCATACCGCTCAAGGTATGGCTGGTGCTGCTCGGCGTCGGAGTGGTCGGCGCCGGCGGCTGGATGGCGTGGCAGGAATACCGCACCGCGCTGGCCGAAGCAGCCAGCGCCCGGCAGGCGCTCGACACCGCCCGGGCCGAAAGCGCCCAACGCCAGATGGTCATCGACGCACTATGGCGCAACGCCCAGCGCCTCGAGGACCAGCGCCGGCAACTGGCCGAGACGCAAACCGACCTCACCCGCACTGCCTCCAACCGTCTTGCACACATCCAGGAACTACAGCATGAAAACGCTCGGATTCGCCGCTGGGCCGACACTCGCTTGCCTGACGCTATTGGCCGGATGCGCGACCGCCCCGCCGTCACCGGCGCCGATGCTTACCGTGAAGCGCTGCCCGACACCGAGTCCGTGCACGCTTCCGGCCAGCCATCCGACAACCAACGGTGAGCTGAACCTTCAGCTCGAACGCACCGAGGCCGCCTGGGCACAATGCGCCGCCCAGGTGGACGCCATCATCCAGTGCCACGAGGAAACCGATGCGCAAACTCACCGCCCTGCGTCAGCACCTGATTGACGCCAATCCCCTCTTGGCCCGCGATCCCGGCCGTCTTCTCACCTTCATCGAGGACGGGCACGCACAATTCGCGCGAGGCCGCAGTCTCTCCCACGGGCTGGCCTACACCGCGCAACTGGTATTGACCGATTACGCGGGAACGCTGGATGCCGTCATGCTGCCGCTTCTCGACTGGCTATCCGTCTACCAGCCGGATCTGGCCGCCGAACAGGCCGTCTCCTTCGAGGCCGAGATCCTCAACCATGACGCCATCGACCTCGCCCTGCGCGTCCAACTCACCGAGCGCGTCGTCGTCGACCGGGATTGTGCCACCGGCCAGTTGACGGCCGAGCACCGGATGCCCGCGTTTCCACGCGAGGAATGCCCCGACACGCATTGGCGACTGCTGACCAAGGGGCCCGGCGATGCCGAACCGGCGCTCGCCGCCGAATGGAACGGTCCGGGAGGCGGCGATGGCGCGTGACGATCTGCAACGACTCGACGATTGGCTCGCCCCTCTGCTTGCCCGGCTCAGCGCGCACGAACGCCGGCGCCTGGCCCGCGTGGTGGCCACCGATTTGCGACGCTCCCAGCGCGAACGCATCAAACGTCAGGAAAACCCGGACGGCAGCGACTACGCGCCTCGCCGCTCTCGAGACCGGCAAGGCGCGATTCGGCGCAACGCCATGTTCTCCAAGCTCCGCACCGCCAAGTACCTGCGCATACGCAGCTCGGCGGATGTCGCCACGGTCGGGTTCTTCGGCCCAGTGGCCAGCATTGCCCGCACCCACCAATACGGCCTGCGCGACCGTGTCACCGAGAACGGGCCCCGCGTGGAATACGCCCGACGCGAGCTGCTCGGGTTCGCCGGTCCGGACAGGGAGCGTGTCGCCCACTTGGTGCTCGACCACTTGTCCGAGGATTTCTAGGGTCCGCGCTTACAACGTCCGCCGCTGGCCGCACACCTCGACACGCGCAAGCATGGCGGCATGCAAAACGTCGCCGAACTTCTCCGACTGATTCACAACCTGATCCGCCTGGGCACCGTCGACCAGGTCGATCACGACGCCGCGCGGGTGCGCGTCATCTCCGGCGAGCTGGTGACCGACTGGCTGCCCTGGATCGAGGGCCGCGCCGGCTCGACGCGCGACTGGGATCCGCCAACCGAAGGCGAGCAGGTCATCGTCTTTTCGCCCGGCGGCGATCCGGCGGCAGGTGTGGTGCTCACTGGCCTTTACCGCCGCGCGCATCCTGCGCCAGCCAACTCCAGCGATGTTTGGCATCGCGTGTTTCCCGATGGCGCTGTCCTGGAGTACGACCACGCGGCACATCACCTGCGGGCCTCCCTGCCCGGCTCTGCCGGCCTGACCGCGAGTGGTGACGTCACGGTCTCCGTCGGCGGCGCCATCGAAGCGACGACTGAATCGACCCTCACCGCCACGGCCGCCGGCGGCGCGACGATCAACGCCAACACTGTCATCAACGGCAACCTGACGCTGAATGGCAACCTCAGCCAGCCCGCCGGCAAAAAGGCGACGATGGACGGCGACGTGGCATTCAAAGGTGCCGTGACCAGCAACGGCAAGGACATCAGCTCCAAGCACGCCCACGACAAAGTCGAGCCCGGTAGCGGTACATCAGGGGAGGTCATTTGATGCCTGGCATGTCGCGCACCACCGGCCAGCGTCTCGACTCGCTCGAGCACCTCCGGCAATCCATCGTCGACATCCTGACCACGCCACTGGGCTCGCGCGTGATGCGCCGCGACTACGGCTCGCTGCTGCCCGAACTCATCGACCAGCCGCTGAACGGCGCCACGGCTCTGCGCGCTTACTCGGCCACCGTCGTCGCGCTGATGAAGTGGGAGCCGCGTGTCCGCGTGACGCAGATCACCCGCATCGTATCCACCACGCGCCCCGGGCGTTTCGACCTGCGCATCGCAGGGCGACGCGTCGACACTGGTGATGACGTGGCCATCGACGTCTCATTGGGGGCCACCGCATGAGCTCCCCCATCGACCTTTCCCAGTTGCCCGCGCCGGATGTCGTCGAAGAACTCGATTACGAGGACATCCTCGCCGAGCGCAAGGCACGGCTGATCGAGCTGACGCCGGAGGATGAACGCGCAGACGTCGCGGCCACCCTCGAGCTCGAATCCGAGCCGGTCACCAAGCTGTTGCAGGAAAACGCCTACCGGGAAATGACCTGGCGCCAGCGCGTCAACGAAGCCGCGCGCGCCACCATGCTGCCCTACGCCAGCGATACGGATCTCGATAACCGCGCCGCCGACACCAACACCCAGCGTTTGATGATCGACCCCGGTGACCCGAATGCCACCCCGCCGGTCGATCCCACCTACGAGAGAGACAACGCGCTCAGGCTGCGCACTCAGGAAGCCTGGGAGGGACTCGCTCCCGGTACGGCTCCGGGATACGAGTACACCGCGCGTAGCGCTGACGGGCGGGTGCGCGACGTACGCTGCTTGTCACCGGAGCCGGCCGACATTCGCCTCGTTGTGCTCTCCCACGAAGGTGACGGCACAGCAAGCCCTGAGCTGCTGGATATCGTCGACACCGCCGTGCATACCGAAGAAGGCCATATCATGGGCGACCGGGTTATGCCCGTCTCCGCCGAAATCATCGACTACCGGATCGACGCCCGACTCCAACTCTACGATGATGCATCGCCCTCCAAGGATCTCGTGCTCGACGAAGCACGCCGCCGCCTCGACGCCTTCGTGACCATGTTGCATCGCCATGGCCGACCGCTTGGCGTCTCGCTCTACACCGATGCCATTACCGGCGTGCTGCATGTCCCCGGCGTGATGCATGTCGACCTACTCTCGCCCGCCGACCACCTCCTCATCGGGCCGCATCAGTCTTTGCGTTGTACCGGTAGCCAGATTGCGCTGGGAGGCACTGATGAATGACCGTTTCTCGCTGCTGCCCCCGAATGCCAGTGCCCTGGAACGCGCCGCCGCCGAGGCACTGGCCGAGATCGAGCGTGTGGGGATTCCGATTCGCGACCTGCACGACCCCTGGCGCTGCCCTGCACGCCTACTGCCTTATCTCGCATGGTCGCGCTCCGTCGACCGTTGGGACGCCAGTTGGCCGGAGGCCACCCAGCGGAAAGTCATTGCGGATTCGTTCTATGTGCACCGGCTCAAGGGGACGCCCGCTGCGTTACGGCGCATTGTCGAGCCACTGGGCTACGTCATCGAGTTCGTGCCATGGCACGAGATGGACCCACCCGGCCCACGCGGCACGTTCGCCCTACGCATCGGGGTCGAGGACCGGGGCATCGACGAACAGACATATTTCGAGATGACGCGGCTGATCGACGCCGCCCGGGCCGAGGGACGGCACATCACCGGCCTCAGCATTGAGGTAAGCACTGATCTCGCCCTATACGCCGGGGCTATGAGCACCGACGGCGACATCCTGGACGTCTATCCCTGGGAGACACACGACATCGACGTCGCCGTACTCTCCCACCAAGCAACGGCCATCGTCGGCGGCACCGACACACTGGAGGTTTCAATCAATGGTTGATGCGGATACGCAGTTCGGCGGGTTCCTGACCCAGCTCGGCATCGCCAAACGCGACAACGCCGTCGCTCGCGGCACCGAGTGGGAAATCACCGACATGGTGGTCGGTGACGGCGGCGGCGAAGTGCCCACGCCCGACACGTCACAGGAGGCACTCATACACGAGGTCTACCGTGCCTCCCTCAATGCGCTCTACAAGGATCCCGTAAATCCGGGCGTGCTGATCGCCGAGCTGGTGATGCCACCGGACACCGGCGGATGGTGGGTACGTGAGCTCGGATTGCTCGACGCCGACGGTGACCTGGTTGCCATCGCCAACTGTGCGCCTAGCTACAAGCCCCTGCTGCAACAAGGCAGCGGACGCGACCAGACCGTGCGCATGCGCGTGATCACCAGCGCCATCGAGCAGGTCAAACTGCGTATCGATCCCACGGTGGTACTCGCCAGCCGGCAGTATGTCGACAGCGCAATTGACGAGCACGCCCAAAGCCGGGATCACCCGGATGCCACGACGACGCAACGCGGCTTCGTCAAGAAAGCGACCCGGGACGCGACGCGCCAGCGCTCGAGCACCGCCTCGGTGGTCACGCCAGGCGGCCTGGATGGCGCCATGGCGGACCACGAGAACGCCTCGGCGGCACACCGCGCCTCGCAAATCACTTTAGACAAGGCCCTCGACGTCTTCGGCGATGCCGATACCGTGCAGGCGGTGCTGGCCCTCCTGGGCGCGGCGGCCAAAGCCGCGAACCACAACGACATTGACGGCCGTGACAGTTCAGACGCGCATCCCATGAGCGCCATTTCCGGGCTGAACGCTGCCCTCGAGGCACTCGACCAGGCGATCGGCACCAAGCCCAACCGCGACCAGGTCGTCCGGGCGGACAAGGCGTCGCAAATCGACGTCGGCCGTGGCGTGGTGATGATCGAAAACCACGACCAGGACAACGCGGACGGCGCCGGTCTTACCTTCCGCACGACCGACAATCCCGGCGACGGATCACCGGAAAACGTGGGGGCGATCCTCGCCATCCGCTCCAGCGGTGACGCGCTGCGCCTATGGGTCGGCCAGTCGGTGACCTCGACCGGCGATAACGACTTCGAGACCCGCAACCTCAAGGCATTCGGCACCATCAGCGGTAACGGATCGGGCCTGAATGGCGTCAACGCCGACACGGTCGATGGCTGGCACCGGGACCGTATCCGCCAATGGGGCAACATCACCGGCAAACCGGCCACGGCAACAAGATGGCCGCGATGGAGCGAAGTCAGTGGAAAGCCGGACCTCACCCAAAACACCGGGTCGGGGCAAGTCGGCACATACGGCATGTTCGTGGCACGCGGCGGTGCGACTACTCCAGGTCATACAACATCAGGTAGTGCCCTGCGCTGGTCGAACTGTGCGGGCAACAGGAATAACGGCCGCGCCCCTTCGGGTACCTGGCGCCTAATGGGCTCCCTGGCTGAAGGCGACCGGGACGCGGAATCCTCGAATTCGACCGCGATTTATCTAAGGATTGCGTGATGGAAAACGTTGACGCCCTCGACTACCGCGCCCCAGCGCTGAACGCATCCGGTGGCATCGACTGCGAGATCGACCACCCGGACTACGGCTGGATTCCCTTCACCGCATCGCCCGACGATGACGAGCCCGCCGGCCAGGCTCTCTACCGTCGAATCGTCGAAAGCGAAGGCGACCTGGAAACCTACCGGGAACCCCTGGGCGACCTCGCCGCCCGCAAACGTGACGAGATCGAAGCCGCACGCGACGACGCCATCGCCGGCGGGTTCGAGCACACCTTCGGCGACAAGACGGACATCGTACAAACCCGGGAACGGGACAGGGAGAACATCACCCGGCTGGCCGTCAGCGCCCAGCGCAAGCCGGACGCCATCTTCCCGTTCCGCGCCGCCTCGAACACGGAGTACCAGCTGACGGCGGACGAAATGCTCGCGCTACACGATGCCGAACAGGCACGCGTGAGCGAGCAGTACCGCAGAAGCTGGGAGCTGAAAGCGCGTCTGGAACAGGCGCTCGAGGCCGAGGACCGGGCGGGGATCGAGGCGGTGGAGTGGTAGCCAACCATTACGATCTACGGCACGGTGTTCCTGACTGTATAGGAGGACACGATGGACACCGATCTCGTCATTACCTTCACTCAACAACAAACCCACTGGCTAGGCCTGACAGCCAATCAATGGATCTCGTTTGTGGCTGCGATCATTACGTTTGGCATCATGATCGCAGCCCTTATGCAATGGCGGTCCAATATCAAGACACATAAACAATCACATATGCCTTTCCTGAAAAGCTATGTGAGCCACCCAGATCCTGAAAGAGGAAAAGAAGGATACCTATCACTCACCAATAGTGGTCTGGGCCCAGCTTTGCTGCAGGAAATCAACGTTTTAAGAAATGGAGAAAATATTGAAGGGAGTCTCCAAGTCACCTGTGAAAACTTAGTGAGACACATTGGAGAGCAAGCCCGGATTCCTCTTAAAGTCACAAGACGCTTTCAGTATCAACTCGGGCACCCAATCGGGCGAGATGAAACCATATATCTCGTAAAATTCGACATCAAGGGAGCTGGGGAAAGTGATGCGGTAGAAGAAGCGCTTAGAGACCAAGGTATCCAACTCCATGTGGTATACCTTGATATGTTTGATCAGCGACATGAAATACTAGACCCCAAGCCAGAACGTTCCTTGTGATCTACGCCTACTCCTCACGGGATTTTCGTGCGGCACCTCTATCGCGCGGCCTGATCAGGCCGGTGTCTCACGACACCGGCCCGTTTCATCCCCTCACGTATTATCGTGCGTCGGCCCCTGGCCATTGGCCTTGCAAGAATCAATGCCGTTGTCGCGAGCTTGCGCCGACGAGTACATCTCGCTGGTACCAATCACCTCCCCATTCCCAGCCTTGAGCACGAAGTAGGGGCTGTTATTGATCGCCGTGCGACGATCGTAGCGATTGTCATGGGGACTATTGGTCCGGCACGAATCGATACCATTTTCGGCCCCTTGCTTCGAGGCATACGTCTCGCTGCTCAGGATCACCTCGTGATTCCCTGCCTTGAGCGTGAAGTGGTACTGGCCTTGCGCGTTCTTCTTCAGGTCGTAATAGCCGGGCATGACGTTCTCCTCTCGATACCCTTCGGACGACATGGGGAACGCCATCACGCGGCGAAGGCGTATCCCCAACCTCGCCTACAGGTGTAGTCGTTTGTGTTACACAATGCCACTTGGCTAATACAGAAAATAACGACACGCCCGCTGTGCGTCCCGGTAAAGCTCCACGCTACGGCTGTTCTCGATAGCCGGGTGCTGAACGCTACTACAGTTGCCAAGCGGTGTAGGTCAAGGCGGTAACTCAATCAGTAGGAGTCTTCAGAGTGAGGTGGCCCGCCGGAGGGCGGGCTTTATTATTTCGAGGGCTCAAGGTCAAGCTTTAAGTAAACAATTTCTGGTACATCAAATATTGACTCGAGTTCATTGAGATATTGATTCCCATCACCCACATTTCCTCGGCCTGCACTTAGGTCATCGCTAAGATTATTAAGGTACTGGTACCCTTTAAACACCTGATTACTGCAGGGTAGCAATTTAATCTTTGCCAGATAACGATACCCAGGAATAGCGCGCTTGGCCACAATCATCCTTGCAGCAAGGAGGTTTAGCCTTTCCGACAAATCTCGCTGATTTTTCATATTAAGAATATCCCGTTTACACTCAAGCAGGGCATGTTGAACTTCTCCCAATTCAATTTTGAAAGCGACAATAGGATCGATCACAAACCTCACGACCCACTGACCGATGACATAAACGAGAACACCCGCAAAAATAGTCCAAAAAATATCCATAACCCCTCGCTGTTGTTTCATCCTGTTCTACAACCCCAACCACTCGCCCCATTCTACCAGCCCCGACACCATGAATGCCTGATAGCCCCGTTTCCCTGATCAGGACGTCTCATGGCACTCGACCAATACCATCACGGGGTGCGCGTCTCCGAAGTCAATGACGGTACCCGCACCATCCGCACCGTTTCCACGGCGGTCATCGGCGTGGTCTGCACCGCCGAGGATGCCGACGACACCACATTCCCCCTCGACCGCCCGGCGCTGGTCACCAATGTCGATACCGCCATCGGCAAGGCCGGCACCCAGGGCACGCTGAAAGACACCCTCACCATGATCGGCCAGCAGTCCAAGCCGGTCATCGTAGTGGTGCGCGTGGCCGAGGGCATCGACGACGAGGAAACCACCGCCAACGTCATCGGCACCACCACCGCAACCGGACAGCGTACCGGCCTGCAAGCGCTGCTCACCGCCAAGCAAAAGCTGGGCGTGACACCACGCATCATCGGCGTGCCAGCGCTGGACACCCAGCCGGTGGCCACCGCCCTGGTACCGGTGCTGCAACAGCTGCGCGCCTTCGGCTACGTCTACGCCCACGGCTGCGAGACCATCACCGACGTGACCGCGTATCGCGACCAGTTCGGCGCGCGGGAATTGATGGTGATCTGGCCGCAGTTCGAGGCGTTCGATACCGATGACGCCGCCACGGTCACGGTCAGCCCCGTCGTCGTCGCGCTCGGCCTGCGCGCAAAGCTCGACCAAGAGGTCGGCTGGCACAAGACCCTTTCCAACGTCGTGGTCAACGGCGTCACCGGGATCGACCGCGACGTGTTCTGGGATCTGCAATCGCCCAACACCGACGCCGGCATCCTCAACGCTGCCGACGTCACCACGCTGATCAACCAGGGCGGTTACCGCTTCTGGGGCTCGCGCACCTGCGCCGGACCGGAATCCCTGTTCCCCTTTGAAAACTATACGAGGACGGCTCAGATTCTCGCCGACACGGTCGCCGAGTCGCACCTGTGGGCGGTCGACAAGCCGCTTCACGCCTCGCTCGCGCGGGACATCATCGAAGGCGTCAACGCCAAGTTTCGCGAGCTCAAGAACCTGGGGCTGATCGTCGACGGCGCGGCCTGGCTGAACGAAGACCTCAACACCGAGACCTCCCTCAAGGCCGGCAAGCTGCGCATCGATTACGACTACACGCCGGTGCCGCCGCTCGAGGACCTGGGCTTCCAGCAGCGCATCACCGATTCGTATCTCGCCGACTTCGCCGAGCGCGTCGCGGCCACCGCCTGAACTGACTAGATAGGGACCGAGCATGGCACTCCCCAAGAAACTCAAGGACCTGAACCTGTTCAGCAATGGCGATAGCTGGCAGGGCATCGTCCAGGCCGTCACCTTGCCCACCCTCACCCGCAAGATCGAGGAATGGCGCGGCGGCGGCATGGATGGTCCCGTCGGCATCGATATGGGTATGGATGGCCTGCTCACCTGCCAATGGACCGTCGGCGGCCTGGTCGAAAGCATCTTCGACAACTTCGGCACCTCGCGCATCGACGCCGACATGCTGCGCATGACCGGCAGCTATGAGCGCGACGACGTCGACGAGGCCTCGGCGGTCGAGGTCGTCATGCGCGGCCGTCACACCGAGATCGACATGGGCGATGCCCAGTCAGGCGAGAACACCGAACACCAGGTCACCAGCACGCTGAGCTACTACAAGCTGTCGATCGACGGCGCCCCCAAGATCGAGATCGACCTCATCAACCAGGTGTTCAAGGTCAACGGCGAGGACCGCCTCGCGGGCCGGCGCCAGCGCCTGGGTATCTGACTAGGAGTACCCGCATGAATGCTGCTCGCGGTATTTGCTGCGCCCTGCTGACCATCGTTGCTCAGTGGCTCTACGTCACCGGCCTGATCGAGGATTACCCCAGCTGGGTCTATGGCATTCCTGCGGTACTGATTTATTTCATCGCAAGCGGCGCGCTAATGCCGCACCTCTACTGGAGAAAGACCATGGCCCAGGCCAAAGAAAAAGCCACCGCCACCAACGTCAGCGAGCCGATCGAGCTCGACACGCCCATCAAGCGCGGTGAGACCGAGATCAGCGAAGTCACGCTTCGCAAGCCCAGCGCCGGCGAGCTGCGCGGCGTGAATCTCGCCGACGTGCTGCAGATGCAGACCGACGCGCTGATGACGTTGATCCCGCGGCTCTCGAACCCTTCGCTGACCGCGCCCGAAGTGCGCCATATGGACCCCGCCGACCTGGTGCAGTGCGGCGGGGAGGTCGCCGGTTTTTTGATCTCGAAGCGGGCCAAGGGCGAGGACGCATAGCCCTCCCCGCCTCGGTGGAAGATGCGATGGCGGATCTCGCCATCGTCTTCCACTGGACGCCCAGCGATTGCGCGGACTTCTCCCTGCGCGAACTGATGGAGTGGCGCGAACGCGCGCGCAAGCGTAGCGGCGCCGATAGTGACGGAGCCGGCCATGGCGCGCGATCTCAAGCTTCAGGTCATCCTCGACGCCGCTGACAAGGCCACGGCGCCGCTGAAGAAGATCACCCGAGGCAGCAGCAAGACCGCAGACGCCCTGCGTGCGAGCAAGGAGGAGCTACGCAAGCTCGAGCGCCAGCAGCGTGACCTGGGCTCGTTTCGCAAGCTCAAGGAAGCCACGCGCGAGAACGGCGAGGCCCTGGCCGCCGCGCAGGAACGACTGCGCAACATGCGCGGCGAGCTCAAGCGCACCGACGCCCCCACCGAGAAGTTCCAGCGCCAATTCAAGCAGGCCAGCGACGAGGTCGAGCGACTGAGCGGCAAGCTCGGCGATCAACGCCGCCGCCTGGGCGAATTGCGCACCGGGCTGCGCCAAGGCGGCGTCAGCACCGACAACCTGGGCCGCAGCGAGGATCAGTTGGCCGAGCGCATACGCGAGGCCAACACCCAGTTCGATGCCCAGAAGCGCAAGATGGGCCAGCTCGCCGAGGCGCAGCGCAAAGCCAAGCGCGCCAACGACCAGTTTCACCGTGGTATCGGTCGCGCCAATGCCATGCGCGGTGCGGGCATGACCGGGCTGGCCACCGGTGGCTCCGCACTCTATGGCGCTGGCCAGCTACTGGCACCGGGCGTCGAGTACGGCCAACAGATGAGCGCCGTCCAAGCCGTCGGGCGCTTCACTGCGGACGACGAACGGTTCCAGGCACTGAAACGACAATCCCGCGACCTGGGCTCGAGCACCCAGTTCAGCGCCAGTGAAGTCGGCTCCGGGCAAGAGTTCCTGTTGCGTGCCGGCATGAGCGCCGAGGCCATTCGCTCCTCGATGAAAGACGTGCTCAACCTCGCCGTCGCCAACAATACCGAGCTCGGCCGCACCGCCGACATCGCCTCGAATATCGCCGGCACCTTCAAGATCGACCTGGAGAAGGAAGGCGCCATGGGCCACGTTGCCGACGTGCTCTCGGCCACGGCCAGCCGCGCGAATGTCGATCTGGCGAAGCTCGGCGAAACGGTGAAGTATCTCGGCGGCGCCGAGGATCTGGATTTCACCCTCGAGCAGGCCAGCGCCATGGCCGGCCTACTGGGCAACATCGGCATTCAGGGCAGCCAGGCCGGTACCACGCTGCGCGGCATGATGAATCGCCTCACCGACCCCACCAAGGAAGCCGCCGGCGTCATCGATCGGCTCGGCGTGAAGGTGGCCAACGCCGATGGCGAGATGCGCGCCATGCCCGAGATCCTGCGTGACATCAACGACGCCACCAAGGATCTCGGCAACGCCGACCGCAAACAGGCCCTGCAGCAGATCTTCGGGGCCGAGGCAGGCTCGGGCATGGCCGAGCTGGTCAGCCAGATGAGCACCGGCAAGCTGGATGGTTTGATCGAAAAGCTCCGGGTGGCCAACGGCGAAAACGACCGCATGGCCGCCACGATGAAGGACAACATCGGCGGCGATCTCAAGAGCCTGCAGTCCGCCTGGGAAGAGGTCGGGATCTCGATCACCGACACCAACAAGGGGCCGTTGCGCGAGCTCATCCAGAACGTCACCGCGATCACCCGCTGGGTCGGCGACTGGATCAAACAGAACCCGGAATTGGCCGGCGGCATCGCCAAGGCCGCCGCCGGTCTCGCCGCCCTGGTCGCGGTGGGCGGCGCATTCACGATCATGCTGGCTTCGCTACTCGGCCCGATCGTCACCGTCCGCTACGGTCTCGCCATGCTGGGCATACAGACCGGCGGCCTCGGCGGCAGGATCTATGCCTTCACCAGCAAGATTCTCCCCGCGCTGGGCCGAGGCATTTTGATGGTCGGCCGCACGCTTGCCATTGCCGGGCGCCTGCTGCTGACCAACCCCATCGGCCTGGCCATCACCGCCCTCGCCGGCGCGGCCTACCTCATCTACAAGAACTGGGAGCCGATCAGCCAGTTCTTCAAGGACCGCTGGGCCGACGTCAAAGCCGCCTTCAGCCAAGGCACCGGTGCCGTGCTTCAGCTGCTGCTCAACTGGAACCCCATCGGCTTGCTCTATCGCGGCATCACCGCTGGGCTTTCCAAGCTCGGCGTCGAGGTGCCGGGCAAGTTCACGTCGCTCGGCAGCGCAATCGTCGACGGCCTGATCGGCGGCCTGACGGGCAAGCTCGCCGCGCTGAAAGACAAAGTCGTCGGCATGGCCAGCGACGTGAAAGGCTGGTTCGCTGACGTGCTCGACATCAACTCCCCGAGCCGCGTCTTCGCTCAGTTGGGTGGCCACACCGTGGACGGCCTGAACGTCGGGCTCGATGCCCAGCGCGACGAGCCCGCCCGGCGTGTGGCCGAGATCGCCAAGCGCGTGCAACAAGCCGGCGCGGGGCTGGCCCTGGGCGCCGCGACACTCCCCGCCGCCGCCATGCCCAGCGTGGCCCAGCAAGCGCCGATTCAGTTCGATACCCGGCCACCGCTGAGCCAGTCTGCCCCGCGCGAGTCAGGCGGCCTCACCATGGGCGACATCAACATCGAGGTGAATGCCGCTCCCGGCATGGACGAACGCCAGCTCGCCCAGTACGTCGCCCAGGAAGTCCAGCGCGCCCTGGAAGACGCCCAGCGCGAGCAAGCCGCCCGCCGCCGCTCATCCCTGCACGATATCGATTAATTGCTGGCCGCGTTGTCGATATCAACAGACTGGAATATTGCCCATGCGAGATTGACCGCTATGCAAAAGACTGAAACAAACATCATTAGCAGTGGTAAAAAAACAGCGGTTTGCCTAGAAAACTCGGCATCAGACATATTGATATCAACAGGAATCAACGTTATCAGCTGTGAAGAAACGGCCAAGACAAGTGAAAAGCTAGCCGCAAGAGCGATAGGGTAATTTTTTACATTCTTTATCTTAAGGTACCCCAACATTGCAAGAGCCACTCCTATATAAGTAGAAGCATCAAAACTTTTCACCATAGTCAAGAACTCCTCATAAGAAGGATGAAAATTTAAAGATAGAAAATGTATAACCAACATGAAAACAACGCACCCATACATAAACTGCAAGACCAAAGCACATAAAAGATGAGCTTTTGGCGTCATATGCTTATTCTTTTTTTTGTCATGATAGGTCTTAATAACAGTTAGCAGGTGTTTCATGCTCATGATCCTTGGAATGTTCGTATTCGAAGTCGGTAGCGTCCCCTACCAGCAGCTCAAGCGCGCCACCGAATGGCGGCACGCTAGCCAATCGCGCGTCGGGGATCGACCTGCGTACCAGTTTATCGGCCAAGGGAGCGATACCATTACCCTCAGCGGCACCTTGCTGCCCGAATTCACCGGCGGCCGGCTGGATCTGGACGAGATTCGCGATATGGCCGACAAGGGCCAGGCGTGGCCGCTGGTCGAGGGCACGGGCCGGCAGTACGGCCTGTGGGTGATCACCAAGGTCGATGAAACCTCGAGCGCGTTTTTCCGTGATGGCGCCGCGGCCAAGATCGAGTTCACGATGACGCTCGAGCACGTCGACGATCAACGCACCGACCTGATGGGCGACCTGACCACCTCCACCCTCGCGCGACTCGCGGGGGCCTTCGCATGAATGACAACGTCGAGCGCCGCTACCGGCGCCCCAGCTATCGCATCACGCTCGATGAGCAAGACATTACGCCCAGGATCAACGGCCGCTTGATCCGCCTGCGCCTGCGCTCACAACGCGGCCTCGAGGCCGACCAATTAGACCTGACCCTCGCCGACCACGATGGCGCGCTCGCGCTACCGAGGCGCGGCGTGTCCCTGCGCGTCGCCTACGGCTGGCAGGATGAAGGCCTGATCGACAAGGGGTTGTTCACCGTGGACGAAGTCCAGCACAGCGGCACGCCGGACCAGATCACCATCCGCGCGCGCAGCGCCGACATGCGCGGCCGCCTGCCGGGCAAGCGCAGTCGCAGCTGGCACGACATCACCGTCGGCGAGATCATCGACACCATCGCCAAGCGCCACACGCTCGAGCCGGTGGTCGGCGACACCGTCCGCGGCATCCGCATCGGCCACATCGACCAGACCGAAGAGAGCGACCTGAACTTCCTCACCCGCCTGGGCGAACGCTTCGATGCCGTGGCCACCGTCAAAGCCGCCCGGCTGCTGTTCACCCAGGCCGGCGAAGCCCTGACGGCCAGCGGCCTGGCCATGCCGGCCGTCACCCTCACCCGACGCGATGGCGATCGGCACCGCTACAGCGCCACCGATCGCGACACTTATACCGGCGTCATCGCCTACTGGAACGACAAGGCAAACGCCAAGCGCCAGCGTGTCATCGCCGGCAGTGACGAAGATGCCAAGGAATTGCGCCCCACCTACGCCAGCCAGGCTGACGCCCTGGACGCCGCCAAAGCCGAATGGCGGCGCGCGCAACGCGGCGAAGCCACCTTCGACATCACCCTTGCCGAAGGACGCGCCGACATCCACCCCGAGTCGCCACTCACGGCCATCGGCTTCAAGCCGGACATCGACGCCACGCTCTGGCTGGTCACGAAAGTGGAAGACTCACTCGATGACGATGGGTTTGGCACCCGGGTGCAGTGTGAGGTGAAGGGGGCCGCGGCTGAGACATAGCACCAAGTTCGAAAGCTCCCCCTATTGATCTTTCCAGAGGTCGCCCCGAGCTATAGCTATTGCGCCACACACCTGTCGGCTTCCACGTAGGCCTCGTCAGACTGTGAGCGTTCTCATGAGCCACTTCACACATAGGGAGAAGCCGATGGAGCCTTGTATACAGTGCTACGAAGAGGGGGAGATCCCCTGTCCCAAATGTCATGGGGGCAATGGCGAAGTGACATGCCCGGAATGCCAGGGAGCTGGAAACGTCTATGATCCTGAAGCAGGAAAGGGAAGAAGCTGCACATTCTGTGATGGCGATGGGACGGTAGGCCCTGAAAACTGCGATCAATGCGGTGGTGATGGAAGCATCGAATGCAGGGCTTGTAATGGCTCAGGTGGAATCGAAGAAGGGGCATGCACGGAGTGCGGAGGTTTAAAGGTCCTGGCTTGCGGAAATTGCGACGGAAACGGTAACGCCGAATGCAGCAAATGCAATGGTGATGGTGAAGATCCATTTTGCACTGAATGCGATGAGGACGGTCGCACCTCATGCAAAGAGTGTGAAGGCTCTGGCGAAGTCGAATGCCCACATTGTAATAAAGCCGCCTAAATATGATCCCCGGCTATTTCTAGCCGGGGTCTTACTTCTCAAACCCTGTACCGCCTTGCCTGGCTTACCACCACGCCCCGTAGATCGGAGCGCCTGGCCCATAGCGATTCCTTGGGGCCGACGGTCGGCATCAGGCGCAGGCGCCCGCCGATGCGATGGCTCTTGAAGAGCCGCTGCTCACCTTCCAGGTCTACTACCACCAGATCCGCGTGCCCGACTGGGCGCTGCTCATCCACCACCAGTACGTCCCCCTCGATGAGAGGCCCCTCGATGCCGCCCTCGTCCCCGATCTCTACCAGATAGCAGCTCGGCGGAAACTGTGACGCGTCATAGCCTCGCATCGCTGGATGATCGAGCCCCGCCACAAGCGGTCCCACGTAGTGCACACGCATGCTGACTCCCTGCGCCGTTGAAGGTGGCTAACGCGGCTTGCTCATTACATAAGCATTTGCCGTCTTCTCGGTGCTTAGCTTAATACTGTATAAATACACAGCACAAGTGAAACACAAGGAGGAGCTCATGCACGCGACATACATCGGCGCCCAAGATCTCGCCGACAAGGCTACGCTTCAATCGGACCTGTTCGACGCGCCGCAAAGCCAGGAGGAAGCGCAAGAGTGAGGCGCTGATAAACGTAGTCGACAAGCTCAACCGTGAGATGGGGCGCGACACCGTCCGCCTGGGGGGACAGCGCAAAGACGCCGCATGGCAACTGCGCCGCGGCCACCTCACGTAGCGCTATACGACGAAGTGGGGAGAGTTGCCGAGGGTAAGGGCAAAGTGACACAAATGTTCGGCACCACACTGTGCTGAGATATGCCCCCAAGCTCCCATGAAAATCACAGGCCAAGGATAGCTTGGGGGAAGGTCTCCAGTGAACGAACCGACCAAGAATATCTAATATAGATTAATATTTTCACGCAGGCGCTGTGAAACAACCATGCTTTTCAATTACAGGTGGAGGCAGCATCGGCTTTATCATTCTTAACTTTCCTTTATAACTTAAGGGCTTCATAGAGGCATATGCATCTAAGCCACAAGATTTAACTTTTCTGTCGAAAACCTCTTGAGAAACCCCTTTCCCTTTCATCCCAAACGGGTCACAAACTAACCACAGCGCGAGATCGGCAAGATCAAAATCTCTCATAAAAATCTCCGGAAAGTCTTCCGAAAAAAATCTTTCAACAACTGTCAAAAACTTTTCATGTATCTCAGCCCTACTCAGCCTACCGACTTTTTTCGTAGACTTTAATTCAATAACATACACCCTGTAACTATCTCCATCATGGGTTACCACCACATTATCTACAGACTTAGGAGGCCTAGCCATGACACGTGTTGAATAGTAATCATCAGGCTTTAATATCACGGCGCACTCTGAATCAATATCTCCATTAGAATCCAGCAATGTTCTGCCCACCTCAACCTCAATACCTTCTTCTTCTACAGTATTGGCGACAATTCCATTTAAAACATGATGACTATAGATATCATCAATCATTTGAATTTTCCATTTTAGAAAACAGATCAAGCTTTTCTTCTAGCAAAGCCTCACCAGCATCAACAAAATTTTGATCATCAATGCCCAAGCGATCAATTCCCTGAGGCTCTCCGACACCACCATAGCCAGTCATCGAGAATAGATCGCACTTCACTTGATCCGTATCCAGTCCTCCGGAAATAACTATATTACTAAGCTTATTGAAAACATAATTACTATGCGATGTCATAACAACCACCACCCCTGCCTTCGCCAATTCAGAATAAAGCTTGGTCATTTTTATCTGGTTTCTAGGATGTAGGTGAGCCTCTGGCTCCTCGATAATAATAACTTGCCTAAGGGGAGGCCTGTTTTTTTGCGATCTGAACCGGCGACTGAAAAAGTTTGTAGGCGGATTAGAAAGAATGTGACGGATATATGCGACAATAGGCGCCACTTCTGAGACCATCGATGAAGTGACAGACAAATCAAGCTTCAAATCTGTATTCACCGGCTTATAATATATCCTCTTGTCAGACTCATCAAATTCAATATCTCCCTTCAAGACCTCTTTTTCAATAGCAGCAGCTATACCCTCCATGCTTTTATTTTTAGCCTCATTTGAGACAACAATATTGGACAACTTGATAAAGTAATCACTCAGCTGCTGAGATATCCCTGGGAGCTCTACTTTTTGAGTAAGCATTGATCTACTTTGAGAAAGTTGAGCAATAATTTGCCCAAATGCAGATAAGGCCTGATACAGTCCTGATCGTGATGCAGGTAGATAATGCACCGCTGATATTTTTCTACCAACATCGCCAAAGAATTTCAAAAGCTGCTTGGCACATGCTTGATTTACCTCTGAATAAATATCAGAGCTCCGGACAGCTTTGTTAAGATACACTACATATTTCTCCCCTTGGTATCTGGGGGTTCTGTTTGTTTTTACAGGTCTAACAATCACTCTTTTAGCATAGGAAACCTTTTCTACTTCAAAGCCATCAATATCACCAGAAAGAACAATAAAGAAATCACCTGAAGAAATGGTTATCCTTGATCTTCCACCGCTAAACTGATTGCTAATTGAGCTTATCTCACTGTATGTTGCTTTAACATTTTCAGAAAAAACTTGTGCGAAGGACTCATCAAATACTACCTTTGCCACAAACTCAAAATACGATTGGACATCATAATCCTCTTTAGGCCTTGTGTTTAACTCAGGCTTATCTTTCATAGCCTCAGACTCAGCGTCACCCCAAAAAAGCCCACTAAAATAGTGCATAAAAGAGGGGTTATGAGAAACACTATCCATTGCCTTTAAAACCGAGTAAAAGGCAGAAAGCGCATAAGATTTACCAACATTGTTCTCACCGACAATTAGATGAAAGTCAACATCAGTATCGAATTCAAACCTTGATACTGGCCCAAAATCTTCAATTGTTATCTTCACAAGTGCTCACCTCTTTATAAAAGCCATTTCTTTTCAATAAAAAATATTTTTTTGACATCTAGTGAACTCACCTTTCCTCAATAGTCGCATAAACTATGGCATACTCAACAATACACATCTTTTCTTGCGCGTTTTGACAACTTAAAAGAACCTACTCGCAGCCCAGCCACGGACATTATATCCTTTGTCGCTGCTCTGCGTATTACGAGACCAGCGTCCGCTTCAAGATCAAACTTCGCGTCTTCACTAAAACCAATGAACAGAACCTCCATTCCAAAGCGGTCCCAAAGGGCTCATCAACAAAGTCGTCAGGATCCATCATTGACATCAGAAACTCTTCGCCCTCCAGGTGCTCCACTACACGATCACGACGAAATGTACGGGCTGCTCGCCTGCTATTACAGCCCCCGATGTAGACGCCATCATCCAGTTCGATACCTCTCGAGTCGATATGTTTCCATTGGCGCCTTCATAGATAAAACGCAGGCGGACCTCAGATGAAAGAAGTGATGAGCCAGGGTGGCAGAGGGATTGTATTGATGAAAAAGAGGCATAGGGGTCGGTATCTTTGCTTTGAATCTGCTGAAGGGTCGCCCCCTTTCGCCTATTTGCATCCGCCTCAGCCCAGCCCGCCTAGCACTTGGTTTGGCGTGTGTTGAATGCCAGAACGGCACCGACCAACCCCCAGAAAATAAGGGCTTCCATGGCTGTCTCCCTTGCGTCTGCGTTGTTTTGCCCTTTCCAGGCACCTTCTTATATTTATCGGCTATCATCATTCGCCGTAATGCAGTTTTGTACCTATGCAGTAATACAGTTATGCAGTTATGCAGTTATGCAGTTATGCAGTTATAGGATTCGCCCAATCCTGACCCGGCACCGCCCCAAGATCTCCACGTCCTGCATCTCGTCGGGCTTGATCATCTCTTTTTCGTAAGCTTGGTTGTCGCTGATCAGTAGCCAGGCCCCACCCGCTACGCGTTGCACGCGCTTGATGCGGTATTCCTCCCCCACGCGAAGCAAGAACACGCCGTCCGGCGTGCGCTGGCTGCAGTCGACGATCACCCGGTCGCCGTCCTGGAGCGTGCTGCCCATGGAGTCGCCGCGGACCTTGGCGCCGATCAGGTGCGCGGGATCGAGCCCTTCGGCGGATAGTGCCCGGGTCTCGAAATAGAGGGTGCTTTCGATGTTCTCGTGCTCGATGAGGCGCCCTGCGCCGGCGGCGGCCTCGATGTCATACATCGGTACGGGGGAGTAGCCATCATGAGAACCATTTGGTTCCCACCCAGACTGCGCCATTGCAGGGCTCACGCTGCGTTGGCCCGTGAGCAGATACTGAGTATCCACGCCAATTGAGGCAGCAGCTGTAAGGTAATCAGCTTTCGGAAGCCGTTGATTTGACTCATAAAGCATCTGGCTTTTCTTGGTAACGCCAACCAACTCACCAAATGCCGTCTGGGTATAACCCAAGCGGTCTCTTTCTTCCCTCAAGCGATCGCCTATATCGACCATTCGGTATCATACCCCTTGACATGGTAACCATACGGTTCCATTCTCTGTATGCAGTCTTTCACAGGCCCACCCGGCAACGTCACTGCCATGACGTCCCGGGTGCCCGGGTCCCCGGGTAGCACGGCACCGGCCTCGCCGTTGGCGTGCATTGTCTTACAGTCCATTAGAGAGAGTAACACATGAATATGCCCACGCCCTCTACCTCCATGCGCTCGCCACGGGGCTGCAATCGCCCGCTGATGGCCCACGTCACCCCCGAGGAACGCGCCACCATCGATGCCCTGGCCAAGCGGGATGAACGCTCGGTTTCCGCCACGGCGCGCCTGCTGATTCTGCGTGGGCTCGAGCGCGACGCGGCCGGGAATCCGTCCTGACGACTTGACCATCCAGAGCTGCCGAAGATGAAGCGACCGGTCTTGCTGGCGATGGCTTTGGCCCTGGTCTGGATGAACGGCAAGGCAATTCTCCATTTGTTTCATCTGTGCCGCGCTTCACGTATTTCGACGCCCCGCGCGGCCCACAAGCCAAACCCGAAAAAAGGACGTTCGTGATGTATTCATCCAATCGCGGCAACAAGAGCAAACGCGTTCAGGTCAACCTGAGCGAGGCCGAGTTCGCGCTATTGGAGGCCTTGGCCAATTTGAACGGCCTGCCCATGGCGACGTTGCTCCACTACATGGTGATGAACGAGGCGCTCGATTCCCTCGGGGTCAGCAACATCCATGAGTTCGATGCCATCAGTGTGACGCCCTTTACCGCCGAAGCGAAGCTTCATTAATGCGTCATTGATGAGTCATCGACGACTCACGAGGTCCGACATGCCCCACGACAAAAGCGTCAGTTTTGAAGTCAGCCCCAGCATGGAACGGGTGCTGGAAGGGGTCCGGCAACAACAGGGGTTGGACACCCTCGATCAGGCGGCGGAATACCTCACCCGGCACCGCATCCGAAACGCCGCCAGGAACACCGCCGGACCACGTGCGCTGTATCCAGTGAAAGGAGGAAAGCGATGACGATGCGCTGGGATTGCCCCCATTGCCACGGCCCTTGCCGGGTGCGCACCTCCAAGCAACTGCACTCGGATTACCGCGTGGCCTACCTGCAGTGCCAGGAGCCGATGTGCGGCTGGTGCGGCAAGGGGGAATACATCGTCACCGAGACGACCAGCCCTAGCGGTATGCCAAACCCGGATTATCACGGCGAGTTGGCCGAACACGTGCCCTACCGCCTATTGCCACCGAGCGACATGTTCCGCGAGACATCGCGCTAACCCGGAGCGACACCATGACCACGATGACCGTACCCGCCGGCCGCGCAGCCGGCCGGGCCCCTCAACTCGACCTTAAAAACGCTGCCTCGGCCTATTTGTTGCGCCATTGCCAAGGCCTTTCACGGCCGGACGCCATCGAGGCGTGCGCCGTGGAGTTGATGACACGCCACGACATCAGCGAGGCAACCGCCGAGCTTCAGGCCCTTCAGGCCCATGCCGAGCTGGAAACGCTGCATCAGGCCGCCTGGGTGGATGTCGATGCCACGACCTCGAGCGTGGTGGTGATGCGCACATCCGGCGGCAAGCCGGTGGCGTTCACGGTGAACGACCTGCTCGCCATGCGGGAACACGCCCTGGAACAGGGCACATTGCGCTGCACGGCGGCGCGCCCACGCCAGTAACCCTTTCACCGCCGGAGGTCATGCCATGGCACAACTCGTATCGCACACCGCGCCCAGCCCCGTCGAACCGGACGGCCGTGCCGGTTGGGGCGCGCTCCGCGCGGAACTGCACGACCGCTGCGAGGACCGCGACCTCGCCGAACTGTGGGCCGAGATGGAAACCGCCGAACGCCGGGCGGTACTGGCTAGCGCCCGGGGCGACGCTGGCGACGCGCGCCGCGCCATCGAGTCGATGCCCCAGGCGAGCCGCGATGCCATTCGCAGCGCCATTCACCGCATGAGCGGCTATGGCCAGCGCCTGCGGGACCGTCTCGAAGGCAACCGGCCGCACCCGAGCCGCGAGCTTGCCGCCCACGCCCGGGCGGCATTGGCCGAGGGCAACACACGCGCCGCGCTGCATTGGCTGGCATTGATCGAGCGAGGTGTCGCGTGATGAGTGAACGGATCATGACCGATATGTACCAGGGCCTCGAGGCACTGGAATGCGAGGCGAAGCGTCTCGACAGCAACGGCCAGGCCGAATTCGCCCATGCGTTGAGGCGCAAGGCGCATCAGATGTGCGGTGCCCTGGTGACCATCGACGCCATCCTGCAGGACGCCGCCGAGGCAAGCAGCTCCGTCGAGCGGGAGGCCGAGTGATGGCCCGCGCCCGCCGGCAACGCAGCCCGCGCGAGATCGTCAACGACTACGGCACGGCCGAGTGCCGTGTCTGGCGCGACAAGCTGTTCGAACGCTTTGCCCTGCTCGCCGACGATCTGGCCCGCGCGTATGTACTGCACGCCCAGGCCGAGGACTACCGTGCGGCCAACGATTGGTTACGCCGCACCGTGGCGCCGCTGCTCGCCGGGCCGTGGAACACCACGCACGACGACGATGCGTTGATCGAGCATGCCAAGGTGCAGGCGCGCGTGGTGGAGACGATGGTGTCCTCGCTTTCCCAGCAGGCCCACAAGCGCGGCGACGCGGATATCGAGGCATTGCGCGAGGCCCTGCCCCGCGCCCAGGCGCGCGTCCTTCAGCATGAACTGAACCTGCCGGACGACGACTTGCCGTTGAGCGCGCAGTTGGCGCGCATGAGCTGCCCGAACTGGTGGCGGCGGCAGCTGCGCCGCCTGTCGGGCCGACGTATCGAGCAGGTCATGCGCGAGTGCGGCCGCGTCCACCGCCGCGCAGGCATCTATTGCTCCGATCTCAACCTGAGCCGCCGGCGCTCCCAGCAGTATCGCAACCAGGCATTGCTGGAGGCCGTCGAGGCGATCAACCAGCACGACGAGCGCTACACGCTGGCCGAGCTCTCGGAGCTGGGGCTGGCCAACCCGGAAAACCGCCGGGCGGAGCTGATGTTGCGCATTCGCGAGACGGAGGAAGAGGCCCGGGAACGCGGCGACGTGGGCATGTTCTTCACGCTGACCTGCCCTTCGCGCTTCCACCCCGTCGTCGCCAAGCGCTGCGTGCGCAACCGCCGCTATAACGGCGCGACGCCGCGGGAGGCCCAGGCGTACCTCAACGCCCTGTGGGCACGCGCGCGGGCCAAGCTCGCCCGCGAGGACATCGGCCTTTACGGCGTGCGCGTGGTGGAGCCCCACCACGACGGCACCCCGCACTGGCACATGCTCGTATGGATGCACCCGGACGACGTTCCGCGCGTGACCGAGATCCTCCGCGACAAGGCCCTGGAGGACACCCCCGACGAACCGGGCGCCGAGGAGTACCGCTTCGATGCCGAGCGCATCGACTACAGCAAGGGAACGGCGACCGGCTACATCGCGAAGTACATCAGCAAGTCGATCAACGGCGAACAGTTCGTGGACGCCGACCTTTACGGCAAGGACATGACCCAAAGCGCGCCCCGCATCGAGGCGTGGGCGGCCGTGTGGGGCATTCGCCAGTTTCAATTCCTTGGCCTGCCGAGCGTGACCGTCTGGCGCGAGACACGTCGGCTCAACGAGGAACGTCAGGCGGAGGTCGCCCAGTGGGAGGCCGCCACGCACCCGCCGCGCCAGGCCGCCGAGCTGATGGCGAGCCTGCGCGCGGCCTGCAACGCCGGCAGTTGGCGGCGCTTTTTGCAGCTCATGGGCGGGCCGCTCACGCCACGCAAGCTGCAACCCGTTCGCCCCTGGCGCGAGGACAAGCTGATCGAGCCGGGGAGCGATCCCCTCAACCGGGCCACCGGCGAGGAAAGCGTGTTCGCCCGGGGCCGTTACGGCGAATCGCTCAAGACGATGTTCGGTTTGATGGTGATGGGCACCGCCGGCTATCTGACGCGCTACTACCGCTGGCGCGTGGCTCCCAAGGGCGACCGGGCCACCCCCGGAGGCGGCGAAGCCGCCGACGCTTGGACTTGTGTGAATAACTGTACGGGGCCCGATTTCACGCCCCGCGAGCCGGATCCCGAGACGCTCGCCGCGCAGCGCAACCGCTACCACGAGTGGATCACCAGCCCCGAAATGCGCGCCGAGCAGGAAGCCGCCGCCGAGGAGGCCGAAATGGCCCGCGCGGCGCCGCTGAATCTCGGCATTCCCCGAACGCCACCGCAACCGGCACCGGATGAGTTCTTTCCGGCCGGACTTTGATAAGGAGACCTTCATGACACATCGCATGACCACCCAGGCGGCCCAGCCGCTGGGCACCTTGCAAGACGCCGGCGAACTGGCCGTGCTCACGCCCAACGAAGAGCCCATTCGTCATCGCTACGCCATGGTCGTGGCATTCAGCAGCGAGGAAGAGTTGCGGCGCGCCGTTCAGGAACACCGGTGCGCCTACCGCGATGGCCACACCGTGCAAACGCTGAACGCGGAGGATGTCGCCCATGGCCGATAACGCCGATCGCGCAGGCGAGCTGCTCGAGCAGCGCATGGCCCATGCCCTCACCGGCTACCGCCTGCCGGAAAGCAACGACGATCCGTATTGCGAGGAATGCGGCGAGGAGATCCCCGCCGCCCGCCGTGAAGCCGCGCCCTGGGCGGCGACCTGCATCGAGTGCCAAGGCCTGCGTGAACAAAGGGGGCGGCATGTTCGTTGAGACGTCAGGGCGATCCCAGGCCGATCAGGAACCTGGCTCCCAGGTTCAACACATCCCCAACCGCTTTACGGGCAGCATCCTTGCCGCCCTGCTGGGTCGCGGTAACAAGCTGCTCGCCCAGGGTGTCCACGTCATCCAGGTTGGAAGGCTTCACCTTGAGGACCTCAAGCCCCTTGGGCGTCAGCACGCAGTTCCTGACGATATGGCCATGCCCATCCTGGGGGTCGGCCGACAGGTATCCCGCCATGCGCAACCATTCAGCGGTGGCGATGAAAAAGCGCGTCTCTTCGGACGGCACGTCCGCTTGAACGGCCTCGTTATATTCCGTGGGATTGTTCACGAACTCCGCTGGCAGAAGGTTTTTCGGAACGGGGAAGGAACGATAAAGCGTGGCCAGAATCTCGCCGGTCAGTTCGTCGAAGCGTTCGATATTGCTGCGCTCGGACATGGAGGCTCCTGCTAATGAATGAAACGAGTCAAGACAAGGATCGGGAAACGATCAAATACGTTATCGGCATGCAGGTCCGCAACCATATGGATACCTATCATGGCGAGAAAACGTGGCAGCGGATCATTGAGCAGATGCCCCCGGAGGTAGTCGCTCGGGAACTATCCATTGCTCTGACTGGGCTGGCATCCGAGCGCCAATGCGGCTGCAGGAGATGTGGCCATGGTCGCTGATGCAAATCATGCCCAAGCCGCCGGGGTCCTCTGCCGCGATCCCGCGTTCCGGCTATACCTGGACCGCCGCGCCCGCGCCAAGTTCGGCGCGGACGTGCCGGACGGTACCCACACCGAGCAGGATGCCTGCGACTGGGTCCGGAAAGCATGCGGCATTCAAAGCCGCGCGGAATTAGGCACCAACAAGCAAGCCGGCGCGACGTTCCGACTGATTCAGAACCGGTTCCACCGATGGAGAGCGAGGAGTCAAGCATGAACACCTACTTCGGACTGCTTGCCGAATTCAACGGCCGTGCCGAACTCCCTTTGGAGGAAGTGGCACCCCGTTACTTTGGGATCAGCGCGAAGACGGCAAGCGCTCGCGCGCTTGCCCAAGGCTTGCCGGTGCCTGCCTATCGTGCGCTCGATTCGCAGAAATCCCCTTGGCTGGTAAGCGCAACGGATCTGGCCGAGCACCTCGATAAGCGTCGAGCGGAAGCATGTAAGTTATGGCAGCACGTAAATCATTGATGAGACATGCCCATAGGCTGCGTTAGGCTACCCCTTTCGTAGCCCTATGGATTCAAGCATGAAGAACGTCGCCGCCGGTCTCATCATCCGAGATGATAGTATTCTTATTGCCCGACGCGCTTCGGGACAGAGCCTTGCCGGTTACTGGGAGTTCCCAGGTGGTAAGCAAGAAGCCGGCGAGACAATTAAAGAGTGTCTCGAGCGAGAGCTACGTGAGGAGCTCTCGCTTTCTTGTACCGTCAAAGAAGTCTTCATGGAAAGCCGATATGACTACGACGGAGGATCTATCAATCTCGTTGGTATCATCGTCCAAGCTGATGCCCAGCCACTCAAGCTGACGGTGCATGATAAGGTTGAGTGGGTCCCGATAGAGGATCTGATGAACTTCGAGCTCGCACCCGCTGACATTCCCATCGCAAAGGCTCTGATCGAATCTCATGAATAGCATCGAGACACTTAAGCCCGGCACTGTTCTGGACAACTCCCAGCTCTGCGAGCTCTTCAGATGCAGCCCACAAGGAGGGATGCGTCGATCACGACGCACCAATACTTTGGTGATCGTCACAAACCACGTGGAGTCGATATACGACGATCGGTGGGAAGGAAATGTCATCCACTACACCGGTATGGGGCAATCGGGAGAGATGGATCTCAACTTCGCGCAGAACAGGACCCTCAATGAGAGCCCTGGGAACGGTGTTGCCGTCCATCTCTTCGAAGTCTTCAAGAAACGCGAGTACACCTACATTGGCGAGGTCGAGAGGATCGGGCCGGCATACCAAGCTGAGCAGCCCGATTCCAACGGTGAAATGCGGCTCGCCTGGCTATTTCCTCTACATGTAGGGTCCCGGATGATAGGATCGCCTATAGAAGTTATCCTCTGCTAGCAGCGAGAGAGCTTCTTCAGCAATTCATCCGGGAGCAAGTTCATGGACATCAAGCTGCATAAACAAGCGACCACGACA